>JANXED010000009.1 GCA_025058175.1 Candidatus Calditenuaceae archaeon | reverse complement strand
CTTTCAATCCTCTTCGTGAGGTTCCGAGCCGATTTTCCGCTCCCCACGCCGTCCCGAGCCAATCCCCGTCTGGGATTCTGCGATGCCGCCCTTTCTGGGGCGCGATATTTAAAGAGAAAAACGACAATTTAAACATATAGGCAAACAGACCGATAACCGCATGTCCTGCACCCCGGTCTCGGACTGTACGGCGGTATAACCTCCTCCTCGACTATCTCTTTGATCCTCTTGACGGCCCAGAGTACGTGTCTTCTCATCTCATCGGTAATCTCGAACTCGATGCTGGCCCTCGACTTGAGGTATACGATCCTCCCCTTCCTGACGGGCCTGCCGCACTCGGACTCGACGAGCATCGCATACGCGACCACCTGATAATAATGGCCCTTTAGAGGCCGCCTAGGACGCTCAGCATACTTCCTCTCCACGACCACCAACCCTTTGTTCTCGATCACCATATCGACGACCCCCTCTAGTCCGAGCCTCTCGGACCTGAGGTGTAGCCGGTGATACCTCTCACCTCCGAGCTGGACTCTCTTCCTTCGGGAGTCCCTGTCCTCCTCCTTCGCGTGTTCCTCCTTCCCTGCCTTCATCAGTTCTGTAGTCATCTCCCTCAACCCCAAAACCTGAGAGAAGTACACTATTCGTGGACAGTAATAGAACTGCCTTATCAGGGAGACTGGTATCAGGGGATGCTCGTCTTCACTCAAATAACTATGTCAGCCCCTTCCTCTTCATAATACTCGATTCCGATGATCGTTCTGAGCGAGAGGTCTGCGTTGCAAATAACGAATATCTGGATGTTCCCCGCAGACTCCCCTAGGACTCTCGAAAGCTTCTCGATCAAATCCTTCCTTTTACCGCTTGGAAGTAGCCCTAAGAACGCACTCCTCTGAATCCTAGACAAACCAAAGTCTTTGCATACTTCCGCAACAGCGTTCCTTATTCTATCATCGCTTATATCATAAATAACAAGCGTCCTCATTCCTTACCTCTCTACGAAACCGTGGTACTCTTCGGACTTCCTGAGAAGGTAAACTGCGATCCTGCGAGCCTGAAGGAGAATGTGATGCTCTATCGGAAGCGACCTATCCCTAAAGGTGACCTTTTGTCGAAACCTCTCGGTTACAGCCTGAAGTACCGTTTTTCTCGCCTCTCGTTTGAGCTCCCTGCCCTTCACTATCTCTTTCCCATTTTCTCTCAACACCTTGAGCGCTGCCCTATCGACTACAGACTGTCTGAACTCCTCCATAACGTCCATGGCGAGCGATGGCCTTCGCGGGGAGTTCACGTGCAAGAACCCTCTGAAGGGGTCGAGACCAGCTAACTCAAGGGAGAGCGTGCAACGTGTAGCCAATATTCCGTACCCATAATTCAACACCATGTTCATCGGGTCGTCAGGGTTCTCAAACCTCTTCTTCCTCCCTGGGAAGTCTATGCCCATCTCCCTCAAAACTGAAGCTATCCCGGACCAGTAGATTTCAGCCGCTTCAGCTTCGAGCCGCACGACCTCTTGTCTAATGGCTGCCAGGTCTCCAGCCAACTCCTGGATCGGTTTGACGTTTCTCCTCACCTTGATTGAGAGGTCATAAAGCTCATCCGCTAAGTTTAGCGAACTCGTCCTTCTGTTATAAGACAACGACCTCAACAGGTTAGCCTGATTCGTGACTTTAGCTACAGCGAAGCTCTTCGCCAACCTTGTTCCCCTCTCGTCTCTGACCGCGGAAATCTGCTCCTCAACTGTCCTTAGCCCTCTCTTGATGAAAGGCATTAGCCTGCCGACAGGTCGACCGCTTCCGTCGAGAACTACTACGTTAACGTGATTCCGGAGCAACAGTCGCATAGCGGAACATGACAAGGTAGAGCCTCTGGTAGCGATGTACACGCATGATAGCTGTGATGCGGCGATCTCAACAACGACGTTGCCTCCCCGTTTGACGACCAATCTGTCCCGCTTCGCCCCGATGAAGCTACCCGGTTCATTCACCATTAGGCTTCGCACTCACTCCTCACCATGGCAGTGAGAAAAGTAGGGACAATTCTCAGGGCAAACGGAGGGCATCCCGGGATCGACGGCTCTCGCAACGAGGAGCTGCGCCTCGTCCCTCAGTTCGAGGAACTCACGCCGGAGTTCGTCGCTAATCACGAATGCATCAACCGAGAAGCTCGGCACACCCGTCCCCCCGATGGAAAGGTAAGCTGTTATTCCTATGTCGATAGGAATACCCTTGTCGGCCTCGATAGCGAGTGCATAACCTGTTGGAGCGTATCTGTGAAAGGGCCTCACGTCGCCGGTCTTAACGTCAATTACGGCGTTCGAAGGCGCGTATAGGTCAACTGAAAGCTCCCGACTGAGACCGATCAAGCTTCCGTCCACCTTCATTTCGGTTATGGGTGGGATGGCCTCTCCGACTAGTGAATCGACCTCTGAGTGAGGAAATCGGGAAAGCGTCTGATTTATTGAATACGCGATGTCTATCAGGATGTATTTATACAGCATAGCGGCACCCTCATAAACAATCTTGTATTCCTCATCGCTGACATCGCCGATGCGTCGCTTAACCTCGTCCATTAAACGTTCTAAAAGAAAAGGGACTTTGACTGACATCACCTCGTAGAAGGTCGACCCTGAGACTACTCCTCTCTCATACAGAAACCGCTTGCATTCAGTTATGGTCTCTGATATGACCCTGTGGTAAGCTATTCCTCGGAACGCCTTGAAGTTGTGGGGTGGTTGAACGCGGAGCACACGCTTCAGATATACGTCCCTCATCGTGGGACAGTACCTCCCTGCGAGCTCGCTGACCGGTAAAGGAATGTTCCTCGCAGGTTTGACCGGGGGCGTTGCATACGCCCAGCCGCGCAGCTCGGTGGAGATGCCCATCTCGTTCATCTGGGCCCTCAGAAGCCCCAACTTTTTGTCCAAATAACCCCTGTTTAGGAACATGTCTCGTGACGTGAGTACTTGATCATCCCGAGTCCCGCGGTCCTCTCGTCGCCGACGTTGAAGAGTTCCCCCAGCTTGAGAAGCGCATCGGTGAACCTCATGAAGGTCTCGGACAT
>JANXED010000099.1 GCA_025058175.1 Candidatus Calditenuaceae archaeon | reverse complement strand
AGCTCTCAGTCTTTCAATCCTCTTCGTGAGGTTCCGCGCGTGCTGCAAAAAGTCGAGTAGAAGTGCGTCGGCGGACTTTCAATCCTCTTCGTGAGGTTCGAATTGCCACCTGTGCTCTCTAGTCACGCCTGAGAACTCCTTTCAATCCTCTTCGTGAGGTTCAGCGCGCGTGGACAAATTATACCGTCGCATTTTCGATAGACCTTTCAATCCTCTTCGTGAGGTTCTCGGTCTCGTGGCCGTCTCCGGACTTTCCGGGCTTGGCTTCTTCTTTCAATCCTCTTCGTGAGGTTCCGAGATCACGAATGCGGTCGCGGACGATTTCTACACGCTCCTTTCAATCCTCTTCGTGAGGTTCCGTGAGGTGTTCGGGGCGCGCGTGGAGAGGCGCAAGATTGGCTTTCAATCCTCTTCGTGAGGTTCTGAATGTGGCCAGCAGCGATGAGGTCAACGTCGAGCCGTCCTTTCAATCCTCTTCGTGAGGTTCTCAGAGGGCCTTCCTGCTCGTGTTCTTTCAGTTTCTCCTTGCTTTCAATCCTCTTCGTGAGGTTCACTCATATACAAATTGCTACCGAGCGAGCATACCAGATCTTTCAATCCTCTTCGTGAGGTTCGTCTGCGGGAAGAACGCAACCCTCCTCGACCACGGCCTTTCAATCCTCTTCG
>JANXED010000098.1:402-676 GCA_025058175.1 Candidatus Calditenuaceae archaeon | reverse complement strand
TTCGCCGTGGCTCTCGAGATCCCGATCTCCTCCTCAACCGCTTACCTCTGCGCTCCCGGTTTGAGGACGTTGGTGGAGGAGAAGCCCAGCGCGCCGTCGACAATGACCCTGATGCCGACACCCCTGGAGACGGTCGTACCACCCGCGATCGGGTAACCGTTCTTGAGGTTCAGGGACTCCCTGATCTCGGCCTGATATCTCACCTCTGCATAGGTCGCGCCCCTCTGAAGGGCTAGATCGAGAGCCTTTCTCAGTAGGTCCTCTTGAGGCCCTT
>JANXED010000098.1:0-392 GCA_025058175.1 Candidatus Calditenuaceae archaeon | reverse complement strand
TTCCTCGCTGCTCTCCTCCAGCCTCCTCTTTACCCTCTCGAGCAAACCCCTAACGGTCACCAGCAGTTCCTGTAGCTGCAACCGAAGGTCGTGCGGCAGGGACGGATCGTTCAACGCTGACCACAGGGTCGCTTCGGCTTCGGTCAACTGTGACAGCACGTAATCGAGCCTCGATCCAGCCTCCATTAGAGCACCCCATAACCTCAGACCCTCCTGCACTTCAGCGATCAGGTCCCTCACCGTCTTCTGGTCGACGACCATCTAGCGCCGACTTTAGACCCCTTCTGAGGAATATATTGATATTTCCACAAAACGCGACGAGCGTCTGCATCGAAGTGGAAGTAATATGTATAACCTGCTATACACATTCATAATGGCGTGGGGGGTTACGT
>JANXED010000097.1 GCA_025058175.1 Candidatus Calditenuaceae archaeon | reverse complement strand
CGACATCGGAACCTCACGAAGAGGATTGAAAGGCCAACACCAGGAATGCGAATAAAGCCGCGAGCAGGAGGGGAACCTCACGAAGAGGATTGAAAGTTTGTCACGGGCGGGGCTCGTCTCGCGAGTCTGAGGGTCGTGAAGAACCTCACGAAGAGGATTGAAAGTATAACGCGAATTGATCGATACCAAAAAGGCCGGGCTGGTCGAACCTCACGAAGAGGATTGAAAGTCGGTCAGCTCGGAGCCCTCGTCCGCCTCGCCTTCACCCTCGGAACCTCACGAAGAGGATTGAAAGTCGCTGAGACGCCCGCGATTTTTGCGGGTGTGGAGGAACCTCACGAAGAGGATTGAAAGCGAGGATCTGACCGCCTGCGCCCACGACGATCACGCGGTTCTGAACCTCACGAAGAGGATTGAAAGTGACCGCTGTCCCGCCAGCTCCAGCTGTGGTAACCCGTCGCGAACCTCACGAAGAGGATTGAAAGGACAATGTCGATTGCTCGTCTGTTCACATCTCTGAACTGCGAACCTCACGAAGAGGATTGAAAGAATTATAGCCGTTCTCATGATTGAATGCACTAAAGATGCTTGAACCTCACGAAGAGGATTGAAAGTTCAGAGATGTGCGGAATTTACATCTTAAGGGGGGATATGAACCTCACGAAGAGGATTGAAAGGTATTATCGCTTCAT
>JANXED010000096.1 GCA_025058175.1 Candidatus Calditenuaceae archaeon | reverse complement strand
GGCGCAGGCATGGCGACCATTGCTATCAACAGCACAGTGAGTATCGATGTGATGCCGAAGCGTCTGATGAGCTCCGAATCGACCCGCCTCCCCAAGACTTCGAAGAGTCCTAATCTGACGAACTGCCACCCCGCTAAGATGGCAGACAGCACCAAGAGCGTGCCGGCCACCCCAACGTCGGTGGGGCCTGCAGGTGAGATTCGACCGAGCGAGGCGATCGAAAAGTCGGTGATGTTGAACACGTAGACCAAGAAGATGACTGCTGCGGTGTTCAGGATCCACAACGACGTCCAGAGCTTCTTCCCTATGCCTTCCTCGTCAACTGTGGCCACGATATACGCGATAGGCATCAACCACAACAGGTACTGAACGTTCACCTTCGTGGAGCATGCCAGGAAAATTGCGATCATCGTTGTTGAGGCCTTCAAGAGGGTCGATCCTTGAAAGATCCCATCCCGCAGGAACTTCGAGAGTGTCTTTGTATACAGAACTATGAAAAGAATGAGTGACGCAATGGTCGAGAGTTCTTTTCCTATAAGTGGATATATCAATGCCCAGTAAGTGAATTGACCTACATTGCTGGCATGATATAATAACTTAGTAATGTAAGACAGAGGTGAATCTAGAAGGAACGGGATCGAGAGTGCTAGAGGCACGATTACTGCAGGTAGCACGTGTGCCAAAACAATTTTA
>JANXED010000095.1 GCA_025058175.1 Candidatus Calditenuaceae archaeon | reverse complement strand
AGGGTGATTTCTTTCAATCCTCTTCGTGAGGTTCCCCTCCAAACCATCATACCTGCAACTGAGTTGAGCTATACTTTCAATCCTCTTCGTGAGGTTCGCAGCAGATCGCGCTGATCTTTATGAACGTGCAAGTCGCGCTTTCAATCCTCTTCGTGAGGTTCTCAAGAAAGATTACGCGCTGTTGCGTTCATTAACCTACTTTCAATCCTCTTCGTGAGGTTCTTCACTTGTTGATGGCCGAATAAACGATTTGCTAGCCATCTGCCTTTCAATCCTCTTCGTGAGGTTCGGTAATCGCTCTCAGCAGTGATGTGATGAACGGGCACGTCCTTTCAATCCTCTTCGTGAGGTTCCCCACACCCGCGGGGCCACGGAGCAGCACAGCTCGCACGGCCTTTCAATCCTCTTCGTGAGGTTCGCTCGAGTTGAAGCTTGATGACATCAACGATGTGTTGAACTTTCAATCCTCTTCGTGAGGTTCTATACTATACGAGTCTCGCCATGGTCTCGCTACAGGTGGCTTTCAATCCTCTTCGTGAGGTTCGTTTCATCGATATCGACCCGCCGCTTCGTGCGGTAATCACTTTCAATCCTCTTCGTGAGGTTCGTTTAATTCTAATTCTAGATAATAGCGGGAGTATGGAATGGCTTTCAATCCTATTCGTGAGGTTCATTGGTATTAGCGATCTCGCGA
>JANXED010000094.1 GCA_025058175.1 Candidatus Calditenuaceae archaeon | reverse complement strand
TGAGGGGTCAAGAACCTCACGAAGAGGATTGAAAGCTCGCGCACTTCGCGCTCGATCTGGATGCGACCTGGCCCCGGAACCTCACGAAGAGGATTGAAAGTGTCACGGGCCCTCCCCCCGCGCCTCGTCATCGTCGTCAGAACCTCACGAAGAGGATTGAAAGCCCAGCAGCAGACGAAACGTGTTGAGCGAGTTGATCATTTCCAGAACCTCACGAAGAGGATTGAAAGAGCGCGCTATACAGCCCCATGAACGCCGCCTTCACGGGCGAACCTCACGAAGAGGATTGAAAGGAATATAAAAGCCCAATCCAATGGCGTTCTTAACCTGGGAACCTCACGAAGAGGATTGAAAGCGCGAGAATCTGCGTCCACATCTCCGGTACGATCGAGAACCTCACGAAGAGGATTGAAAGTCGTCCTCCTCGTCGTCACGGTCGGCGCGTGAGTGAGAGCGGAACCTCACGAAGAGGATTGAAAGTTCGTCGATATAATTGATGGGCAGCCGCACATCATCCCGCGGAACCTCACGAAGAGGATTGAAAGTGGCGCGCGGCGTATGGGTGTCTTGTTCTACAAAACGGAACCTCACGAAGAGGATTGAAAGCGATAGATGGTGACGAGCCCTGCGCGCTGAAGCCGGTAGAACCTCACGAAGAGGATTGAAAGTATGTTAATGAACGCAGCAGCGCATAATCCTTCTT
>JANXED010000093.1 GCA_025058175.1 Candidatus Calditenuaceae archaeon | reverse complement strand
GAAAGTAAACATCGTCTTATCGCCAAATATCTCCGCCTCTTCAGGAACCTCACGAAGAGGATTGAAAGAAACGGTATTGCAGTTGTCTATTTTCGTCGAGTACGGTGTGAACCTCACGAAGAGGATTGAAAGTGGTATCTCCCCTACCATGAGAGACCGGTGCTCGCAAAAGAGGAACCTCACGAAGAGGATTGAAAGAATGTGCGTCGAATGGTTCAAGACCGAGAGCCTCCGCTGCGAACCTCACGAAGAGGATTGAAAGAAAAACCCGCATTGGTCTTTGGATAAACGAGTATCGATCAGAACCTCACGAAGAGGATTGAAAGCATTCATTTGTATCACGCGGAGCCCACAACAAAATACACTATCACGGAACCTCACGAAGAGGATTGAAAGAATGGAGAAGTTCAAGAACGTCTAACTAGCCGCCACGGCTGGGAACCTCACGAAGAGGATTGAAAGACTGCATGATCGCGGCCTCGAGGAATGCAGCCGTGGCGAGGAACCTCACGAAGAGGATTGAAAGTTCTGGATCGTGCTTTTCTATGCCTCAGTGGGAACTGCTGAGAACCTCACGAAGAGGATTGAAAGCGTGAACTCGCGTGATCAACGTAAGCCGATCAAGTGCGGGGCGAACCTCACGAAGAGGATTGAAAGGACCGGGCTTTTTTGAATTGATCAATTCGCGTTATCTTGAGCGAACCTCACGAAGAGGATTGA
>JANXED010000092.1 GCA_025058175.1 Candidatus Calditenuaceae archaeon | reverse complement strand
AGGGTTAAAGCGGGCAGGGCCTTTCCGGTTGTCATTTCCGAGCCCATGCCTGATGGAAGGGGGTTAAAAAATTGACCAGTTCCTGTTGGTTAGGGCTTTTGCGTGTATTACGGGTGTATTTTTCGAATAGGTTTTTAGAGTGGTTGTGCGGGGTTATGGGTCAGAACCGGGTTGGCGCTGTCGAAGGTTGTGTCGGGAATCAGGCGTGTGGACAGGGTTTTGGGCGGTAGGACGCGGGTTTTCGAGCTCGGTGTTCTGTTGTTCATTCTCGCGATTGCTTTCATCGTCCGTGTTCTGCCGCTTCGATGGGGTGTCGCGCTTTCCGAGTTCGACCCATGGGTTCAGTATAAAGAGGCGTTGTTCATCATCGAGAGGGGTTGGGCCGGGTTCTGGGAGTTCGCCGACTGGCACGACAACATGTCCTGGTATCCGTGGGGCCGTGACATGGGCCGTACCGCTTTCCCCGGCATACCCTTCGCCATGGCCTTCGTCTACCTCTTCCTCACTTCACTGGGCTTTAGGCCTGACACGCTTGAGCTGGCTTCCGCGCTTCCCGTCGTCTACGGCGTGCTGACCGTCGTCGCCGTCTATTTTCTGGGGAAACGGGTCGGAGGCTCGGTGACGGGGCTTGCGGCGGCTCTGTTCATGGCTGTCAGCACGGCCCACATCGGGCGGACCCATCTCGGATGGTTTGACGACGAAAGCCTAAGCCTGCCGTTGATGCTCACGGGAT
>JANXED010000091.1 GCA_025058175.1 Candidatus Calditenuaceae archaeon | reverse complement strand
CGGTCTTCTCCTCGATCGCCTTCTCGAACGGGTACATCCTCGTCGGGCCCGGGGTCGAGAGGCTGGAGGCCGGGACGGAGGTGTTGGTGAAGAGGCCGGTCTGGATCGGATAGCGGCCGACGTTCCGACGGGCGATGAGGTGAGGGCGGTTGACGCGGGAATGCGTACATGAGAAACCCATAAATCATCGTTTTTCTCTTTAAATATGAGGCCGCGGGGAGCGCGGCAACGCAGAATCCCAGACGGGGATTGGCTCGGGACGGCGTGGGGAGCGGACATTGGGCTCGGAACCTCACGAAGAGGATTGAAAGTCGCGATTAAAAACAGAGCTGGTGAATATACTGCGCATTGAACCTCACGAAGAGGATTGAAAGCCGGCCTGCAAACCCACGAGCCGCGCCGTGAAGAAGGGCCCTTCTGAACCTCACGAAGAGGATTGAAAGATCAAACGCCGACCCGCAAAACCCACACCGCAGACGACCGCGAACCTCTATACTATGATTGAAAGATTTTCTCGCGTGCGGTGTGGTTTCTATCGTTGAGAAGAACCTCACGAAGAGGATTGAAAGGACCTGGTTGTTTCGCTCGGTAGCAATTTGTACATTAGAACCTCACGAAGAGGATTGAAAGTCTTCGTGAGCGCGTCAGCGAGCTTATGCCGGACCTGAGGAACCTCACGAAGAGGATTGAAAGCGTATCGTGCAAATCGTGCACTCGTGCAAGTATGTCAAGAC
>JANXED010000090.1 GCA_025058175.1 Candidatus Calditenuaceae archaeon | reverse complement strand
CAATCCTCTTCGTGAGGTTCGGCCGAGGATCTTCTCGACGCCCGACTTAGTCACCTCACTCTTTCAATCCTCTTCGTGAGGTTCGAAGACTTAATCACAGGGCTCGACTACACGATGAAAATCGCCTTTCAATCCTCTTCGTGAGGTTCCTGGTTTGCATATACTCTACCCATTCGCTAACGCTTGGCTTTCAATCCTCTTCGTGAGGTTCTGAAACTTATCTTGAAGGGTCTTCAAGAATACGATCGCGCTTTCAATCCTCTTCGTGAGGTTCTTCGGCGCAAAAAGCCGAGTCGTCACGGTCAGAAGCCAAAGCCTTTCAATCCTCTTCGTGAGGTTCGTCAGTAATTATTGAAGCGAAAGACTCGTCGCGGAATGGGCTTTCAATCCTCTTCGTGAGGTTCGTCGATCGGTTCAATCGACGCGTCAACATGCGCGAAGTGGTACTCACTTTCAATCCTCTTCGTGAGGATCCCAAGCCGTGCCGTGAACTCATCCGCCTCATCAAGACCGAAACTTACAATCCTCTTCGTGAGGTTCTCGCGAATGAAAGAGAGTGTCATTCTAATTTTAGATAATAGCTTTCAATCCTCTTCGTGAGGTTCTTATCGACTAGAGCGGTTTCCTCAACCCGCCCCTCCGCTTTCAATCCTCTTCGTGAGGTTCACTTAATGTACAAATTGCTACCGAGCGAAACCACCAAGTCCTTTCAATCCTCTTCGTGAGGTTCAAGCTAC
>JANXED010000008.1 GCA_025058175.1 Candidatus Calditenuaceae archaeon | reverse complement strand
AAAGTGTCAACCGACCTGCGCGTGAGGTTCACAGAGATGCTCGGAACCTCACGAAGAGGATTGAAAGAAGCGGTACTGCAGCTGTCTATTTTCGTCGAGCACGGTGTGAACCTCACGAAGAGGATTGAAAGTGACTCTTGAATCGCTTGTAGCGCTGCTCGGGGCAGAACCAGGAACCTCACGAAGAGGATTGAAAGCAAACCGTGCAAACCGTGCAACCGTGCACGTATTTAAAGAACCTCACGAAGAGGATTGAAAGTGGAAAAAATAGCAGCGGTACGGCACGGCACCGGCCTGAGAACCTCACGAAGAGGATTGAAAGTTCACAAGATCACTCGGTATCATATTCTCTCACTCGCGGAACCTCACGAAGAGGATTGAAAGGATTCGCCTTGAAGGGTAGGGGGAGGGGCCCTCCCCCCTCCAGGAACCTCACGAAGAGGATTGAAAGCTCGTGATTGTAGACGAGGAGGGCCCTCGTCGTTCTTCGAACCTCACGAAGAGGATTGAAAGCGGCGTTACTGCGCGGCGGCTTGCAGGAGTTTTTGTTCGGAACCTCACGAAGAGGATTGAAAGTCTTCACGGGCGTGAGAACGCCAGGCAGGCCGTTCAGGAGGAACCTCACGAAGAGGATTGAAAGTCAGGCACTTCGGGGTTTTTGAAAAGCCACGCGGGCTCCACGAGCGGAACCTCACGAAGAGGATTGAAAGCCACAAAACGTAACGTTTAAATACGTGCACGGTTGCACGGTTGAACCTCACGAAGAGGATTGAAAGTTGAAAATCACGAGATGATGCTTGTCTGCTGCAGCAGCAGGAACCTCACGAAGAGGATTGAAAGTTGTTTTCCAGAAGCGCCTCGCCCGCCGCAATCTTCAGAACCTCACGAAGAGGATTGAAAGATCAATCCCATGGGCACGATCCGCCACGCGTATCGAGACGAACCTCACGAAGAGGATTGAAAGCAATATCAGCTCAACAAAGCAGCGAGACGGCTTGACGTTGACGAACCTCACGAAGAGGATTGAAAGTGAGAGCGGGGGTCGTCTCTTCATCGACCTCCGTGACGTCAACGAACCTCACGAAGAGGATTGAAAGCGTTCAACGAGACGAGAAGCTTTGTGAAGAACGGATCAGAACCTCACGAAGAGGATTGAAAGTTCCACGCACACTGAGCAATATTTCCAGCCGCGTGCGTAGAACCTCACGAAGAGGATTGAAAGTGCGTCGCGATACTCGTCTTTGCGCTTGACGTATGTTTCGCCAGCGAACCTCACGAAGAGGATTGAAAGTGAGTCGGTAAGTCTGCACGGCGTCAAGCCACGTGACGCGGGAACCTCACGAAGAGGATTGAAAGTCAGCGGTGTTGAGGTTCACGAGCAAATAGTGCAAACTCTGCGAACCTCACGAAGAGGATTGAAAGTGATCGTGCCTCCTGCGTCGGTGGAGGCACGGCCGCGCAGAACCTCACGAAGAGGATTGAAAGCGTCGTAGTCAGTCACGTTTGGCGGGATCAGTAGAAATTGGAACCTCACGAAGAGGATTGAAAGTCGCAATCTAAAGCCCATCGGATAACCTGTCACTGTCGGAACCTCACGAAGAGGATTGAAAGGACGCCCTTACATTGCTCCACGAGCTCGTTCACGTGGCCGGGAACCTCACGAAGAGGATTGAAAGAGCTTCACGTTCATCGTCGGTCGTGACGTTGACGCAAAGAGAACCTCACGAAGAGGATTGAAAGAATCATGCGCCTCTTCACACACGCGCCAAACACCTCTCGCAGAACCTCACGAAGAGGATTGAAAGCATCATCATCGTCATCCTCATCGTCATCGTCATCGTCGGAACCTCACGAAGAGGATTGAAAGGCTTTCAGACGGAGCCCCGCCACTAGCTCGTCGACATGCAGAACCTCACGAAGAGGATTGAAAGCGAATAGTAGACTGACTGACTTCACGAGCTCGCGGCGCCCACGAACCTCACGAAGAGGATTGAAAGCGATCACGCTCACGAGATCAACAGTCGCGGACTCGATGTGAACCTCACGAAGAGGATTGAAAGGAAGCGCGAAATTCCGGCTCGTAGAGACGATTTCAGCGAACCTCACGAAGAGGATTGAAAGTACAGCCGAGCAGCTCCGGTATCTCCGCTTTTCTGATAGGAACCTCACGAAGAGGATTGAAAGTTGCCACCGCTCTATCGCTGAAAATCTCCGCTTCTTCAGCGAACCTCACGAAGAGGATTGAAAGAATGCGGCGGCAGGCATCGCGTGACCCAAGAACACGATGCGATGAACCTCACGAAGAGGATTGAAAGTGAAAATCGCGTAAACGTTAATCGAGCCCACTCCAGCAGAACCTCACGAAGAGGATTGAAAGATGGGATTGATTGGGAGGTGCGTCAAGATTGAGTTGTAGCCGAACCTCACGAAGAGGATTGAAAGACATTATAGTATAGTATACTGTAGATTGTCCGCGCTGGTAATGAACCTCACGAAGAGGATTGAAAGTTGATAAAATTTCTCGTAGAAATATTCATACGATATTTACAAGAACCTCACGAAGAGGATTGAAAGCTTCTGGAAGGCGGATCTGCTCGCGAAGACGCTGAACGCCGTGAACCTCACGAAGAGGATTGAAAGCGGTCGGGTGCTAGTCAATCACTCGCAATTTATGCAGAGGAGAACCTCACGAAGAGGATTGAAAGAACGGAGAAGTTCAAGAACGTCTAACTAGCCGCGGCCGTGAGAACCTCACGAAGAGGATTGAAAGAACTCGACGGGCTGCGCCTGCACGACCTCAAGCGTCTGCGAACCTCACGAAGAGGATTGAAAGCTACGGAAACGGGGATCCGCGCGCTCGTGGCGTCGAATTCGAACCTCACGAAGAGGATTGAAAGTTGTTTTCTAGAAGAGTCTCGCCCGCGACAATCTTCAGCGGAACCTCACGAAGAGGATTGAAAGAAGACAAGTTACCACGCCGTCACAACAGTCCACGTTGCAGTTGAACCTCACGAAGAGGATTGAAAGTACTTTCGTAAGAAATCTCTGAGAGGCGTCGTTTCCCCCGTGGAACCTCACGAAGAGGATTGAAAGATCGTCTAGCGAGCTCACCATCTTCCTCATCATCGCGCTCTCAGAACCTCACGAAGAGGATTGAAAGTGTGAGAGAAGCGGGGGAGGGGCCCTCCCCCCTTTTGCTCACGCACCTCACG
>JANXED010000089.1 GCA_025058175.1 Candidatus Calditenuaceae archaeon | reverse complement strand
GAAGATTTCGAGGCAGCCCTGAAGTACTGGAGGTCACTTAAGTCCGACAGCAATTCGGTGTACGACAAGAGGGTGGAGCTAGACGTCGGGAGGCTGGAGCCCCAAGTCACCTGGGGTACCAACCCTGCTCAAGTCGTGGAGATATCAGGTGAGGTGCCCTCGCCGGACGAGTTTGAGGACCGAAACAAGAGGAGCGCCGCTGAGAGGGCTCTGAAATACATGGGCCTCACTCCGGGCGAGAAGATCTCAGAGGTGAAAGTCGACGTCGTCTTCATAGGGTCCTGCACTAACGCCAGACTGTCCGACCTGATAGAGGTCGCGAGGCTCGTGAAGGGAAAAAAGGTCTCTAAGGGCGTCAAGGCGGTCATCGTTCCGGGTTCTATGATGTCCAAGCGCTGGGCCGAGAGACTGGGGATCCACTCTGTCCTTCTCGATGCAGGTTTTGAGTGGAGGAACTCGGGCTGCAGCTACTGCATAGCCAGGGCACCCGGCGACTCCGTTGCACCCGGTAAGAGATGTGCCTCAACTTCGAATCGCAACTTCGAGAACCGTCAGGGTCCTGGAGCTAGGACGCACCTCGTCAGCCCGCTTGTGGCAGCCGCGACCGCAATAGAGGGCAGGTTCTCAGACCCGAGGCAATACGAGCTGGCACCGATTGAGGACGTCGTCAGCGACTTCGAGCTTTACGAGATGTTGCGGGAGAGTTATCAGTTTTAATTGTAGTCCAGATATTATAACAG
>JANXED010000088.1 GCA_025058175.1 Candidatus Calditenuaceae archaeon | reverse complement strand
GAAGTCCGACAGTATCATCTCGGTGAAACCTGTCCACGCCGATAAAAATGACACCGGTTTTTTGGTCGCTCTAGCGTGATCTCCGAATTTTCGAGGTACTACCTGACCTCCGTAACGACCGAAGACCTATCGGCGTAATGCTTCACCACTTTAGCCGGTTTCAACGCCACCGTTATCAGCTCGAACGCGGCCATCGGGTTGCTCTTCTCCCCACATGTGAACACGTCGACCGTCGCGTACCCGTATCCAGGCCACGTGTGAATCGCGATATGACTCTCAGTGACTATCGCTAGGATCGAAACGCCACCTTTCGGTCCGTCGAGCTTCCACTTCTTCAGCTCGAGAAGAGTCACTTTGGCGACCCTTATCGCGTCCCGAACGAGCTTTTCCAACAGTTCGTCATCCCACAGAGCGCTTTGATCGCAACCGTACAGGTTCCCGTACACGTGTTTTCCAATTATCTCCTCACCTTCCCGAAGGACCAACGATGCCCGGTTCCTTCTGATCCTTTCCCCCATCTTCCTCCTTTACGCCTGTGTTCTCACAACATCGACTTATAAAGTGTTCACCTCGAGCTTTCGGATAGACGGCTCCGCATCTGGACCCCCATCCCCAGTCGGTCAGGGTCTATCCCTTGCTCCATATCATACGTCAGTTATAACTTAAAAGGTAAACCTCTTACCTTACACATTAGAAGGTAAAACTCCTTTTGATACGAACGGGGGATCTGGGAACGCTCCCCAGATCTAC
>JANXED010000087.1 GCA_025058175.1 Candidatus Calditenuaceae archaeon | reverse complement strand
ATTGAAAGAGACCGCTCCGTCGTGGAGGCCCTCGCGATTAAAAACGGAGAACCTCACGAAGAGGATTGAAAGTAACTGAACGGGCCAGCCGTGCGCGGCCGCAAAGTCGCGAACCTCACGAAGAGGATTGAAAGCTTGACTTCTTCGTGAACTCGCGTGATCAACGTAAGCCGAGAACCTCACGAAGAGGATTGAAAGAGCACACCGAGCACGAAGTGTCCGATCTCGTGTGGATTCGAACCTCACGAAGAGGATTGAAAGTTTGACCCGATCTGCTCCTCGCGGGACTTCTTTGAAGTCAAGAACCTCACGAAGAGGATTGAAAGTCGTGGGTATCGCTCTCATGCAGACGCGGCACCACGCCGTTGAACCTCACGAAGAGGATTGAAAGCATATCAACTAAGACCACAATTCAATATTTATGGAATCAAGAACCTCACGAAGAGGATTGAAAGTGAGTTTGCAGACTGGAGGAGGGCCCTCGTCGAGAGGAACCTCACGAAGAGGATTGAAAGCCGTTTTCACGACGAGCTTCGTCTTCGAGACCGGCACGGTCCCATTCCGCGAACCTCACGAAGAGGATTGAAAGCCGTTTTCACGAGCTGCCAGAAACTATTCCCGCCCCAAGAACCTCACGAAGAGGATTGAAAGGGCACGGCGACGAGCGAGAGCTCGCGGAAAGCCAGAGAACCTCACGAAGAGGATTGAAAGCCTGCCCGCGCGCGCGTGGTCGCACTTAAACGCGCTCCGAACCT
>JANXED010000086.1 GCA_025058175.1 Candidatus Calditenuaceae archaeon | reverse complement strand
AACCTCACGAAGAGGATTGAAAGGTACCTTTCTTGATGATTTTCGCGATCCGCACCTTTAGAAACGCTTCATTTCTCTTTCTATCGCTATGGAACGGATGAGACCTCGCCAAAACGATGACGATTCCTCTGTCATCTCGGGAAATAACGCTGTTGCCGTCACGGAAAAAGAGAAGTTCAACTTCATCGTTCACTTTTACTTCTTTCCCCGCCACGATCAGATAGTCGGCAATCACGTATGAACAGAATCAACAAATGTGATAAAGTTTACTATTGCGTAATATGTAGGGTATTGCGCAGAGCAATAGACATGAAATTACCTAACTCTCAACGGCATATGTCCGACGTGTGACGTATAGATTACTCGCATCCCCCACCTCTCTAGCTCTGCGATGTGCCTGATCGTTCTCCAGGGGGAGCCACATTCGCGAATGACTCTATCACGAGCGCTCGGAGGGACCCATATGCAAAGAGCGTATTCACCTGCTGGCGTGACGAGCACATCCACGGTCGCATACGGGATGACATGGGGATATTTCACCACTAGTGCGCGTAGTTTGGCCAGAACGCCTTTATGATCTTTCAAGTAAACGAGACCCACACGCGTCATTTCGAGATCACGGACTCTAATCTATACCGTCTGGCGGTCTGGCTGTCTACGTAGCGTTGAATGAGCCGGATCAGCGTCTTAGTCACTGGGATCGAGATAGGGTTCATTAATTGTACGTATGGCTCGATCTGTTTTTCGGTCAAAATACGCAATAA
>JANXED010000085.1 GCA_025058175.1 Candidatus Calditenuaceae archaeon | reverse complement strand
CGGAAGGAGGGATCTCGAGCTGCGTTTCTTCAGTGAACGTTCTCTGATTTCGCGTCATCAGGGCCGGCATGCGCGGCCGTGCCTCTTGTGCTGGCGCAGGCGGCGCGATCACGGCAGAAGTTTTGTAATCATAGTGCGAAGAAATATCTACGCTCGCATCTCGAGCTTTTTCATTCTTAGACATGAATTGGTAAGGCTCGCGGCTCGCGACATACTTCGTGAATCGACTAAAGTCATCGTCGTACTTGATGACAAAAGCTCGCACAAGCGTCGTGAAGTCCGCCTCCGCGCCGAGCGCTTTTATCGCCTCTGCGAGCTGGAGCAGCTCCTGGATGGTCGCCGGCTTTCGGAGGTTGGCTTGGATGGTATCTATGTACAGTTGTGTGAGCAAAAGAACGAGATTTTCATCGTCGACGTGTTTTTGTAAAATTTGCATTATCGTCTGCACCGACAAATGTGGTATTGTGATTGTGACGCACCGACGCAAAAGTGGTTCAGAAAACTCACGTTCATCATTCGACGTCAAGAACACGATTAAATTCTCTTTTCGACCCGTGATTATACGCTCTTCAGCTGACATTCTTACGCTCAGACGCGCGTGCTGCAAAAAGTCAAGCAGAAGCGCGTCGGCGGAGGGTCTCGTTTTATCATATTCATCTAACACTAAAACAACGACTTTCTCGCGTGATCGCAGTAGTGCCTCCGGCAGGGGACCGAGGACCTTCTCGACGCCCGACTGGGTCGTTTCGCTCGGTAGCAATTTGTACATTAAGTC
>JANXED010000084.1 GCA_025058175.1 Candidatus Calditenuaceae archaeon | reverse complement strand
GCCGAACCCGTTTCCGATGTCCATTTTTGACAACGTTGCCTTCGGGCTTAGGGTAAACGGCATGAAGCTCAACAAAACCCAGATGCAGGAAAAAGTGAAGGACGCTTTGATCAAAGCCGCTCTATGGGATGAAGTTAAAGACAGGCTTGATGCGCCAGCCTATTCGCTGTCAGGAGGTCAACAACAGAGACTTTGCATCGCGAGGGCTTTAGCGGTGGACCCCGATGTCATACTCCTGGATGAACCCACGGTTTCGCTCGACCCGATATCAACGGCCAAGATCGAGCAACTGCTCCGTCAAATCTGTTACGACTACACCATCATCATCGTGACCCATAACATGCAGCAGGCCGCCCGTGTATCAGACTATACGGCGGTGATGATGCCCGACGAACAGATGATTGGACGGCTAATAGAGTATGGGCCGACGAAGGAAATTTTCACCAACCCCCGAGATAAAAGAACCGAGGACTATATTTCTGGAAGGATAGGGTGACATGTCTACGCCGCGGCTGATGGATATCGGGCTTGAAAGGCTCGTGAACATGCTCAACGACATGGCGGCGTTGAGCAAATCAGCCGTGGAGATGGCGGTCGAAAGCTTTAAGGAAGGCGTGGCGATGCAGGAAGAAGTTTTTCAGATTTCGGAGAAACTGAGGTGGTTGCAGGACGAAGTCGCCGATCTTGCGGTAGAGCTGATCGCCCGATATCAGCCAGTGGCCACAGACCTCCGATTTCTCCGGTCTTCGATGGAGGTCGCGTATGGATTTTCAAGATTC
>JANXED010000083.1 GCA_025058175.1 Candidatus Calditenuaceae archaeon | reverse complement strand
TCAAGCTTAGCGACCAAATCCTGCGTCCTAACACCTTTAGCCGCCGCATCACGCGCCAAATCGATGGCCATCACATAAAACTTCGTAAACTCAAGCGAATACATCTTGATGTTATGGTCTTGACAAAACAGCTTCGAGTCGTCGTAGACCGAGCATTTGTCGCAGACGGCGCGGTGGCAGTAAAAGCAAACTCCGACAGCCTCCCTGTCACGATGGACGAAACACCGCATTACCAAAGAAACGACGCGGCCGGATTAAAAGCGTTGTGGAGCCGGGTCACAAATCATAGCTATAAATGTTAGACTCGGAATTCATAGGTGAGCGGGGGTAGCCAAGCCTGGTCAAAGAGGCCGCAGCGTGGCCGTGAAGGCGGCAGGCTTAAGATCATCGTGGGATACCTGCTCCCGTAGGGGTTCGTGGGTTCGAATCCCACCCCCCGCAGACGACGGTAGGAATATCTTTTCACATCCCAAAACCAGTCATCGCCGTCGACCAAAACCCATTTCGAGCCAGCCTTGATTCCCAGAAGGATGTTCTCCAAAAATCGGTCATAACTGATGCTGGGATAAACTCCGTTGAGCAGCTCGTCGACCCTTTAACCGAGCGTTCCCGTGAAAATGTAGACGTCGCTTTCGGGGGAGGCCGTTCCTCTCGCGACGGAGCCGAAAACGGCGGCCGAAGGTTTTCCAACTGTTGGGGGTTTAGGTAATTTGTTGTTCGGTTGGAAGTAGTTTGGCGAGTGTTTCGGTTTCTTGGGGTGATAGCGGTCTTGTCGGTGGTATGGGTTCGCCTACGTCGAGGCC
>JANXED010000082.1 GCA_025058175.1 Candidatus Calditenuaceae archaeon | reverse complement strand
TTCAGAGCATTACAGTAGGAGGATATACTTCTGGTACGGTAACGCTTAACACAAACTCTCCGGCAAACATAAGGATGGCAGTTCTGGCAACTGCCACGATCCAATCCACTTCTTCTTCTAATGTTTACATTAATGCAAACAATTTAAGGTTGAGGGTTGGAAATACCGTTGTAATGACTAATGACATAGGTGGTTTACCTATATCTTTTAGCATAGCGATCGCTGTTATATTTGGGTACGTAATAGAGTCCTCTTCCGCAAATATGGCTTTTCATTTCGATATCATTAACAACACTCCCCAAGGTGCGAGCGCTACTGTAAGAATAGTCGCATTCAGAATAATAACAGGTGGTGTAGCAGATTCTCCGACGATAACCCCTCAGGCTAACGTTTGGAACGTTGTCGGGTCTTTATTTCGAAACGCTGGAAATCCGGAAGTAGCAATTGGAATACTGTTTGGTGGTGGCGGCACAACACATTACAATACGAATACTCTTGCATTCAGAGTCAATGGGAGCACTACGAATCAAATAACGAATCTTGTTCGTGCGATGTATGGTGGCTTGGGTATATTCGTCTTTCTCAGATATGATGAGTCTAATGTGAGAACGTATACCGTTGAGGCGTATGGTGTCCCATCGACCGGCTATAGCCTTGATGCGAAAATTATCGCGTTCTCTCCGGGGGTAGTTGTTCGTATACATTACCAGGTTGCATCAGGTGGAAATCCAGTTATGGGTCATATCACGATGCGGTATATATATGGGGCTACTCAGAGAACAATAATCAGTACCTCTCCGAGAGCTGTCGTTG
>JANXED010000081.1 GCA_025058175.1 Candidatus Calditenuaceae archaeon | reverse complement strand
ATCTCCTTGACCCCGTCGTTTTCGCGCGCAATATTCTGAATTTCACGCCTTTCTTATATCAAGAGCAGGTCCTTCGCGATGATTCGAAACGCATCATCATCTGTGCCGGTCGGCAGGTCGGTAAATCAACGATAATCGCGATCAAAGCTCTTCACTTCGCGCTCTCTAACCCACGCACGACGACGCTCATCGTTTCAGCGACGCTACGTCAGTCGATGTTGATGTTCGATAAAATTGTAGATTTTATTGAATCAAGTCCGCTAGTCAAAAAGTCAGTCACTTATCGCTCTAGAACCCGTGTCCGTTTTTCGAATGGCTCGTGGATCATCGCGCTACCCTGCGGCCGAAACGGCGCGACGCTGCGAGGTTACACGGCTCATTTGGTGATCTTTGACGAAGCAGCGTTCATGCCCGAGGAGGTCATCACAAACGTCGTCCTGCCGATGCTCGCGACCACCGGCGGCGGGTGCTGGATGCTTTCCTCACCGAGCACCACAAATCACGTGTTTTACAAACTGTGGGCCACGGCGGAGGGCTGGAGCAAATATCACTTTCCGTCTTCGATAAACCCGCTGATAACAAAAGAATTCCTCGCGGAGCAGCGCGAATTGATTGGCGAGCAGCAATATCGAATCGAGTATGAAGCTGAATTCGTTGACGAGGGCTCCGCGTATTTCCCAATGGAGCTGTTGCGTAAAAACGTCGGCGAATTCACGGAGCGACCGCACACCATCACAGCCGGCTACGACCCTGGCGGCAAAGCGTCGCGCGCGGCTCTCGTGATCGTGGGCCGTGGCGCGCGGCGTATGGGTGT
>JANXED010000080.1 GCA_025058175.1 Candidatus Calditenuaceae archaeon | reverse complement strand
CTGAAGTCCATCTGACACATACCTGTAGGTCGTGGGTTCAATACCCACCCGGGGCACGCGGAGGCTGCTCGCAAAGTTTTAACCGGGAAGGGCCGATCGATCGATGTGCCGCTCTTCAAGAGGGCCGAGAGGGCCGTCGTGATCAAAACGGCCGACCTGATGAGCTCGCCGCCGGTCACATTGAGCAGCGAAGCGAAGGTCGACGACGTCCCCGGCGTGATGTGGAAGAACGGCGTCGGGAGCGTCTTGATAGTCGACAAGAAGGGGAAGCTGGTGGGGATCGTGACCGAGAGGGACGTGCTCTACGCGGCCTCGCACGGGCTGCTGGGGAAGGGCCATCCGGTCAGCGCGGTGATGTCGAGGGACCTGACGGTCGCGACGCCTGACGAGGACGTAACGTCCGTGATAGAGAAGATGAGGGACTACATCGTCAGGCACATCCCGGTCGTCGACAGCGAAGGCAGGCCGGTCGGCGTCGTCTCTGCGAGGGACGTCCTTGACTACGCAGTTAGGCTGATCAGCCTCTTCATGAGAGCCTAGGCAGAGCCTCGAGGACCCTCGTGAGGCTGGCCTCCCTGTAGGTCCTCCTGTAGCCCCTCAGGAGCTCGTCGATCGGGCAGACCTTCCCAGCGTGAGCGCCGTCCGGCAAGGGCTCTTCGGTGAACCTCCTCGGCAGCCTGTCCGCGTCCTCGCCTATGCCGTAGGCCCTGTTGACGTGCCGCTCCATCGCGAGCACCGCCTCGCCGACCTCGGTCAGCGACCGGACGTCGAACTCGATTCCGTAAAACGCCGAGAGGCCTTCGGCGTAGTCGCTGGAG
>JANXED010000007.1 GCA_025058175.1 Candidatus Calditenuaceae archaeon | reverse complement strand
TCCCAGACGGGGATTGGCTCGGGACGGCGTGGGGAGCGGAAAATCGGCTCGGAACCTCACGAAGAGGATTGAAAGGACGCGGTCGACGAAACGACGGTCTATGAGTTCAAAGTCAAGCGGAACCTCACGAAGAGGATTGAAAGGGATATCATGCAGCGGGCGCCCATCGCGCGCGAGTAAGTCGAACCTCACGAAGAGGATTGAAAGACGGCCCGATCTGCGGCGACGTGCTCGAGGTAGATTGGAAGAACCTCACGAAGAGGATTGAAAGGAAGTCGATACGCCGCTCCGTGGGCGGCTCCGCGAAATCTACAGAACCTCACGAAGAGGATTGAAAGCATCTAGACCGAAACGGTACTGCAGTTGTCTATTTTCGGAACCTCACGAAGAGGATTGAAAGCAAACGCGCGCGCCGCCGTGGCGCGTCTCGGTTCTAACCGAACCTCACGAAGAGGATTGAAAGACGGCGCCGGCGCGTGGGGATAGGTTTTTTAGATCGGGCGAACCTCACGAAGAGGATTGAAAGACAAACGAGCCAGACCTCACGGCCCAGGCGCGCCGCACTCCTAGAACCTCACGAAGAGGATTGAAAGCTTTCGCTCGACTTACTACTGCTTCGTGAGTAGTGCTGAGAACCTCACGAAGAGGATTGAAAGCGTGACTGCCGCGGGATAGTAAAGACCCCGCGCCTCAAGGAACCTCACGAAGAGGATTGAAAGAGTTTATACAGAAGAGCCACCAGCTCTTGAAGCTCGCCCTCGAACCTCACGAAGAGGATTGAAAGTAACTACGCTCGCGGCGCCCACCGTGGCGACGGGGGTGCCCGAACCTCACGAAGAGGATTGAAAGCGGAGCCGAAAAAAGTCGGTGCGCGAGAGATCGAGCATCGAACCTCACGAAGAGGATTGAAAGTTGGGATTACAGAATGAATATTCAATTTGTGAACTTATCGTAGAACCTCACGAAGAGGATTGAAAGGGTCCTCTCGCGCACGTGAAGACGGCGTTCATGGGGCTGAACCTCACGAAGAGGATTGAAAGCGGGGGTAGGCGTAAGCGAGGACGGTCTCGCGCGTGGAGGTAAGAACCTCACGAAGAGGATTGAAAGTCGTAACGGCCCTCGTCGGGCCCTTCGGCGCCGTCACTATGAACCTCACGAAGAGGATTGAAAGGCGGCTCGAGATCATCGCGCAGCAGGCTGAAGTGAATGAACCTCACGAAGAGGATTGAAAGGCGAAGCTCGCTACCTCGTTCAATTGCTTCGCCATGAACATCAGAACCTCACGAAGAGGATTGAAAGCGACGATGTAAGTGGCTAAGTAGGGATAGTTCTGCTCAGAACCTCACGAAGAGGATTGAAAGTCGAGAAGTCGCTAATGCGAAAGAATAAAAAATTGAGGGACGAACCTCACGAAGAGGATTGAAAGCGCTAGGTAAGCTCGGGTCGGTCGTGTCCATAGACGCCACGAACCTCACGAAGAGGATTGAAAGCTCGAGTCAGCGAGGTATTTCCGAGTCTATCTCTATGAACCTCACGAAGAGGATTGAAAGTGGCTTCTGACCGTGACGACTCGGCTTTTTGCGCCGAAGAACCTCACGAAGAGGATTGAAAGGACTGAGTACGAAGTGCGCGAAAAAGTCACGCGGCGAAAACGGGAACCTCACGAAGAGGATTGAAAGCAGGCCGCGTCACGAAGTCTTCATGATCAGTAAAGCCATCAGAACCTCACGAAGAGGATTGAAAGGTCGTTTTCGCGCGCAATATTCTGAATTTCACGCCTTTGAACCTCACGAAGAGGATTGAAAGAGAATCTCGGTCCCCGACGATAATGACGAGGTGCGGGGGGGAACCTCACGAAGAGGATTGAAAGCCACGTTGATCGTGAGCCCCTGCTCCGCGCCCTGCAGAAAGAACCTCACGAAGAGGATTGAAAGCGGAAACGGGGATCCGCGCGCTCGTGGCGTCGAATTCGATGGAACCTCACGAAGAGGATTGAAAGCGTGCACCATCGCTGCAATGCGTCCCGCCTTCAGCCGGAGCCCCGAACCTCACGAAGAGGATTGAAAGAGTGGAACCCGTCAATCCACGCGCGCAAATAGTTCATGGAACCTCACGAAGAGGATTGAAAGGCTACGATCCGGGCGGCAAAGCGTCACGCGCGGCCCTCGTGGAACCTCACGAAGAGGATTGAAAGCGCGTAGGGACCGCTGGCGAGGCGCAAGGCGTTTTGAAAAGAACCTCACGAAGAGGATTGAAAGCCTCAACGCATTCTCGCGAAAGCGGTTAATCTAGTGCAGCGAACCTCACGAAGAGGATTGAAAGAGCGTTTCGGCGTCAGGCCTTCGGCGTTACTACGCGGCGGGAACCTCACGAAGAGGATTGAAAGCGCTCGTGGCGCAATTGTCCGCTCGTGATGATCTATGAAGAACCTCACGAAGAGGATTGAAAGTGGAGAAGGACGTGAACTCTGCCGTTGGACCTTATGCTTCTGAACCTCACGAAGAGGATTGAAAGGACCTCTACATAACCGCGGTAGGCTGTATTTACCTACAGCGAACCTCACGAAGAGGATTGAAAGTGCCCACACGAACGCGCGCGGGTAAAATTCGCCGATCACCTCGAACCTCACGAAGAGGATTGAAAGAAAGCACTCTGAGAGCGTCGGCGAGTGGTTGTACGGCGTGGAACCTCACGAAGAGGATTGAAAGTGAACGGGCGTGGGAGCGTCGGCCGGCTTCTTTTCTAAGAACCTCATGAAGAGGATTGAAAGTCATCGCGGTCGCTGCGGCCCTCCAGGGCGCGCGTGGAGAACCTCACGAAGAGGATTGAAAGTATGATTACATCGAGGAGTGCTGCGGAATGGACTATTCTCGAACCTCACGAAGAGGATTGAAAGAGCGCGGCGTGTAGTCTTTGACTCCGACCGGCTCTTCTGCCCCTGAACCTCACGAAGAGGATTGAAAGGGTCTCGTTACACGTGGCGGATCGTGCCCATGGGAATAATGAACCTCACGAAGAGGATTGAAAGAGGGTCGGGTCATTCCAAATCCGATCATAAAACGCGAAATAGATTGAACCTCACGAAGAGGATTGAAAGTCGTGGACATAATCGACGATCGGCCGCACATCATCCCGCGGGCGAACCTCACGAAGAGGATTGAAAGCTCTGGCGTTTCGAAGAACTTTTCCCGCTCGGCTACAAAATGGAACCTCACGAAGAGGATTGAAAGAGCAAGCTGATGCCGCGCTCGTGAACAGCCTCGTCACGCGGAACCTCACGAAGAGGATTGAAAGCACTGACATACGCTATCGCAGAACTTTTGTCAGCAGATTAGAACCTCACGAAGAGGATTGAAAGCGGACGCGGGCGCGAAGGGCGCCGACCGGGATATCATGAGAACCTCACGAAGAGGATTGAAAGTTAAACGCTAGTATCTGCTCCTCGTAGCCGTATCTAGCCCAGAACCTCACGAAGAGGATTGAAAGGATTGCGGCCCGGCGCTCGGTAAAACCCTTAACCGTAACTTGAACCTCACGAAGAGGATTGAAAGTTTGCGGGCTTGAGGGCTCTGAAGTTGAACTCTGCGACGATGAACCTCACGAAGAGGATTGAAAGCTCACAACGCTACATCTATGTTG
>JANXED010000079.1 GCA_025058175.1 Candidatus Calditenuaceae archaeon | reverse complement strand
CGAAATTCAAACCCATCTTTGACGCCTCATACCTCGCGAAAGATATGATGTTGAAACTCTTCCCGACCCCCGGAGGACCTAAAATCAGTGCGCTACGTTCTCTCGGCAGCGACGCGAGGTAGAGAACGATGTCCTTAGGCTTAAGCATCTAATTAATGTGGTATCAACCGCCATATAACTCCGTAATGTCAGACTACGAAAAAGTGTAGCTCGAGTATATCCCGGGAATTACTGATAAGATCGCTTTGCGATTATACTTGTGAGAGGCTTATCTATCGATTGTGTTTCAGCCATGGGGGATGACGGCTGAAGAGACGAGTAGCCGATTACATCGACACGATCAAACAGTTCATGAGAGACCACCTCTCGAAGAGGTTCTCTCGTATGACTTAGCCCCGCTATATCGCGAGCGCATAGTCAATGCGTTCTTAGCAAGCGAGCGCCTCACTGTTGACCTTTCGGAGCTCGTGAATTCGGTTAAAGATATGCCTAAGCTTGACGAAATTTCACTGAGTTTTATCGAGGTATTAAAGGCTACACTAAAAGAGCGAGTAAAAATTGAATTCCCAGAACAAAAAGTGCCGGATCATTTCTTTGAGTTCGTCGGAGGATATGTCATTGATCAGCCCTCGCCCGAGTTTGACGGTTTCGTCGTATCAATCGTAGGAACTGTTACGAATATCAGAGAGGATCTGCTCGCTCAGGAAGTAGAGTACTATTGTCGTGATTGCGGGAATTCGTTCTCATCTATGCCGAAATCAAGGGCCCGATGCCCCAGGAGGAGCTGCTTATCAACTAACGCCACAGTGACGAGGATAATCAGAGAAAGAAAC
>JANXED010000078.1 GCA_025058175.1 Candidatus Calditenuaceae archaeon | reverse complement strand
CCTGACCTCGGTCTTGGTGACCGTCTGCTGCGTCGTCGCGAAGTAGCCCGCAACGCCTCCCAGGACGAGGACCAGAACGATCAGGACGGCCGTCAGCGGCGTCAACTTGCCCTGTCCGGACTGCTTCCAGCTCATATGTTAAAAACAGTGGGACTGTCATTTATTCTTACCGGACAACGGCGATCAGATGGCGACTGGCGGAGGCCGTCCGTCGGGAGTCCTGACGCGGCGAGCACGGAGGTCCACGGTGACTCGGTTATTTGTACCGGCACGAGGACGAAATCTGAGGGCCCGTAGCTCAGCCCGGACGGAGCGCTGGCCTTCGGCGCACGGTCAAATCGGTGGGGAGAGCCAGAGGTCCCGGGTTCGAGTCCCGGCGGGCCCCCCGACAACGCGAAAGAGAACGCATGGGTGAGGCAGGGAAGGCGATGACCGCGAACCGGGCTAGAAGCCTCTGGGGGACAGACCCCGTTTTGATGATCCCGGGCCCGACCGAGCTACACCCGAGGGTCAGGAGGGCCGCGGTCGGGAGGTCCTACCCACACTACGGAGAGGTCTGGAAGGAGAAGATTGAGAGGGCGATCGGGCTGGCAGCGGAACTCTTCGGCGCGAGGAGGGGTAGGACGTTGATGGTGCCCGGGCCAGGGACGCTCGCGCTGGAGCTCGGGACGAGGTCAGTCCTCAGGAGGGGCGAGAAGGCGGTCGTGATCGCGAGCGGCTTCTGGGGCTACAGGTTGGCGGAGCTGGTCAGGTCGATCGGCGGGAGGGCCGTCGTGGTCGAGGCGCCCGAGGGGAGCGTTCCCTCTATGCAACAGGTTGAGGATGCGGTTGATC
>JANXED010000077.1 GCA_025058175.1 Candidatus Calditenuaceae archaeon | reverse complement strand
CCCAGACGGGGATTGGCTCGGGACGGCGTGGGGAGCGGAAAATCGGCTCGGAACCTCACGAAGAGGATTGAAAGCAGGTCGTCTACATACTCGATCCGATCAAGGTCGGACGGATGGCGAACCTCACGAAGAGGATTGAAAGCTTTTCGGGATTCCAAATGAGCCGTGCCGTCCCCACGGGAACCTCACGAAGAGGATTGAAAGGGCATCCCCGAGGCTAACATCACGGTCATCGAGAGCGCGAACCTCACGAAGAGGATTGAAAGCTTCAGCAATTCGTTACGTAGCTCGCGAAAGCGCTCGTAGAACCTCACGAAGAGGATTGAAAGTTCAAGATAAGTTTCAGCACCAGCTCGCGGATTTCTTTTGAACCTCACGAAGAGGATTGAAAGCCGTAAAGATCGCGTAAACGTTAATCGAGCCCACACCAGCGAACCTCACGAAGAGGATTGAAAGATTTTGTTGATCTGTCACGAGTGGAGTGGGCCTGGCGAGAACCTCACGAAGAGGATTGAAAGCACACGATCGCGCGGCTGAGAGACTATGTTGACTTCAAAGGAACCTCACGAAGAGGATTGAAAGAATCGTAGACGTGGACCTCGACGCGGGGCGTGGTATACATGAACCTCACGAAGAGGATTGAAAGTCAACTCTATGACTCAACGAGTTTTCGTGTCTTTCACGACGAACCTCACGAAGAGGATTGAAAGCGACTGAGATCCCACCAACCACCCTCGGCGCCGTGGGGCGAACCTCACGAAGAGGATTGAAAGTACTGCGAATAAAGTTTCTCGAGGAGTTGTTTTTGCTTTTCTTCTGCGAACCTCACGAAGAG
>JANXED010000076.1:557-839 GCA_025058175.1 Candidatus Calditenuaceae archaeon | reverse complement strand
GCCTTAAAGGCTTCGATACCGTTCGTAGTTCTGCTGACGGGGCTTTGCATGTTGTACCTCGGTCTCTGGCTTGACTCCTTCTACTGGGGGTGGGTAGTTTGGTGAGGCTGCGTCTCGCAGAGTTTGTCGCTTTGGCGATACTGGGGCTGACGGTGCTGGTCACGCTGGCAGGGCCCTTCTACTACAACAACTTGGTGAGGGCTGAAAGCGAGAAAGAACGCGTCTTCTACGTCACGGCTAAACAATGGATCTTCGAACCGGACGAGTTTATAGTCAGGAAAG
>JANXED010000076.1:0-547 GCA_025058175.1 Candidatus Calditenuaceae archaeon | reverse complement strand
ACGTTCATCATCACAAGTAGCGACGTATTCCATGGGTTCATGATATCGGGCTATGGCGTTAACGTCGTCGTCAGCCCAGGCGATTACGTGAAGATAACGTTCGTAGCCGACAAGATAGGGACTTTCGAGATCAGATGCTCTGTTTACTGCGGAGAGCCGTTGTTCAACTCGGGAGCTGGTCATTGGCTTATGAAGGGTATTCTCAAAGTCGTTGAACCTTGATATGAACCGCCCGCTTGAACTGTAGGCCTTGACAACTCGGAGGCTGAGGTCCGTGGGTCGAATAGATCGTGTGGGCTCGTTTTATTTATCAAAAAGACCACATAAGGGGTCAGGGAGCTGATAGGCTTCTCGAATCGGCGAAAGATAGGGCTGCTGTTGAGTCTTTGAGTTCCCTTGCCCCTCACAGGAACCCTCCCACCGGACGCCGGGGACACCCCTAGACCTAGCGGTCTCCACGCTCCACAGGAGCGTCACGTGAGATCACCTACCTCACCCGTTTCTCTCGGATCTGAACACCAGTAGCTGCCTTCACCGTACAGCCCGG
>JANXED010000075.1 GCA_025058175.1 Candidatus Calditenuaceae archaeon | reverse complement strand
AGAGGATTGAAAGCGTTCTCGCCACTGCTCTCTAGTCACGCCCGAGAACTCGGGGCCGTGAACCTCACGAAGAGGATTGAAAGCGTTCTCGCCACTCGGGCGGCCGGCCTCGGTCTCGTGGCCGAACCTCACGAAGAGGATTGAAAGTTTGACCCGATCTGCGCCCCGGGGGACTTCTTTGAAGTCGAACCTCACGAAGAGGATTGAAAGCGACGGAGGCGTCGGGGAAAACCCGACTCAACAGATATCGTAGAACCTCACGAAGAGGATTGAAAGCAACTTGTCGAATAAGACAATGTTCTCTAAGTCAATAGATGAACCTCACGAAGAGGATTGAAAGTTGTTTTCTAGAAGCGCCTCGCCCGCCATAATTTTCAGACAAGAACCTCACGAAGAGGATTGAAAGCTTCTGTAAGTCGGTAAGTCTGCACGGCGTCAAGCCACGTGGAACCTCACGAAGAGGATTGAAAGTTGGAATTAGCGACCTCGCGACCGCGCTCGTGGAGCCCGCGTGGAACCTCACGAAGAGGATTGAAAGGGCCCCGCGCTGACGCGAAAACGTGGTCGGTCGTAGGAACCTCACGAAGAGGATTGAAAGTTCATTGAATTTGGAACACGACCGCACACGATTTACCCGCGACGAACCTCACGAAGAGGATTGAAAGGCGGGGACGGACACGGACACAGCGACTCTCTGCTACGAGAAGAACCTCACGAAGAGGATTGAAAGCGAATCCATTCGACGATGGAGTGCCGCAGCGCATCGATGCCGCGAACCTCACGAAGAGGATTGAAAGGCGAGAAGCCCGCCACTGCCGAGCGTGTAAAAATCATCCGCGGAACCT
>JANXED010000074.1:343-850 GCA_025058175.1 Candidatus Calditenuaceae archaeon | reverse complement strand
GGCGCCAAACATTTTTCGAAAAGGTTGCTCGACAGGCTACGGTTCAAAGCGGAGCTGGACAACCCGTCGCCGCCGGTGAGAAAACCCAGCGACATAGACACGTCGACGACCATGGCCTACGACGCCATCGAAATGGCCTCACCCATCTACCTCGGCGACATGTCCTTCGGAGCTTTGAGCGGAGTACCCAACGTCGCTCTCGCACGCGCCGCAGACTTGACCGAAATAGTTACGGGAACGGGTGAAGGAGGTCTTCATCCCGAAGTGAGAAAATGCAAGAGAATTACGGTTCAGTGGGCTTCGGCCCGGTTCGGCGTTGACATCGACGTGCTGAACACGGGCCTCGGCATAGTCATCAAGATCGGGCAGGGAGCGAAGCCGGGGATCGGCGGCCACCTGCCCGGCGTCAAAGTTACGAAACCCATTTCGGAGACGAGGCGGATACCCGTCGGGTTAGACGCCATATCGCCGGCGCCGCATCACGACATCTACTCCATCGAAGACCTC
>JANXED010000074.1:0-333 GCA_025058175.1 Candidatus Calditenuaceae archaeon | reverse complement strand
CGTGATTACGGTTTTTTTCTAAGTAGGCGTTTCCTTCTACATAGAATAAATAGCGTCGGGCGTGGCGCGGATGGGGGCTGACGGCATCATCATGGACGGCCACGGAGCTGGAACAGGCGCCTCACCTCTCGTCGTCCGAAACAACATCGGCCTTCCCATCGAAATCGCCGTCCCGGTCGTCGACGAAACGCTTCGGCGCGAAGGCTTGCGGGATGGCTTCACCGTTGTCGCAGCGGGAAGGGTGAGCAGCGCCGAAGATTCGGCTAAGCTCATCGCCTTGGGGGCGGATGTTGTCTCGCTTGGCACGGCTCCGTTGATTGCGATGGGCTGTGT
>JANXED010000073.1 GCA_025058175.1 Candidatus Calditenuaceae archaeon | reverse complement strand
GAACGTGAGGGCATTACGCGCAAAATCTCAGCGCTGCTGGCGATTATTTTGTTGAATTCCGTCTTCTTGAAACTAGCCCGGACTAATGCATAGACATCAGGTCCTGGAGGCTCAAGGATGCGACGGCATGCCTCAGGTTCAATAATGCTGTTCTCGAGAAGCTGCGAAAGTGTCATCTGAGTTGTCAAACTCTTGAGACGCTTAACAGAGATAGCTCTACGTTCACTTTGTAATCCTGATATATTCTCTGCAAATCCTGAAAGCGGTATTTCTATCCGTACATACTGATCTCCGAGGACCAGTGCTGGTCTTCGGAGATCTATGTGACAGTGTCTGACACGATCAAGCACTAAATCAATCGATCTCACGAGCTCCGGTTCCACGACATTAAAAGTGTATCATTGCGGCAATAAGTCTTAACAGTCATTACAAATTACGAGAGTTAGCAGCAATATGTCGCTATGTTTACTGTAATACCATAAAAATACCATAAAATAAGGTCTTATCTTGAGTATTCATCATCTACTTCGCTTTTTTCGAATAACATCATTATCCACCTCATACCGTTCATCTAAAAGTTTTATGATTCTTCTCACGTACGCTATGTCAACCTGCCACATCCTCGCTAATTCTATTAAAGTTATTGAGTCTCTGCTATCTAGTAATTTACTAATCTCATTCAACCTATCCTTAACTCTCATCCTCACTTCACTTGTTGATGATCGAATAAACGATTTGCTAGCCATCTGCCGGACGCAGTCAGTTCTGCCATCCTCCCCCGACGCGGCCCTATCCGTCGTATTTTGAGCAAGCCGACCTCTTTCAATCGATAAAAGCGTATTGTCACGAATGG
>JANXED010000072.1 GCA_025058175.1 Candidatus Calditenuaceae archaeon | reverse complement strand
CCGAGGGAGACCTCTCGCTCTCCATGGTAGCGACGACGAGCCCGATCGCTGACAGCAGCAACATTAGGCTCAACCAGACCAGCGCGACGAGGACCATAAGCTTGAGGAGCTGCTTGAACAAGGCCTGCACCCTGCCGATGTTAAAGTAACAGACTCACCAGTCCCAGCGCGCAAGAGAAGGCGGTTAGCGCACCTATGGAGAGTGATACCCGCTTCTCGTCCAGCTCTCCTCCTGCGGCGAGCATCCTAACCAGTGTCAACGGTGCGGAGACGTCGGGGTTGTCTCTGATCACCCCCCTCAGCACGAGTATCGGCCTCTTGACGACGTTCTTCCCGGACTTCAGGCCCCCGACTGAAGCGATGATGAGCGCTTCGTTCAGTATCGCGGGTAGTAGGACCACCAAGAGAAGGACCTCAAGCTTCCCGAGGACCGCAAGCGTCAGCACCGATGAGGCAACGAAGTTGCTACCCACGTTTCCGCTGAAAGTCCTCGCGGGGTACCAGTTGTAAAAGAGGAAGCCGACGGCCGAGCCCAAGAGTGAGGCCGTTGCAATCTGTAGCTCAATCGGGGATCCTCTGAGCGTCATGGCGGCCAGAAGAGTACAGGCCGTTGCGACGGTGAAGAGCGCCAGGGACCCGTTGACCACATCGACGCTGTTGACGGCGTTGGTGACTATCGAATACGCGACCACCAGCAGCACTGGGTAAAGGATCGTCAAGCGCACCTTCCCCACGATCGGTAGAACAGGATGGGGGTCGTATGCACCCATGACGACCAACATCACGCCAGGGAGGGCGAGCAGGAGTGGTTTGAGGTAGGGGTTGAGTTCCCTGAAATCCTCGAGCAGCCCCAGCGCCGCTGAAG
>JANXED010000071.1:260-869 GCA_025058175.1 Candidatus Calditenuaceae archaeon | reverse complement strand
CGAGGCGTGGGGAGCGGAAATTCGGCTCGGAACCTCACGAAGAGGATTGAAAGTGTCTCCAAACACAAGATATTGGATTCGTGGGTTTTTAAGAACCTCACGAAGAGGATTGAAAGCTCGGCTACAAAATGCCGGCTATAAAGCGACTTTTCCGGCGAACCTCACGAAGAGGATTGAAAGTGTGGGCCACCCCAGCGAATGGGCGGTAGCAGAGCCACGACGAACCTCACGAAGAGGATTGAAAGGAGCGGTACGGGCCAGCCATGCGCGTCCGCAAAGTCGCGAACCTCACGAAGAGGATTGAAAGTTCTCTGATGGTAGCGAAAGATCGGATGAACTCCCTCGAACCTCACGAAGAGGATTGAAAGAGCTCTTCCAGCGTCAGAACCCGCTCGTTGAACAAAAGAGAACCTCACGAAGAGGATTGAAAGCAAGCAGCTTAAGACAGAGTATGATATAACAGCCCTTTCTCTGAACCTCACGAAGAGGATTGAAAGGCCGAAAGTATGACTCAAGGTCATTCTCGTTATTCAGAACCGAACCTCACGAAGAGGATTGAAAGCGCGCTACTGACTGCATGATCTGTAACGCGGGCGTGTTTTGTAGAAC
>JANXED010000071.1:0-250 GCA_025058175.1 Candidatus Calditenuaceae archaeon | reverse complement strand
GTCACGGTCCCGGCCGCGGGCTGCAAGCTCTACAGAACCTCACGAAGAGGATTGAAAGATGATCAGCCGTGCCGGGAAAGGCGGCGGCTTTAAGGCGAACCTCACGAAGAGGATTGAAAGTAGCGAGATGGGCCAGCCCTTCCGCGACGCATACTCTAGGAACCTCACGAAGAGGATTGAAAGTGGTGCGGAGGTGGTATTCTCTTACGACGAGAACGCTAGAAAAGAACCTCACGAAGAGGATTGAAAG
>JANXED010000070.1 GCA_025058175.1 Candidatus Calditenuaceae archaeon | reverse complement strand
CTGGTTTTTGGAAACGGTTTCACCAATAGCCGCGGGAGTAGCGTTATTCCTCATTCTCTCGATCATCTTCCCACTGGAGGTGGAACAAGATGGTTAGTAGGAGAACAGCAGTGAAGGGCGCTGTAGGAGCTGCCTCGCTCGGAGTCTTCCTCGCGGGTTACTGGAGCACCGTTGAAAGAATAATCCAGCCTGCAACGCAGCTCTACAAACCAGACAGGATTTCAGGAACCGGAGTGAGGTACGTGTATTCTTCTTGTCTGGGATGCAACGTCAGATGTGGCATTCGCGTCAGGGTCACTACGGTCGACGGCATGGAGATTATCGAAAGGATAGAGGGAAACCCCTACCATCCATACAACAGGCATGTCTCGACAGAACATCAGCTAAACCGTTTCACGGAAATCGATTACCACACACCATGGAGAAAAGCACTATCAACAGGTTCCACATTGTGCCCACGCGGGCAAGACGGAATACATTACGTCTACGACCCCTACAGGATAGTCAAGCCATTGAAAAGAGCGGGTCCACGAGGCAGCGGCAAATGGAAAGTGATACCATGGGAGCAGCTGATTAGGGAGGTCGTTGAAGGAGGTGTTATTGAGGAGACGGGTGAAAGGCTTCCGGGCATACGTGAAGTGTATGTTTTCGGTAGGCTTAGGGACGCGGGTTTCGAAAAACCCGATGAAATACTGTCGGCCATTAAAAAAGACGCTGACGACCTCGTTGCTAAAGCGGCCGACAAAACCGTGACCGCTGAACAGTTTGAGGAACTCGTCAAATCATTCAAAGAGAAATGGTCAAAAAAGCTCGGTGAGAAAGGCGTAAAGCTCGAGGATGTGTTGGTTGACCCGGACAATCCCGACCTCGGAACAAAGGCCAACATGCTTGTT
>JANXED010000006.1 GCA_025058175.1 Candidatus Calditenuaceae archaeon | reverse complement strand
CCGCCTCAGTAGGGATCGAGGGTTGCAACTCGCCCTCGTGAACGCGGAATCCCTAGTAACCGCGCGTTAACACCGCGCGGTGAATACGTCCCCGCTCCTTGCACACACTGCCCATCGCTCCACCCGAGCTGGGTTTGGGTGAGGGCCGCTCGAGTTGGGCGGTTCGAACCCGAACCCGGTGAGGGGGGAGAAGTTGTAACAAGGTAGCCGCACCGGAAGGTGTGGCTGGATCACCTCCCTGACCTGGTGGAGGGACGCCCCGCAGAGGCCCGACCCGCATCATCCGTCAATGGTCGCAGTTTTGCCGAAACTCGGGATCGGCTCAGTGGACCGACCGTGGCCTCGACCTACCGTGAAGCGACTTGGGTCGAGTCAGGAGTCACGCGGCCGACACGTGTCTGAGGAGGACCGCGATGACTAGGTGCACGGTCCCGGAGACGTAGAGCGCCCCCGAGAGCGCGGAGTGGAGTGCGCGCCAGAGCCTGAAGGCCGCCGGGGACGAGGCGCGGGCGTACCTCCCGAAGAGGCCGCTGGCGACCAGCGCGACGACCAGCCAGGCTGCGAGCCCCTGCAGCCCGACCAGTCCGTAGAGCCCGAGGCGCGGATAGACCCGCTCAAAGGGGTTCCAGTACTCGAACGAGAACGGGAAGCCCGAGTGGACCAGCACGAGGAGGCCGCCGGCGGTGGTGAGGTAGCAGTGGACGTCGAGCCACTCCCTCCTCGCCAGCATCCCAGGCCTGAAGAGGTAGGCCTGCGCGAGGAGCAGCATCGCGGTCCCCGCGTAACCGAGCCTGTACCCCAACCAGCCGTCTCCCTTCAGGTCCCTATGGCTCAGCGACGGAACGGGCTCCTCTGTGAGGGGTTCGAAACCGAGCGCGAGGAGGAAGACCACGGGCCCGAGGAGCACCGCGAGAGCGGCCCTCTGGGCCGCGAGCCGCTCACGCGGGCCTCCCAACGGGGATCACGTAGACCGGGAGCTCGCGCCTCGGGGCCCTGAGTATCGCCCGGACCTCGTCCTCGTAGAACGCTCCCACCACCACGCACCCGAGACCGAGGGACTCGGCCTGGAGGTAGACGTTCTGCGCCGCGTGTCCGGACTCCTGGAAGACGTACTGGAGGGCCCTGTCGCCATAACGGGCCCTGGTCCTCTCGACGACCGCCGTGAAGACGACGTTCACCGCCGCGGACCCGACCCACTCCTGGTCCACGCACGCGGCCATCAGCTGCCCGCTGTGGTCGCCCGCGGCAACCATCTCTAGCTCGTGCCCGTGCGGGTCGTAGCGGTAGACACCCGCCTCCAGCCCGATCACCCCGCCCTCCTTGACGACGACGTAGGTCTCCAACGGGTAGAGGCCTCCGGCGGAGGGGGCCGACCTGAGGCCGGTCCAGAGGTGAGGAGCCGTGATGCCCTGCGCCGCCCAGAGGAGCTGCGCCACCTCCTCGACCGTCAGGGGCTCCCCGGTGTACTCCCTCCTTGACCTCCTCCGGAGGATCGCCTGCTCCACGGAGAGGGGGCCGTCGGTCCGGGGCCTGGGGAGCCTGATCGCCTTCAAGACGGTCCTCCCGCCGTCGCGCGTGCCGTTCCCTCCTATTAGTGGTGCGAGGATGGTAAGTCCCACCGCCCCGAGGCTGAGGGCGATCGAGACGAAGGCACCGCTCCTGAGGAAGTTCCTCCTCGAGGCCATCCCACGCCTAATTCCGCCCATCTTGCTATTATCGGTGAAAAAAGGGGGTGTCGAGGCCCGGACTCAGTGACCCGAGTGGTGGTGATGGTGGAGCGCCGCGTGGATCCCGTACTCTCCCGTGATCGGGTCCCTGAAGGGCTCCAGCCTCGGCGGCTCGAAGGTGAAGGCGAAGAAGGCGACGGCGTACGCGGCAAGTGCTATCACCGGCAGGAGCTGGGGCGGGCTCCTGTTCCCGTACTTGACCACCATCTTGTAGCTGACGAACTGGCCCACGACGACCGAGAAGACGAAGAGGCCTATGTCGTAGGCGAGGTTGTGGCTCCTGAAGATCGCCTGGTAGCCATAGAAGCCGACAACGATGATCACCGGGACCGAGAAGACGCCCGTCGCCTTGCCCGCGAAGAAGTTGGGGTAGTGCTTCCGTAGAAGGGCGTACTGGACCAGTCCTAACCAGACCGCCGGGAAGTAGGCGAGCTTCAGGTGCTCCCAGACGCTCTCGTTGACCGCGGAGAAGAGGCCCACGAAGACGTTGTGTCCCGACCACTCGAACGTGAAGTGGAGCGCCGCGCCCGCGAAGAAGATGAAGACCGCGCCTATTGCCTCCGTCACCTTGAGCAGCTTCCGGGGACTCTGGGACAGCCCGGACATCTCGCCGATTTTAGGTGATTCCTAAAATTTTAACGTTGCTTCCTTTCCGTCCCACCGGGCCAGAGGAACTGAGCGCGCGACGAGCACGACCGCCCTCTCGCCGTCCCCCGCGGCCCTAGCAGTAGAGGTCAACATCGACCGTTTCGCCCTCAACCACGAAGAGCCTCCTCGATAGCTCGTCGACCCCTACGGTGCCCCCCACAGCGCAGCGGAAGTCCTCATCCTCCCATAGGAGCCTCAGCAGCCCTCTCGATCTCATTCGAACCCGTCCTCCCGTGCCTCTGACCGATATCCGGTAATAGAGCGTTAGGATCAGGTCCTGTGATCGCTTTCGGGCGCGACCGCGTCAAGTTCTGTCCCTAGCCTGACCGATCACTGGCTGAGGAGGTTCCAGATCGCGTCGTAATCGGGGTCGTAGAGCCTGAACATCCCCGTGGGCTTCGCGCCTCCCGGTGCATGGACGACTGCTGTCACATAGGTCGAGTGGATTGTGGGCCTCCTGCCCTTGAAGTAGTCCTCGTCGACGATCTCCTCCGCCGTGACGATCACCTTCCTCGCGGCCTTCGCTTTGAACTCGTCCTCGTAGATCGGGCCCTCGATCTCCGCGTTCCCGAGCGGGTCGGCCCTGTGGCAGTGGATCACCGCGACGTCCGGCACTATCGCCTTCACCAGGACGACGTCCCCGCCGTTGAACGGGTCCCTGATGACCCTCCATGTCCCCGCCTCCTCGTGAAGCCCGACGAGGTCCGACCCCAGGACTCCCCTGACCGGCATGAACGGTATCCCGAAAGCGCCGGCCCTGATCCCGGCCATGAAGGCGCCGCAGGTGTCCTCGAGGAACTCGACCTCGCCCCTCTCGATCGCCCTCCTGAAGTTCACGGGTATCCCGAACCACTCGAGCGAGACCATCGCGGCCCTGACGCTCCTCACCATTCCCTTCTTGACCATGTACTCCAACCCGACCCCAGGCTCTCTGTCGACGAAGCCCAAGCCCCTGACCCCGCCCCTCTCGAGGGCGAAGATGAACGCCATCGGGTTCCTCGAGAAGGAGATGCCGCTGATCGTGACCGTGGAGCCGTCCTCGATGAGCCCAACGGCCTCCTCCATCCTGACCAGCTTCATTGCCTGATACAGTCCCTTCACGGGTTAAAACACTTTTGGTGACCTACGGCCCGGGCGGGCGTCACCTCGCGATCGGCGGGACGAGCCTGAGGTCCAGCTCCTGCTCGAGCGAGCGCGCGAGCCTCAGCAAGGTCGACTCGTCGAACGGTCTCCCCGCGATCTGGACAGAGATGGGAAGCCCCTCCCTCGATAGGCCGACGGGCACCGAGACGGCCGGGAAGCCGGTGACGTTGAAGAGGATGGTCCAGCTCGTGAGGGCGGTGTAGACCTCGTAGCTTTCCCCTCTGACGGTAACGGACGACTCGCCGATTCTAGGGGCGGTGATTGGCGTGGAGCAACACAGGACTGCGTCGAAGCGCTTCAGGAGCTCCAGCAGCTCCTTCCTGATCTCCCTCCTCAGCCAGAGGGCCCTAACGTAGTCGACGGCCGTGAAAGCCCTCCCCCTCTCGAGCATCATCCTCACGTCCTCGCCGTAGTCCAGGGGCCTCGTCCTGAGCCACTCGTCGTGGACCGCGGCTGCCTCGCCGAGCCTTATCGGCGCCCAGCACTCCCTGACCCTCTGGGCCGCGGCGAACTTCTCCTCGACGACCTCGACTCCTGCGCGGGAGAGCGCATCGACGGCCCTCGACAACCCCCTCTCGACCTCCTCGTCGGGAGGTACCTCGAACTGCCCCTCCAGCAGGCAGACCCTGAGGCCCTCGACGTCCTGCTCCAGCGCGTCCGCGTAACTCGGGACGTCGTAGACCACCGAGGACTCGTCCATGGGGTCGAAGCCCGCGATGACCTCGAGGGCCACCGCGACGTCCCTGACGCTCCTCGCCATCGGGCCCACGTGGTCGAGCGTCGGGGACAGGGGCATGACGCCGTGCCTGCTGACCAGACCATAAGTAGGCTTCAGCCCGACCACGCCGCAGAGCGACGCCGGGATCCTGATCGAGCCGCTGGTGTCAGTCCCGAGCGCCAGAGGGCTCATCAGCGCCGCGACGGCCGCCGCGGATCCGCCGCTCGAGCCGCCCGAGATCCTCTCGGGGGACCAGGGATTCCTGCAAGGGCCGTAGTGGGGGTTGACGTTCGTCGTCCCAGAACCGAACTCGTGGAGGTTAGTCTTGCCCAGCACAATCGCACCCGCGCTCTTCAGCCTCTCGACGACGGTCGCATCGGACTCCGAGCGCGAGTCGGAGAGTATTCTCGAGCCTGCCGTGAACCTCATCCCCCTGACGTGTATCAGGTCCTTCACCGCTACCGGCACGCCGTGAAGAGGCCCCCTCAACCTTCCCTCCCTCGCCTCGCGTTCCATCACCTCCGCCTCCTTCAAGCTCGACTCGGAGGCCACCGTGATGAACGCGTTCAGGAGGCCGTTGTGTCGCCGTATGTGGTCGAGGAGCCTCTCGATCAGGTCGACTGGCGAGAGCTCGCAGGTCCTTATCCTCTCCGCTAGCTCCGCGGCTCCCAGCTCCAGCAGACGGTCACCGGACATGTCCCCTCACTTGACCGCGCCCTCCCTTCTGAGGGCCTCGATCTCGACCTCGGTATAGCCCAGCGACCTGAGGACCTCTCCAGTGTGCTGGCCCAGAGTGGGCGGCGGACTCCTGACCCTGGGCCTGAGGCCGGAGACGACGACCGGGAAGGCCAGTAGCGCCACCTCACCGAGCGTTGGGTGCCGTACCCTCTCGACCATTCCCCTCTCGTCGACGTAGGGGTCCGTAAGGGCCTCCCTGACGGATCTGACAGGTGCGACCGGGACGTCGGCCCGCTCGAGGTCCGCGACCCACTCGGCGACGGTCCTCTTGGCGAAGATCGGGCCGAGGATGTCCAGCAGCTGGGTCCTGTTCCTGACCCTGTCGCCGTTGGTGCGGAACTTCTCGTCCTCAGCGAGCTCCGGGACCCCGAGAGCCGCGCAGAGCCTCTGCCACTGGGGTTCGTTCGCCACCGCGACGATGACGTAACCGTCCGAGGCCCTGAAGGCCTGATACGGGACGATCGAGGGGTGGGCCGAACCCATCCTCCTGGGAACCTCACCCGCGAGGAGGAAGGCCGAGGCCTGGTGCGTGAGCAGGTAGAGCATTACGTCGAGCATGGAGACGTCGATGTACGCGCCCCTTCCGGTCCTCGACCTCTCGATCAGGGCCGCGAGTATCGAGATGGCCGCGAACGTCCCCGCAGCGATGTCGGCAATCGGGACCGCGAACTTAACCGGCTCGCCCTCGGGCTCTCCCGTGAGGTCCATCATGCCGCTCATGGCCAGCGCGATCAGGTCGTATCCGGGCTTCTGAGAGTAGATGCCGGTCTGGCCGAAGCCGGTGATGCTGCAATAGATCAGTGAGGGGTTCAGGGAGCTGAGGTCCTCGTAGGAGACGCCGAGCCTCTTCGCGACGCCCGGCCTGAAGTTCTCGATCACCACGTCGGACCTCCTCGCGAGCCTCCTGACGACCTCCTGGCCCGAGGGCCTCTTCAGGTCCACTACGACGCTCTTCTTGTTCCTGTTGACGCTGGCGAAGTACGCGCTCTCGCCGTCGACGATCGGCGTGAATCTCCTCGAATCGTCTCCCTCCGGCGGCTCCACCTTGATCACCTCGGCCCCTAGATCTGCGAGGACCATCGTGCAGAAGGGCCCCGCCATCACGCGGCTCAGGTCGAGCACCTTCACGTCCTTCAACGGTCGGTCCATCCCGCGCCGGATGCCGGTAGGCGAATTTTTAAAGTATTGTGAGTGATAATAAACTTTTTATACGAGGATATTTGAACACGTTCATGCAGCGCAGGACGGTGTTCTTAGCGGCGGTGTTGGTCGTCGTTGTGGGTGTCGTCGCTGCCTTCGTCTTGTTGCCGGGCGTCATCTCGCCGGGGCCGCGAAGAGAGGCACCTAAGGAGATCGTCGTCGGGGCAGTCTTGCCTATGAGTGGGACGCACGGGAGGATAGGACTATACTTCAAGACCGCGTTCGAACTATACTTCGACGAAGTCAATAGAGCCGGGGGAGTTTATGTGAAAGAGTTCGACAAGAGAATTCCACTGAAGCTAATAGTGCTGGACGACGAGTCAGATCCGACTAAGAGTGCGACACTTCTCGAGCGTCTGATTACGGTCGAGAAGGTGAACCTCATATTAGGAGGCTACAGCACGCCGCTGGTCGCTGCACAGGCCCCGGTGGCGGAGAGGTACAAGATGCCCTACGTCAACCCGGGCGGTGCGACGAGCACCATTTTCCTCACAGAGGACGGTAAGAGACGGTACAACTACATGTTCGGGATGATAGCCTCGATCAAGCAGCTTGCCTTGACGACCATGGAGATGCTCAAGGCCGAGATCGACAAGGGGACCCTGCCGAAGCCCCTGAAGATAGCCAGCGTGAACGAGAACACGGATCACGGGAGGGAATACCTCGCGGGGCTCAAGGAGGCGGTCAGGAAGTACCCCGGTTACTTCGAGATAGTCTACGAGGCCTTTCACACCATAGGCGAGAAGGACTACACTGCGATCCTCTCGGCGATCAAGGCGTCTGGGGCTAACGCGATGCTCAACGACATGAGGCTGCCGGATTACATCACGATGCATAGGCAGTACGCCGCGATGGGACTCTGTCACATCGTCGTGAGTTATGGCCCGCGGGGTCCTGAAGGGACGGCAATCAAGGAGCTGGGCAAGGCAGCGGAGAACGTCTTCGGGGTACAGTGGTGGAACCCCGCCGACCCGAGGGCCGGCGTGAGAGAGTTCAACGCGAAGTGGGACGCTTGGGTGAAGGCTAAGAACCTGGATTTGCCCTCAGACTGGTTCGCTGCAGTGCCGTACGAGGCCGCCAGGGTGCTCGTGTGGGCGATAGAGAAGGCGGGCTCGATCGAGCCGGAGAAGATCCATGCGGTGCTGCTCCAGCTGAACTCGCCGGAGAAGGGGCTGCCCTCTCAGATAATCGTGGGAGGGTCGATCTACTTCGACGAGAGGGCGGGAGGTCAGATAACCAACCAGTTCGTGGTGGTGCAGGTGCAAGACGGGAAGCCTCAGATCGTCTGGCCCAGGGAGTCCATGACGTCCGCCTTCAGGCCGAACAGGTGCTGACATGAGGTAACACCTTCATGAGTCTTTTTGAGGTCGCCCTGACGAACTTCCTCAGTTCCCTCCTTTTGGCAGGCCTCTACGCGCTGGCGGCCTACGGGCTGACGCTGATCTACGGCGTGATGAAGATCGTCGACGTGTCGCAAGGCGCCCTCATAACGCTTGGGGCTTACCTGGCGTATGCGCTTCACTCCCAGTTCGGCATCGACCCTTTGGTCTCACCACCGTTCGCCTTTCCTATGTTCTTCGCGTACGGATACTTCATCCAGTCCGGTATAGCGAGGAGGGCACTGAAGGGGTACCGCGGCGGACAGGTCATCGAGTTCACCCTCCTCCTCTTCTTCGGGCTCCTCTTGGCCATCACAGGTTTGGTTTACCTGGTCTGGACGGGGAACATAAGGGCCGTCGCGACGCCATACGTCACGAGTGCAGTTGAGGTGCTCGGAGTCAGGCTGCAGGTCTCGAGGCTGTTCATCTTCGTCTACTCCATGGTCATCACGGCGATCCTCTGGTTCATGCTGAGCAGAACCGACATGGGGCGCGCGATAAGGGCCGTCTCGCAGGACGCCGACGCCGCGAGGACCTGTGGGATCAACGTCTCTAGGGTCTTCTCCGTGGTCTTCGGCATCGTATGCGGCCTATCGGCCACGGCAGGCTCGCTCATGCCCGCCGCACTCGCCATCCACCCGGCTATGGGCATCGAGTTCATCACGATCTCGATCGTGATCACGATCATCGGAGGGATGGGGAACTTCCTCGGCGCCCTGATAGGCGCGGCCATATATTCCGGGCTCCACACGCTTAGCGTCCTGACCGTCGGGCCCGCCTACGCGATTGCCGTCGCTCTCGCGTTCATGATGGTGGTGCTACTGTTCAGACCCACGGGCATTCTAGGGGAGAGGGTGAGGATATGAGGCCGAGGCCGCCAGTCCGCTACCTCCTGGTGATAGCATCGGCGTTAACGGGATGGACCTTGCTGGTCCTGTCGCTCGCCAGGGTCGAGCCCTTCCTCCTCACCGCGACGTACCTGTTCTTCCTCTACTCCATCAACTCCGTGGCTTGGAACATCCCCGGCGGCCTGACCGGTCTCTTCTCGCTTGGGAACGCGATGTTCTTCGGGGTCGGAGGGTTCGCCTTCGCGCACCTCTTCAGACAGTTCGGCTCGATAATCCCGGCCCTTCTCGCGGCTCCGCTATTCTCCGTCGGGTTAGTAGCGGTCCTGATGCCCGCGATGCGACTGCGCGGGCCGTTCTTCATGCTCTCGACGCTTACGCTCTCGATCATCGTTTACATAGTGCTGCTGAACTGGGTGGAGGTGAGCGGAGGAGGGCAGGGCTTCTTCATCCATCAGCTCATGTTGCTGGAGAGGGAGGTCCCGCTCGTGTTGTCGCTGGTGATACTGATCTCCGCAATCATCGCCTTTGGCTTCCTCAAGTACAGCTACCTCGGACTCTCGATGGCAGCCATCAGGGACGACGAAGAGGGCGCGGTCAGCTTGGCCGTTCCTCCGCTCTTCGTGAAGTCCACAGCTATGGTATTCTCAGCTTACATAACGGGGCTCGCGGGGGCGGTCCACGCCCTTTACCTGTCGTACGTCCACGTGGACGCCTTCAACTCGGTCTCGCTGAGCCTAACCGCAGCCCTCACCACGATACTCGGAGGTCAGGGCGTCGTTTTAGGTTCTATAATAGGTGGACTTGTTAACGCGCTTATCTACTTCTACGTCACGGCGGGATTCGGAGAGGTCTCCCTTGCCTTCTACGGTTCGCTTCTAGTGATCATCACGTTGATAGAACCTCGCGGTGTCTCCTACTTCTTTTACAGGAGGTCAGGACTAAAGATTTTCAGTATTTGAGCCAACTTGAGACTATCTCCGTCATCTTTACAGATATTTCATTTGCGCTGCCGTAATATATAGGCGAACCCGTTCTCATGACCAAGACATCGTCTGCCACACTCAGACCTGATTTCACGTTCTGCTCGACCAAAAGAATTGTGTATCCCATCTGACGCAGCTTCAGGACGTAATCGTAGATCTGCTTGGCCAACTTCGGGGAGAGACCAGTCGTGGGCTCGTCCAAGAGGAGGACCCTCGCATCGCCCATCACTCCCCTAGCCAGCTCGAGGATGCGTGCCTGACCTCCGCTGAGGAGGTTAGCCTTCACGGAGCGCAGTTCCTTCAGTATCGGGAAGAGGTCGTAGACCTTAGCTAGCTCGGAGGTCATCCGGGTCTTGTCGTTCCTCACGGTCCAGGCCCCCATCCTGAGGTTCTCCTCCACGGTGAGGTGGGGGAAGATGCTCCGCCTCTGCATCACGAACCTCAGTCCGAGCCTGACTCTCTCGCTGGGATCTAGATGGGTAACCTCGCGGCCGTTCAAGACGACCTGTCCCTCGAAGACCCGGGCGAGGCCGAAGACCGCGTTGAGGAGAGTTGACTTCCCGGAGCCGTTGGGTCCTATGATCAGCGTCACCTTGCCCTTATCGACCTGAAGGTCGACCGACTTGACGATGGGGATGTCTTCGTAACCCGCGGTCAGGTTACTGATCACCAGCTCGGTCAGGTCGCTCACCTCCCGAGGTAAGAGTCAATCACGGCTGGTGATATCAGGACCTCTGTGGGAACGCCCTCGGCGATGATCTGGCCCTCGCTCATGGCCACCACCCTTTCGCAGAAGTCGACCACGACCCGCATGTTATGCTCCACTATCAGCGTCGACGTCCCCTCACTTTTCATGTCCAGCAGGATGTCCTTCAGTTTAGCTATGAAGAGAGGGTTCAGTCCCGCCGTGGGCTCGTCGAGGAGCAGGAGTCGGGGCCTCGTCATCAGGGCGCGGACGATCTCGAGGATCCGCTGTTGGCCTCCGGACAGGTTGCCCGCGGGCTCGTGCCTCTTGTCCCAGAGATCGAACGCCTTCAAGAGGTCCCTGGCCCTCTCCTCTGCTCCCCCGCGGGCCCTCCTGTTGAAGGCGAGAGCCGCAGCGAGGTTGTCCATGACCGAGAGCCGCTTGAAGACGCGAGGGACCTGGAACGTGCGAGCGACACCCAGTGCTGCGATCTCGTAGGGCCTCATGCCGTCTATCCTCTTCCCGGAGAACTCGATCAGGCCCTCGTCGGGCTCGTAGTACCCCGTGATCAGGTTGATGAGCGTGGTCTTTCCGGAGCCGTTCGGACCTATGATCCCCACGATCTCCCCGTCCTTCACCTCCAGCGAGACCCCGTTGACTGCCCTCACACCGCCGAACGACTTCTTCAGCCGGTCGATCACGATGACCATAATTCCCCAGTTGAGGTCTGACTTCGATATTAAAGGATTCTTGAACGAATGCTCGTGAATCACGCGGCTCCAGCAGTTAAATTGTCGCAGATCGCCCGTGGGCCGAATGTCGTTCACTGTCAAGAGGAGGATCGAGGCGCTGCTCGACGTCGGGTCCGGTTTCGAGGAGCTCCGTCCGGGGTTCGGGAGGGACGCGGTCGTCGGCTTCGGGTCCGTCGGGGGCAAGAGGGTCGCGTTGTGGACGAACGACCCGGAGGTCTCCGCGGGCTCCCTGTCGGCCGAGGGCATGGAGAAGGTCTCGGAGCTGTACGAGGTGGCGGCGGAGGAGGGCGTCCCGGTAGTCTACCTCGCGGACTCCGCCGGAGCAAAGCTCCAAGAGGGCGCTCTCTCGCTGAACGGCGTTGCGAGGGCCTACAGGTCGGTAGCGAGGGCGTCCTCGAGGATCCCGATGGTCTCGGCGGTCGTGGGGGCGAGCGTCGGGGGCAGCGCGTTCATGGTCGCCTCCTCGGACGTCGCGATCGGGAACACGGCGGCCGGATACCTTTTCGTCTCGGGGCCGGCGTCGGCGAGGAGGTTCAAGGGACTCAGCGTGGGCGTGATGGAGCTTGGAGGGGTGGAGGTCCTGTGGTGGAAGGGGGCGTTCGACCTAGTTAGGCCCGACGAGGCCGGAGCGGTCGCGGCCGTGAGGGAGGTCGTGCAATATCTGCCACAGAACACGAGCGAGATGCCGCCGGTCGTCGAGCCGAAAGACGCGGAGGGAGTGGCTCCAGACCGGCTCCCGGACTCAGACGCGGGGTACGACGTCAGGGCGGTGATCAAGTCGGTTGTCGACGGGGGCAGCTTCCTCGAGCTCGGCGAGGGGTACGGCCAGAGCGCTGTAGTTGGGTTCGCGAGGATCGAGGGGAGACCGGTGGGGGTGGTCGCGAATCAGCCCTCGGTGAGGATGGGGGCGATAGACGTCGGTGCGGCCCTGAAGACTGCGAGGTTAGTCTCGGTGTGCGACAAGAACAACCTCCCGGTGATCACCTTCGTGGACACGGTTGGCTTCGAGCCCGGGCCGGACCAGGAGCACTCGAACCTCCCGAGACACGGCGCGAAGCTGCTGCACGCCTACGCGACCTCAGACGTCCCGAAGGTGACCGTGCTGCTGAGGAGGGCCTACGCGGGGGGGTTCGTCTCGATGTGCAGCAAGGGGCTTGGGGCTGACTGCGTCATCGCGCTCCCGGAGAGCGAGGTGATGGTCCAGGAGCCGAGGCTTGCCGCGGAGATCATCAGGAGGAGGGAGCTGGAGGCCGCTCCTCCGGAGAGGAGGGAGGAGCTCATCGGCTCCTTCGCGGCGGAGCTGAGGTCCGAGTTCTCCGGGGGCGAGAGGCTGCTGAGGGCTGGCGTGGTCGACGAGGTGGTCGGGCTCAAGGAGCTCAGGGACGCGGTCCGGAAGGCCCTCGGGCCGCTCGCGGAGGCCTATGCTGCTAGGTTGAGCTCGATCGTCAAGCGGCCCCTCTTCCCGGTCTGAGTTGATGCACATATAGCAGGTAGGTCCGCGTCGGGCAGGTTGCAGGCCAAGCGGCTGAGGTTCGCGATACCGAAGGGGTCGCTGGAGCAGGAGACGCTCAGGCTGCTCCAAGAGGCCTACTACGAGGTCCGCGGCGCCGACAGGTCCTACAGGCCCTCGATCAGCGACGAGGAGGTACAGCTGAAGATCCTCAGGCCCCAGGAGATCCCGATATACGTCCAGGAAGGGTTCCACGACCTGGGGATAACGGGCTTCGACTGGGTCGCTGAGACGGGCGCGGACGTCGAGGTGCTCCAGGACCTCGAGTACGGCAGGGTGAGGCTCGTCATGGCGGTCCCCGCATGGGACGACTCGAGGGACCTCGGTGACTTCCTTGAGAGGAGGATAAGGGAGAAGAAGCCCGTGAGGATCTCGACCGAGTACCTTAGGCTCACGTCCCGGTTCGTGGCGAGCAACCCGGTCTACAGGAAGCACTTCGGCGAGGCCTCGCCGACCATCGTGACCCCTTGGTTCAGGATCGGTGAGAACGACAGGGTCGGCGTCTACCTCTCCTTCGGCGCGACCGAGGCGAAGCCGCCAGAGGAGGCGGACGCGATCGTCGACAACACCGAGACCGGGAGGACGCTGGAGCAGAACAACCTTAGGGTCATCGAGCAGATCATGGTCAGCTCAGCCGCCCTCATCGCGAACAAGGACGCGATGAGGGACCCGTGGAAGAGGGAGAAGATCCTGGACATCCTCACGATGTTCAGGGGAGTGATAGAGTCTAGGAAGAGGGTCCACCTGTTCCTGAACGTCAGGGAGGAGAACCTCGAGGAGCTGCTGAGCTCCCTCCCGGCCCTGAAGGCGCCCACGGTCAGCAGGCTCTCGACCCCAGGCTGGTACGCGGTGAACACGGTCCTCGCGAAGGGCGAGCTCTTCAGGCTCCTCCCCAAGATCAGGAGGATAGCACAGGGCTTCGTCATCCACGAACCCGACAGCGTCCTCCCCGACGTCAGCGAGGTCCAGAGGGACACCAAATGACCTCCTGAGTGTTAACTCCGTCGACGTTGTTGACGCACGCTTAAACTCCTCAGCTAGAGTGACTCGGTGTGACCGCACCGCGCATTCCCGGGTACGAGCTGGGGTCGCCGAGGCTGGAGAGGTTCCCTGTCACGCGGGAGGAATTCGAGCTGCTGAAGAAATCGATAATGATCGATGACGACGACGTGAAGTACCTGAAGATGGCAGGGGAGGTCCTGAAGGGCCAGGTCGAGGACGTGCTCGATCTCTGGTACGGGTGGGTCGGGTCCAACCCACATCTGCTCCACTACTTCACCGACAGAGAGACGGGAAAGCCGATACCAGAGTACCTTCAGGCCGTCAGGAGGAGGTTCGGGCAGTGGATACTCGACCTCTGCGAGAGGGGGTTCGACGGGGCCTGGCTCGATTACCAATTGGAGATCGGGAGGAGGCACCACAAATCGAAGAAGAACGTCACCGACCGTGTTAACAGCGTCCCCCACATACCGCTCAGGTACATGATTGCCTTCATCTACCCCATCAGCGCTACCATCAAGCCGTTCCTCGCGAAGAAAGGACACAGCTCCGACGAGGTCGAGAGGATGTTCAACGCGTGGTTTAAGGCAGTTGTGCTCTCGGTGGCGCTCTGGAGCTATCCCTATTCCCGCGATGGTGAATGGTGAGTTGATTGAGGCCTCTCAGAGGCCTGCCGTCACGATCGCTGTCGTGGAACATCTCGCAGAGGTACTTCAGCGTGTCGCAGAAGGTGAGGTGTCTGCCGGTCAGCTCCTCGAGCCGAGCCTTAACTCGGACGATCTCGGTGTAAGTCTCCTCGCTGACCCTGATCTGAGCCATGCGCTGAAGATCGGAATTCTGAGATTTAACGCTTCAGGGGCGCTCGGTGATGCAGGTTGATAACGGCTCAAGCCCCAAAGTCAGCCCTGATACCAGTATCTGGCAATATCTTTTAGTTGTAGATCGAGTATCCGGTGATTCGGTGAGCTCGTGGCCGCTCAGAACAGGCCCGTCCCGCTCAAGGACCTGACGATCGAGGGTCTGATCAAGGCTCTCGAGGAGAGGCTTTACGTCGCAGACAGGGAGTTGGCGACCGCCCTCTACCTCGCGATACAGATGCGGAAGCCCCTGCTGATCGAAGGGGAGCCAGGGTGCGGGAAGACCGAGGTCGCGAAGGTCCTCGCGGAGGTGCTGGGCACCACGCTGATCAGGCTCCAGTGCTACGAGGGGCTCGACGCATCGGACGCGATCTACGAGTGGGACTACCCCAGGCAGCTCCTCTACATCAAGATGCTCGAGAGCCGGAAGGACGTCCACGAGATCGAGAGCGAGATCTTCAGCGAGAGGTTCCTCCTGAAGAGGCCGCTGTTGAAGGCGGTGATGCACGACGGTCCAGTTCCGCCGGTGCTGCTGGTCGACGAGATCGACAGGGCCGACGAGGAGTTCGAGGGGTTCCTCCTCGAGTTCCTAGCGGAGTACCAGGTCACCATACCGGAGATCGGGACGATCAAGGCGAAGACCGAGCCGATAGCGATACTCACCTCGAACAGGACTAGGGAGATAGGCGACGGTCTCAAGAGGAGGTGCCTTTACTACTACGTGACCTACCCGCCGAAGGAGAAGGAGCTGAGGATCCTGAGGCTGAAGGTGAAGGGCCTCAACGAAGGCCTCGCGGAGCAGTTGGTGAACCTCGTCAACGTCCTGAGGTCCAGGCCCGACGTGATGAAGAAGCCCGGGATCTCCGAGACCCTGGATTGGGCGAACGCGATGATGAGGATAGGTGCGAAAGAGCTGAACAGGGACGTCCTGAAGTCGACCCTGATCTGCGTGATCAAGTCCCAAGACGACCTGATGAGGGTGGACGTAGACTCCCTACTCTCGACGCTCTCGAGGATGGGCTGAGGGGTTGGACGCATACAGGTTCGTAGTGGAGCTCGCCAACCTCTTCAGGGAGAGGCAGTTGAAGGTGGGGGTCTCCGAGTCCCTGGACGCGTGCGAGGCCCTCTACCACGTCAGGTCCTACGGCCTCCCCGAGTTCAAGACTGCCATCAAGGTCACGATGATCAAGGACCCCTCGAAGTTCCATCTGCTGGAGGAGGTCTTCCAGCAGGCTGTCGAGCAGGCCGCTTCCGGAGAGGAGGGTGGCGAGGAGGGCGAGAGGTCAGGCGAGGGGAGCGAGGGCAGCTCCCAGAGGCTGTCGGCGGTCAGGGCGGCGCAGGACCAGAACAGGGGCCAGCAGCAGGACAAGGCGGTGGACGTCTTCATGTACAGCCCGATGGAGACCCTCCACAAGCGCGTCCTGAAGCCCATCGACCCGATGAGGGTGAAGGCGGGGAAGAGGGTGATAAGGAGGATGAGGAGGAGGCTCGCGGTCCTCGAGGGCAGGAGGTACAGGAGGTCGGCGAAGGGCGAGCTGGACTTCCCCCGGACGATGAGGTCTGCGCTGGGGACGGCGGCGGAGCTGATGGAGCTGAAGAGGGCCAGCAGGATACTCTCGAGGCTGCGGGTCGTGGCGTTCTTCGACATCAGCGGGTCCATGGACACCTACACCGAGTGGATCGTCAGGGCGATGTACCTCGTCAGGCGCCTCTCGAGGCGGGTCGAGGTCTTCGTCTTCAGCACGAGGCTCATGCGGATCACGGAGCTCCTTGAGACGACGAACCTCGAGGAGATCAGGAGGAGGCTCTCGGAGAGGGTGGACCTCTGGGGGAGCGGGACGAGGATCGGGAGCTGTCTCAGGACGTTCCTGGAGAGGTACGGGACGCTCGTCGACAGGTCTTGGGTCGCCATCATAGTCAGCGACGGCTGGGACACGGGAGAGCCTGAGGTGTTGAGGGAGAGCATGGAGGGCCTGAGGGTGAGGGTGGGGAAGATCGTCTGGTTGAACCCGCACGCCGATAAGCCGAACTTCAAGCCGATGACGGTCGGGATGCTGACCGCGCTGCCCTACGTCGACGTCCTCGCCGGGACCAGCACCCTCGAGGACATGGGGTCCTTCGTCAGGTTCTTCGGGAAGTCGATAAAGCCCCTGAAGTCCCCGATTAGGCCGGTCTTCTGAGGTTCACTCGATCACGCAGAGCTCGCCGTCGAACTCGATCCTCCTGTACGGGACCAGTATCCATCCCCTGTCCACCGTCTCGCCCCCCGGCGTCTCCTGGAATCCTATCATCCCGTAGCTCTTCGCGTTGATGATCAGGTGTCTGGCCACGATCTCGCCCTCGAGGTAGAACCTCCTCCCCTCCAGCCTGCCGTAACCAATCACCCAGCCCGGCGGCTCCTCGCCGTACTTCTTGATGTAATTGATCCGGGCGACCTTCCCGGTCCTCGAGGCCAGCTGGACCGCCTCGTCGGGCAGCAGGAGCTCGTCGAAGACGAAGGTGCTCATCCGCCCTGCGTGACCACGCGTGTCTCATAACCCTGAGTCCCCCGAGGGCGCGCACGAGTTGTGGCTCTATAATTAAATAATGCCATAACGGCGTTATAGCGAATGGTGGCTCAGGAAATCCGATTCGACTACAGCAGGTACGACTTCAGGGACGAGGTCCAACCGGTCTACACGACGAGGCCGGGCATCTCAGAGGAGGTAGTCGACGAGATCTCGAGGATTAAGGGCGAGCCAGAGTGGATGAGGAGGAAGAGGCTCCAGGCCTACAGGATCTTCCTCGAGAAGCCGATGCCGAAGTGGGGCGCGGACCTGAGCGCGCTCGACTTCCAGAAGATGAGATACTACGTCAGGCCGACCGAAGGGAGGTACCGGAGCTGGGAGGAGGTCCCGGATTACATCAAGAGGACCTTCGAGAGGCTGGGGATACCCGAGGCCGAGAGGAAGTTCCTGGCGGGAGTGGGGGCGCAGTACGACTCCGAGGTCGTCTACCACAACGTGAGGAAGGAGCTGGAGAAGCTTGGAGTGATCTTCTGCGACATGGACACGGCCGTGAGGGAGTACCCGGAGATCGTGAGGAGGTACTTCGGGACCGTAGTGCCCCCGGACGACAACAAGTTCGCGGCCCTCAACACCGCGGTTTGGAGCGGCGGGTCCTTCGTCTACATCCCGGAGGGCGTCCACGTCGAGTTCCCCCTCCAGGCCTACTTCAGGATCAACGCCTCGAACATCGGCCAGTTCGAGAGGACGCTGATCGTAGCCGAGCCCTACAGCAAAGTCCACTACATCGAGGGTTGCACGGCCCCGATCTACAGCACCGAGAGCCTCCACGCCGCGGTGGTAGAGGTGATCGCGATGAAGGGAGCCCACGTCAGGTACACCACCCTTCAGAACTGGAGCACCGACGTCTACAACCTAGTCACCAAGAGGTCCTTCGCCTACGAGGAGGCGACGGTCGAGTGGGTCGACGCGAACATCGGGAGCAGAGTCACGATGAAGTACCCGAGCGTCTACCTGCTCGGGAGGGGCGCGAAGGCCGAGATACTCTCGGTGGCGTTCGCGGGGCGCGGCCAGCACCAGGACACCGGCGCGAAGGTGATTCACCTGGCGCCCGACACGACCAGCAGGATCACCTCCAAGTCGGTCTGCAGGGACGGCGGCAGAGTGACCTACAGGGGGCTCTTGCACGTCGCGAAGGGCGCTAAGAGGGTCAAGTCGAGCGTCAGGTGCGACTCGCTGATCCTCGACGACAGGTCCAGGACCGACACCTACCCGTACAACGAGATCCAGGAGGACGACGCGACGATCACCCACGAGGCGACGGTCGGGAAGATCGGCGAGGACCAGCTCTTCTACCTCATGAGCAGGGGCATACCGGAGCAGGAGGCCCTCAACATGATCGTCCTGGGGTTCTTCGAGGGGTTCACGAAGACCCTGCCGATGGAGTACGCGATCGAGTTCAACAGGCTGATAGAGCTCGAGATGAGCGGCAGCGTCGGCTGAGGAGCACCTCGGGTCGACCTTTTCGGCCCGTGTCCCTCGGCCCCGGTTTTCCCCATTTATAGCGGGTAAGCGAGGTGGATGACGTGGCGAGATGGGCAAGCTGGCCTTCCTCGGAGTGGACCGGCTCAGCCCCCACGAGGAGATCGTGGAGGAGCTCGTGGCATCGATAGGCCGCGAGCTGCTCTCGGCCGGGAAGCTCTACCATCCGATAGTCGTCGAGGCGTCGCACGGCGTCATCCTCGACGGCTCCCACAGGTTCGAGGCCCTGAGGAGGGTGGGCGCGAGGGCGGTGCTGGTCTACTCGGTAGACTACTTCTCGGAGGAGGTGGAGCTGAGGGCTTGGTACAGGGCACTCGACGGAAGCCCGAGCGTCGAAGAGGTGCTCGAGGTGCTGAAAGCGTCGCTGAACGCGGTCCTCGAGCCGGTCCCGGTCGAGGAGGGCCTTAAGGCTCTGGAGAGGAGAGAGGGCTCGGTCCTGGTGATGGCCCACGGTCATGATTCCGCCTACCTCTTGTGCTCGGACTCGCACCGCCGGACGTTCCCTGCGCGGGAGGTGACGATGGCCGACGAGGTCCTCAGGCGGTTCGGGATAAGGTACGACACCGAGTCCAATGTCCTCTCGGGAATCAGGTCTGGCAGGCACAGGATCGGATACGCGGTCCCCACGTTGAGGAAGGAGGAGGTCATCGAGCTGGCGAGGAGGGGCGTGAGGTTACCCCCGAAGTCTACGAGGCACGTCGTCCAGGACAGGCCCCTCTACGCGTTAGTGCCCCTCGAGCTCATGACCTCCGATGACGATTCGGTCCGAGAGCGGTTCCTCAGCCACCTGTTGTCGGCCGAGGTTGTCTCCTTCGGGCCAGGGGTCCTCCTCGACAGGTTCTACGAGGAGCGAGTCAGGGTGCTGGTCCACAGGGGATGCGAAGAGCTTCCCTACCCGCCTGAGGTCGCGGAGCTTTTTAGGTCACGCGGCCCAAAGGCGTGATGCGTCGCCGACCGTTGATTAATCGCCTCGACCTAGTTGAGACGTGGACCGCGAAGACTACATCCTGATGCTCCCAGGTCCGACCGACGTCCCCGAGCAAGCGCTCGCCGCGATGGCCCGCCGGATGATCAATCACAGGGGCGAGGAGTTCAGGAGGCTCCACGGCGAGGTGATCGAGAAGCTGAGGAAGGTGCTGGGCGCGACGTCGGGCGAGGTCTTCGTGCTCACCTGTTCCTCGACCGGCGGGATAGAGTTCGCGGTCTCGAACCTGATCGACAGGAACGACAGGGTCCTCGCGTTCGTGAACGGCCTCTTCGCGGAGAGGATGACCGTGGCCGCCGAGTACTACTCGGACAGGGTGGTCAGGGTCGAGGACGAACTCGGGACCTCGGTGACGCCCGAGCGGTTCAGGAGCGAGGTCGAGTCGAGGGACGGCGTAGACGTGGCGCTGCTGGTCCACAACGAGACCTCCACCGGCGCGTTCAACCCCTACGTCCCCGAGATCGCGGAGTACTGCAGGAGGAACGGGATCCTGCTGATCGTCGATGGGGTCACCTCCATCGGTGGCTACCCGCTCGAGGCCAGCGGATGGGGCCTCGCGTCCTTCGTGGGCGGCACCCAGAAGTGCCTCGCGGCTCCCCCGGGCCTCGCGATCGTCTACGTCTCCGACGAGGCGAGGGAGAGGGCGAGGAGGAAGCCCAAGAGGCCCCACTACTTCGACCTCCTGACCCACGAGGAGTTCATGAAGAGGCTGGAGACGCCCTTCACCCCCGCCATTTCGCTCTTCTACGCCCTCGACGCCTCGCTCGACTACATGCTGGAGAGGGGGCTGGAGAGGTGGTACTCGGCCCACAGGCAGGGTAGCGCGGCCTTCTACGAGGCACTCGAGGGGATGGGGCTGAGCGTCTTCCCGAGGGACCCGTTCAGGTCGAGGACGCTGATCGCGGCCAGGCTCCCGGCCGGCGTCCAGGACGCCCAACTCACGAAGGTCATGAAGGAGAGGCACGGCGTCCACATCGCAGGTGGCATGGGCAGGACGAAGGGGCTGATCTTCAGGATCGGGAACATGGGGATGGTGACGCCAGAGAGGGTGAGGAGGACGCTCAGGGCACTATCGGCTTCCCTAGAGGAGCTGGGGGTCAGGACCAACAGGGTCGACGTGGACGGGGTCGTGGAGAGGGCCTTCGCTGGGTGATCAGTCGCTGGCCTCTCCGGCCCCTTCGGCCTTGGTCCGCTTCAGCTGCTTGAGGACGCTCTCCTCCGCCTTCCTGGCGAGCGGGGCGTTCTCGATCGCCGAGAGCTCCATCACCTGGCTGAGGAGGAAGATCGAGAGGTTGTCATAGAGCTTCCTGTACTTCCGCTCGCTGTATTTCTCCAGGTACCCGATGTTGATCAGCGTGTTCAGTAGGTTCGTGACGCTCCTCGCAACGCGCGGTCGTGAGGCGACGCTCTCCGGGAGCATCCTCCTCAGGTCCCTGAGGGAGAAAGGCTCCCTCTTCAGGTGGGCGAGGACGTGGAGTACCTCGATCACGTCCTCGTCGGTCAGGTACCTCCTGCTCTTCGCGAGCAGGGCCACTACCGCGTTCCTGGGCCTCCGGCTCATCTCCTGGGTTCGGGCCTCTGCGGCGTCGTTACGCGGCCGCCTATCAGCTCCGAGAGCTCGCCGAGCGTGACGGACTTGATCAGCTTGCCGGACCTGCTGATGCCGGACCTGTGCTCCGCGTCGGGGACCCTCACGGCCTGGCGCGCTGCGAACTCCTCTGGGACGCCGACGTAGACCCTCAGCCTCGAGATCGCCTTCTCTCCCCTCGCCTTCTTCTTAGGGAGCATCCTCTTGACCGCGTACCAGAAGACCCTGTCGGGTTTCCTGGGGTTCCAGACCTGGACCCTCTCGATCGATGAGTGCCACTTCCGGTCGAGGAGCGCGAGGTACCTCTCCAGCACCGCAGACCGAGTGCCCGTTATGACGATCTTCTCCGCGTTGAGGACAACGACCCTCTTCCCCTCCAGCAGCATCTTCGCGACCCTCGACGCCAGCCTCCCGAACCTGTGGCCGGACCCATCAATCACCACCAGCTCCTCCACCCCGTTCACCCCATCAGCTTGAAACCCGAGAGGTCGGGCTCGCCCCGGGATATGAACTGGTCAAGGTAGATCGCCTCGCCGCCCGCCTCCCTCACCTTCCGGTAGGCGGCCTCGGAGAAGTCGAACGCGACTACCTTGACAGGGTGATCGAGCCTCCCGACGCCGAGGAGCTTCCCCAACACGAGGACCTTGTCGTTCGGAGAGGTGTGCCTGTTGAGTCGGTAGAGGTTGACCGCGCGCCTGGACCTCCTGCTCCTCTTCAGCTCCTCGAGGACTCTCTCCCAGAACCCCCTCCGCTCCGGCGAGGCGTCGGCTAGCCTGCCGACCGCGGCTATAAGCCGGGCATGCTTCGTCGGCTCGGGCTTGTAGAGCTTACCCACCCCTCATCGCCTCCCCCATTGCGGCCTCAAGTCCTCCCAGCTCCCTCTCGATCGCCTTCGCGGCCTCGACGATGATCCTCTCCGGAGGGAGGAACCCGAAGGACTCGACGTAGAGCCTCCTGCTCCCGGGGCCGGCCTCGTAGACGGTCGCGATCCCCGGCTGCCACTTCGCGTGCCTCGACCCCTTCCCAAGCCTCACGTAGAGCTCTAGCTCTATCGCCTGGCCCGGCGCGAGCTTGACGATCGGGACGTCCCCGCTGTAGGGCCTCACCACCTCGGTCCCGCTCTCCCTCACCATGTCCCTCGAGTAGACCGTGACGACCTCGTCGGCCGCGGCCGCCTTCAGGGAGAACCTCACGACGCACCTCTCGCACCCGAGCCTGTTGTTGCAGTCGCACTCCTCGGGGAGCCTGTAGTTGTCGAGGTCGGTCACGAACGGTATCAGGGATATCCTGTGGACGAGGACCTCGTTGCTGACGACCGAGGAGTTCTCCATCACCAGCACCTCCTCGACCGCCATCACGGGGACCTCGTTGATCGCGTGCCTCCTGAGCGCGTTCGCGAGCGAGAGGTTCACCCCCTTCAGCTCCAGCGTCAGCGACTCTCCTCCCCTCTCGACGACCTTGACCTCCATGAGCGACCTACCGGGTCACTCCCGAGGCGCCGTCTTATTAGTTCTGACCCGAGCCCTCAGCCCCTCAGGAAACCGAACATCGAGTCGACGTCCTCGGAGCCGAGCTTCTCGTACCTCTCGGTCGTCCCCACGTCGAACCAGAGCTCGTCCTCAAGTAAGTACGGGTACACGGCCATCCCCTTCTCGATCATCGCGGGCATCAGGTCCCTCATCAGGTCCGAGCTCCTCCCCAGCCCCCTCAGGAGGCCGAGGGCCCTACCGGAGAGCGTCAGGACGCCGATCGTGACGTAGACGTCGATCCTCGGCTTCTCCTGCAGCTCTATGACCCTACCGTCGGAGACCCTCGCGACCCCCACCGGGAGCTCGTAGAACCTCGAGAGGGCGATGACCGCGTCCGCGGACCTGGACCGGTGGAGCTCGACCAGTCTTGAGGCGTTGATGTTGGTGAGGATGTCGCCGTAGTGGACCAGCACGTCCTCGTCTGCGGAGAGGGCGCCCCGCTCGATCGCGTTCAGCATCGCGCCTCCGGTCCCCGAGTACCCCTCCGCGTCCTCGACGTAACTCACCCTCCACCCGAACCTGCTCCCGTCGCCGAAGAAGTTGACGACCTGCTCGGATTTGTATCCCACCAGCACCAAGAAGTCCCTGATCCCGTGGTGTGCGAGGTTCGCCATGATGTAGTACAGCAGGGGCATCTGCCTCCTCCCGACCGGGACCATCGACTTCTGGAAGTAGTACGTCAGCGGTCTCAGCCTCCTCCCCTCGCCCCCCGAGAGGATCACCGCCCTCATGCCGCCGGCACCCCTCGGCCCCGGACCCTATAAAACCCGAGTCGATAAGTGGTTGATATGATGATTTATTCGGAAGCCCCTGACCGGGCCGGCCGTGAGCGGCGGGAGGTTCACGACGAGGGACGTCGTTGGGCTCGCGGCCCTCTCCGCGTTGGCGGGGGTCGTCTTCGCGGCCTGGAGCCAGCTCGCGGTGCTGGTGGTATACCCGCTACTCGGGCACCTGGGAATAGCCGCGATCTACGGGCTCTGGTTCGTCGGGGGGACGCTCCCGGCCTACGTGATCAGGAAGAGGGGGGCGGCGTTCGCGGGCGAGACGATCGCTGCGGTCGTCGAGCTCCTCCTGATCAGCCCCTACTCGGTCCTCCTCTATTACTACGGCCCAGCCCAGGGGGTCATGAGCGAGCTGGCCTTCGCGCTGGGGAGGTATAAGAGGTGGGGTTGGGGGACGATGGCCCTCGCGGGGGCGCTACCCGTGGTCGCGGCCTACCCGTTCGACTGCTTGGTCTCGCCGTTCTACCCGGCCTGCAGGACCTATCCGGTATGGCTCCACGCCTCGATCGTCGGCGCGATGCTGGTCAGCGGCGTACTGCTCGGAGGGCTCCTGGTGAAAGCGGTCGTCGATAGGCTCGTCGAGGCGGGCTCCCTGAGGGGATGGCCGGTTGCTGAGGCTAGAGCGGTTCAGGCCGAGAAGGGGCGGCTGGCTAGGGCCTGAGGTCGACCTCGAGGTCGAGGGGCCCGCGCTGGTCTCGATGGTCGGCCCGAACGGGTGCGGCAAGAGCTCGCTGATGCTCGCGCTCGCGGGCCTCCTCCCCTACGAGGGCTCGGCGCGTTTCATGGGCAGAGAGCTGAGGGAGTTCGACCCTCGGGAGCTGCGGAGGCTCGTCTCCTACGTCCCCGACGACCCTTACTCTGTTATGGTGAGAGAACGAGTAATAGACGAAGTCCTCTTCTCCGCCGAGTGCTTGGGACTAGGGCTCGAGGAGGCGGTTCGATCCGTCGAGTGGGTGCTGAGGTCCGTGGGGCTGATCGAGAGGTCCGACGAGAGGGTCCGGGAGCTCTCGGGCGGGCAAGTCCAGAGGCTCGCCCTCGCGGCCGCCCTCGTCCCGAAGCCGAAGCTCCTCCTGCTCGACGGCCCCCTCTCCCACGTCGATGAGGAGGCGAGACGCGAGGTGGCTCTGGTCCTGCGCGATGTCGTCTCGGGGGGCACCCTGGTCGTCGCGGCGGTCAGCGACCCTGCGGACCTCCCGATCGGGCCTGACGTCGAGGTAGAGCTCGGCTGCGAACTCGAGGCGCTCTCGGTCAAACTCCAGGCCGCGGACTCCAACGGGTCCGAGTCCCACGAGCTGATCGCGGAGGGAGTCAGGTTCGGGTACAGGAGGGGCAGGGAGGTGATCGGGGGGTTCTCGTTGGCCGCGAGGTCCGGGACCGTCGTCGCCTTGACGGGCCCGAACGGCTCCGGCAAGTCGACCGCGCTGAAGCTGCTCACCGGAGCCCTCAGGCCGTGGGAGGGGAAGGTGACCCTCGACGGTTCGCCGCCGTCTCCTCCTAGGGCCGCGTACTGCCCGCAGAACCCCAGCGCGTTCCTGACCGAGAGGACCGCCGCCGAGGAGATCGAGCTGGCCTCGAGGTCCCGGACGCCCTTGACCCTCGAGGTCGGCCCGAAGAGGCTCCTCGAGGCCCCCGTTCACAGCCTCAGCCTCGGTGCGAAGCGCGTCGTCGCAGTCCTCTCGGCGGTCCTCAGGGGGCCGGCGCTGATCGCGCTCGACGAGCCTGCTGCCGGACTAGACCCCGCGAATAAGGAGCTGATGGCCGATGTGATCAGGGCAGCGACCCGGACGGGTTCGGTCGTCCTGGTAGCCTCCCACGACAGGCACTTCGTCAGGTCGGTCGCCGACGAGGTCTACATCCTCCAAGGTGGATCGGTGAGGAGGGTTGATCCGTAGGAGGAGCGCGGTCCACCCGACCGTCTCCCTCCTGGGACTGCTGGCCGTGGCTAGCGCGGCGACGCTCGAGCGCGACCCGGTCCACCTCGTCCCGCTCGCGGTCGTCGTCACGGTCGCGGCCTTCGCCGTCGCCCGAAGTCCCGCTCTGGTGGCGAATTGGTGCCTGAGGTTGCTCCCGATGGGTCTAGGGCTCGGGGCCTTCGCGTACCTCGGCTCCCCCGACCGCGATCTATCCCTGCTCGCCCTCCTCCCGCTGAGGGTCTGGACGCTGACCTCCTCGGCGCTGCTCTTCGCGTACGGCACGGACTCGTGGGAGCTCGCGTGGTCGCTCTCCTCGCACCTCAGGTTCCCGAGGTGGATGTCCACGGCGATCGCCGTCTCCCACTCGGTCGTCGTCAGGACGCTCGACTCCCTCGACGAGGTCGTCCTGGCCCTGAGGAGCAAGGGGCTGCTGACGCACCCTCTGAGCTACTTCACGGGGGCAGGGCACCTGATGAGGGGAGTGCTCCAGGGATTGGCCGAGAGGGCCGAGAGGCTCTCGACGGCGCTCGAGGCGAGGGGCTTCGACCCGCACGCTTGGAGGCCGCTCACGCCTCTGTCCGTGAGGTCGACCGACTTCCTCGTCCTCACTGCCCTCGCGGCAGCGTCCCTCTTTGCGCTGCTCGCGTGAACCGTCCCGGTCCCAGATGGGTTTCAGAGGGACTTCGGGCCCGTTAGGGTCCCCTGTGAGACCAGCGTCCTGATGACCGCGCTCTTCGCGAGGTACCTCTCCAGCGGGAGCTCGAGCCTCGGCCTGACCCGCTCTAAGGCCTCCTCGAGGCTCTGGAACCTCTCCGGCGGCCTCTCGAGCGCGGCCGCGGTCACCTCCCTGAACCTCCAGACGCCGAGCGGTATCCAGTCCCTTCCGACCTCGAAGAGGACGACCGCGCCCGCCTGTCTCCTCTCGGACTCGAGGTGTCTCAGGACCGAGAGCCTCACCGCGTAGTAGGCCCCTCCGGTGTTCTCGGCGTATTCGGTCCTCCCGAAGTGGAGCTCGTGGTCCGCGTAGGGCGAGTCTTCCGGGAACCTCAGCCACCCCTCTAGGAGCTCGAAGGCCCAGGCGGTCGGAAGGAGCAGGACGTGGGCCGAGTTGTGGAGGGCCGAGAAGCTGTGCAACCTCGTCTCGTTCAGGATCGGGTACCTCCTCACCCTCCTCAACAGCGGCCTCGAGAGGATCTCGTCGACCGCGGTGATGCTCCACTCCGTCGGGACCAACCTCCGCCTCGCAGGGGACCCGAGCGCGCCGACCGAGAGGACCCTCGTGACGTACTGTTGGTCCAGCCCGCTCTCCGCGAGCTCGATGACCGCCTGCTCGGCCCTCATCCCCTCCTCGATCACCTCCTCGACCCTCTTCGGGATCCTCGGGTTCCCCGCTACCCGGGCCGTCTTCAGCCTCACGGAGGGGCCGTGGGGCATCGACCTCGCGAAGAACCCGGGCCTGTGGACGACCGGCCCGTCGTAGGAGAGCTCGACGTCGACGGGCTTGACCGAGAGCTCGGCCTCGATCAGCTCACGGACCGTCCTCTCGGAGAGCGGCCTCCTCACGTCGACCTTCTTCCTCCCCATGACCAGCGAGAGCCTCGAGGCGAGCAGCTCGTCGATGGACTTGCCGAGCCACTCCCTGGGGTTCGGTCCGAGGAGCAGCTCGGGAGCGACGCTGACCGCGGGCCCCGCGACGACCTTCGGATAACCCCTCTCCCCCACCAACATCGCCGGAGGGGTGGGACCGAAGACCGAGCCCCTCGAGGACGTGATCAGGCCTTTCAGCCCGTCGACGACGTGTCTGTAGAACGGGCACCTCGTCAGCTTGCAGAACCTCGCGACGTTCCCGCAGACCTCGCAGTAGCTCCTCTCGAGCCCCGCCTCGACCCTCGAGGCCGCGACCGTGCTGAAGTCCACGCTCAGCCCGGAGTAGTCTCGCTCCGTCGACGAAAAAGCTTCCCGCGGCCGATCGGACTCAGGGCGTCCCCTCCCGCTCGGGCCTCAGCCAAAGGGCAGCGAGGACCATCCCGATCACCGAGAGGGCGGCGGTGGTCGCGAAGGGCACGGCGTAGGTCCCGAGGGACCCGCGGAGGTACGCGGCGATGGGGGGAGCGAGCAACGCCGACGCGCCGTAGGCGGTGAAGACGATCCCATAATTGGTCGAGAGGTGCCTAAGCCCGAAGAACTTCGACGTCAGGCTTGGCGCGATCGCTAGCCATCCCCCGAAGACGAACCAGAGCGCGGAGAAGGATGCGACGAAAGCCGCGAACGATTCCGAGAGCGCCATCGTCGAGGACGCGACCAGTAGGATCGCGAAGCTGAGGAGGGCCGCGGCCCTGGCGGAGAGCCTGTCGGTCAGGTACCCGAAGAAGGGCCTGCCGGCGCCGTTGAAGACCGCGAAGAGCCCGGTCATCGCGGCCGCGGCCTGAGGGGTCATGCCGATCACATCGATGCAATACTTCGCGGAGAGGGAGATCGCGATGAAACCGCCGAAGGTCCCCAGGAGGTAGCAGAGCCAGAGGGCCCTGAAGAGTCCCGTCCTCACCATCCGGTCGGGCGCGACGTCCCTCTCGGAGGGCCGGCCCACCCCCACCGCAGCCTGGACTTCCCCGGCCTCGGGAAACCTGAGGAGCCTCGAGAGGACCGCGAGGAGGACCCCGAACGCCGTCCCGAGCACCGCGAAGGCTCCGGTCACGCCGAGCTGAAGGATCGAGTGGGCCGCGAGGGGCGCCGTGACCAGCGGCGATAGCCCAAACCCGAGGACCGTCAGCCCCACCGCCAGCCCCCTCCTCTCGGGGAACCACCTGCTCGAGACCGCGATCGGGACGCCGTAGTAGAGCCCGACGCCGACGCCCGCGACGACGCCGTAGAAGAAGAGCGTCAGGAGCAGCGAGTCCCTCATCGGGAACACGATGCTCGAGAGGACCCATCCGGCCCAGACGAGGACCGCGCCGACGGCCGCGGTGAGCTGCGGCCCGTGCCTCGCGATCATCCGGCCTCCGAAGGGCATCGTGGCGGCGAAGGAGAAGAGGAAGACCGAGAAGGGGAGAGAGGACTCGAACTCGGACCAACCGCAGAAGTCCTCGAGGGGCTTGCGGAAGACGCTCCAGCTGTAGATCGTCCCGAGCACCAGGTTGGCCGCCATGCCCGCCACGGGGTAGACCAACCGGCTCTTCACGCCATACAATCTCCCTCCCCTCAATATCTACGCGAGTTGGTGCGGCCGACGGCTCTCCTGGATGGCCTCGAGGAGCCTACGGGCCAGGTCAGGGTCGAGCTCGCAGACCCTGAGCCCCGAGAGGTCCGGAGGGCAAGGCACTGAGACCCTGGCCAGAGCTCCCCTGAGGAGCCTGCGCCTGGTCGTGAAGGCCTTCGCGAGCACCTCGACGAACCAGTCGGGGTAGACCTCTCCGGACCTCCTCGAGAGCGCGACCACTGAGGACGTGACCTTTGGTGGTGGGCTGAAGGCCTTCCTGCCGACGTCGAAGGCGATCCTGACTTCGAAGGCGCTCCTCACCAACAGGCTTGTGAGGACGTACTTCCTCGACCCGGGCTCCGCGACCAGCTTCTCCGCGAACTCCCTTTGGAGGAGCAGGACCGCCCTCTCCGGGAGCGCCCTCGTGGCCAGCCACCTGAGGAGCTTCGTGGAGATGTAGTAGGGAGGGGAGGAGAGGACCTTGTTGAACTCCGGGAGCTCGACCCTCAGGGCGTCGGCATGGATGACCTCGACGTTCCCGTACCCGCTCAGCCTCCTCCTTGCGACCTCAGCGAGGACCGGGTCGATCTCAACGGTCACGACCCTGCACCCGGTCCGGGCGATCGCCTCTGTCAGCTCTCCTGTCCCGGTCCCGACCTCGAGGACCACGTCGTCCCTCCGTATCTCCGCGAGCTCCACCATCCTCTCGGCCACGCTCCTGTCCCTGAGGAAGTGCTGGCCGAGCCTCGCCATCCGCTGCGTCGGACTCCTCCCCAGCCCCCATTAACCTTTGGCCCCGCGAAAAAAGCCGAATATCGGGGACCGTCGTCTGCGGCCGATGCTAGGGTTGAAGGCCAGGGTGCTCTTCTCGAGGCACGGGTACGCGCCCCACTTCGCGGAGAACCTCGTCGACCCCGTGACCGGCGAAGAGGTGCTCGTGATGGCCGACCCCCACATCAGGAGGTCGGCGTTGATCTACAGCCTCGAGTCCGGAGAGGTGGTCTGGGAGCACAGGGTCGGAGGGAGGGCAGTCACCGCGAACCCGCACATCGTCAGGATGGTCACCGAGGAGATACCCGAGATCGGGGCCCAGCCAGGGGACGTAATCTGCGCGGACCTCGACAACAACTACGTCCTGGTTCCGAGGAAGGGGAGGAACGTCAGGCTGATCGCGAGGCCGAGCGACGCGAAGTGGTCCCACGACTGCCTCCCTACCTCCGACCTGAAGGGCTTGATCATCACGGACTACTCCGCAGGGTTCGTCAGGAGGATCGGCTTCGAGGGGAACACTGTCTGGAACCTCAAGCTGGGGCCCGGGGTCGCGAAGCTCTCGAGGGTCGAGGGCCGCACGCCCAGCGGGATCCACGGGAACGACTTCGGCGGCGATTTGCTGGTGGCGGTGAACGGGAGCAGAGAGGGCGTCTTCGAGGTCAGGGAGAAGGACGGGTCGGTGGTCTGGTCGTGTCCGCCGGACTCGACTAAGAACGTCTTCTGGCCGATGAAGCCGCACTCTGCGCTGAGGCTTGGGCTCGCGGAGCTCGGGGGGAACGTGACCGTGATCGGGATGGAGGCGGGGGGCGGCGTGGTCGCGGTCGACGAGGACTGCAGGCCGGTCTGGGGCTGGATGAGGCCCTTCTTCGCACTCGGGGACAAGCACCGCAGGTGGGGAAGCAGAGAGGTCTACAGGCCGACCTCGGTCGGGCTCCACGAGACGACCCACGTCTTCTGGACGCTGAGGGGGAGGCTGGGGCTCATCGACTGGAACGGCAGGTACTCCTCGACGGTGCTGGAGCTGGAGGAGCTCCCTAGGTCGAGCCTCTTCTGGGCCCTCGCC
>JANXED010000069.1 GCA_025058175.1 Candidatus Calditenuaceae archaeon | reverse complement strand
TTGGCGAATCCCAAGAAATTTCATGAATGGGGGGTAAAGGCCAGGACAGCAGAAGAACTAAGACAACAAGGACTCATCTACATAGAAAATGGTATAAGAGATGAAAATGGACGTAAGTTCCGGTTTGTAATAAATGCTGACGACGTCGTACCAATATTTAAAAGTCCTAAAGAACTGATTATGTACAGGATTGGAAAGCCCTCGGTTTTATGTCTCCATACCAAGAACCCAGGAGAATATACGAAAAAATATATTGAATGGGGAGAAAAATACAAACATCGAGACGACGACAAAGAATATAACGGTTTTCATGAGCACCCAACTTGCAGGAGCCGAAGTCCATGGTACGCTTTACCAAGTTTAGAACCCTCGAGAATCTTACTACCGATGCATTTTGATAAAAGATTATTCTTCGCAATATCGAGTAAACCTGTATTATGCGATGCTGCACTATACATGGTATACACCAAGACGATGGTCTCATATGAAAAATTATTCCTTTATATGAATTCAACCGTCTTCTTAATAACTTTAGAATTATATGGTATGCGAATGGGTGAAGGAGACCTACAAATCAAGGTGAACTTTTACGAGGACATCCCAGTTCCAGACTTGAGGAAATTATCGATTGAATTTGATATTAAACGATTTTTATCACGTGCACCGCTTCCTTATTACGAGGAGATCAAACAGCAGGATAGATTTGAATTAGATAGGGCGGTTTTGAGGGCTCTTGGGTTTAATGAGAAAGAACTCGACCGCCTCGTCGACGAGCTTCACAAGGCCTTCGTCGAAGTCGTCGAAGACCGCTTGATTAAGGCAGGTAGACCACTACGCGAGGAAGAGCTGAAGACTGTGGAGGTGGAGACTGATGACGAAGATAATCGATAACAAGA
>JANXED010000068.1 GCA_025058175.1 Candidatus Calditenuaceae archaeon | reverse complement strand
ATTGGCTCGTCGAGGCGTGGGGAGCGGAAATTCGGCTCGGAACCTCACGAAGAGGATTGAAAGGTTGGGCAATCATGATCTTCGCGTTTTTCTCGAAAGCGGGAACCTCACGAAGAGGATTGAAAGACGCGCGGTCTTCGCTCGCGACCGGCCAGTCGAGCTCGCCTCGAACCTCACGAAGAGGATTGAAAGGCTCAATAAAATCGCGTCTGAGCGTGAGCCTGAGCTGCCGGGAACCTCACGAAGAGGATTGAAAGACCATGGCATCTTTCATACGATAAGCGACCCGCGCTCGCGAGAACCTCACGAAGAGGATTGAAAGTGAGTGGGCTTTTGGCTACGCTGTGTCTTTTGTCACGCTCTTAGGAACCTCACGAAGAGGATTGAAAGTGGAGCTCGTCTTCGATGATCGTGAGCGCGATCTCATGAACCTCACGAAGAGGATTGAAAGTTTGCTCGATTTCTTTCAGTAAGTCTTTCATTTCTTTCAGTGAACCTCACGAAGAGGATTGAAAGGTTCCGCAACGAGTCTTTCGCTTCTGTCCTTACCGACCCGGAACCTCACGAAGAGGATTGAAAGTCAGAAAAGCGGAGATACCGGAGCTGCTCGGTTGTAAAGTCAGAACCTCACGAAGAGGATTGAAAGCAGAATCGGAGCTCGCGAGCTCGAGAGCTTAACCTTCACGGAACCTCACGAAGAGGATTGAAAGACTTTTTTCGGCTCCGCGGATGCCCGCCGTGCCCACACGAAGAACCTCACGAAGAGGATTGAAAGTTCACATTAGCGATAGTCGCGATGGCAGCGAAAGCTGGCCAGGAACCTCACGAAGAGGATTGAAAGCGTAAACGTTAATCGAGCCCACTCCAGCGTTGTTGTATTGCTGAACCTCACGAAGAG
>JANXED010000067.1 GCA_025058175.1 Candidatus Calditenuaceae archaeon | reverse complement strand
GAAAGCCGGGTTGATCGCTACTACCGCGACCACGGCGCCGAGGGCCGGGGAACCTCACGAAGAGGATTGAAAGCGATAAATTACGAGGAGCCCTGCCCGCTGAAGCCTGTACAGTGAACCTCACGAAGAGGATTGAAAGAACGTGACTGACTACGACGCGGAGCTACAAGCGATCCTCGCATTGAACCTCACGAAGAGGATTGAAAGCTATATAATTATAAGAAGAATCGCCAGAAGAAAATGATGCGACGAACCTCACGAAGAGGATTGAAAGTTTCATTCTTATTTTGTGTCTGCATTTGCTCGACGAAGAACCTCACGAAGAGGATTGAAAGCAGTGCCGGCATGCGCGGCCGTACCTCTTGCGCGGATGCAGAACCTCACGAAGAGGATTGAAAGATGATACCATACAAATATGTGACCGTCTCGCCCCCAGGCCGCGAACCTCACGAAGAGGATTGAAAGGAAGCTATTCCCGCCCCACAAGAGCTCGAGCACGGCCGTGAGGAACCTCACGAAGAGGATTGAAAGCGAGTATAGACGATGCGCTCGCACAGCTAGCGCGCGGAACCTCACGAAGAGGATTGAAAGTGAACGGGAAAGAGAACGAGAAAGAACTAGAACGTGTTGAGATGAACCTCACGAAGAGGATTGAAAGAACCGTAATCGCGCTAGGTAAGCTCGGGTCGGCCGTGTGAACCTCACGAAGAGGATTGAAAGAGGCTAACATCACGGTCATCGAGAGCGCAGAGCTGGTACTCGAGAACCTCACGAAGAGGATTGAAAGAAATGGGGCGACGCTGCGAGGTTACACGGCTCACTTAGTGATGAACCTCACGAAGAGGATTGAAAGTGAAGACTTACGAGGCCATGTGGGCCGCGGACGTGTTCAAGGAACCTCAC
>JANXED010000066.1 GCA_025058175.1 Candidatus Calditenuaceae archaeon | reverse complement strand
CACCGTGAGGTGGCGGGACGTGTTTCTTCACCTGTCGTGATTGGGAGGTGTGGAAATTCTGCTTCAGAACATTTTAGGAAACTTGTCTCATCTTCGATACGGCCTCTTTTACTTCATCGACTGATGCTTCTTCCTCGAGGGTTGAGAGGTCTCCTATGTCCTGCCCGAGCCAGAGTCGCCTCATGACTCGCCGCATGATTTTGCCGCTTCGGGTTTTAGGCAGCATGTTGACGAACCACAGGTCTCTGAAGACTATCAAAGGTCCCAGGGAGCCCGGCTTGAGAACGACGAAGGCCACAACCACCTCGCCTCTCAGCTCGTCGGGGACTCCGCAAACCCCTGCCTCCGCGACGGATGGATGGCTCAAGAGGCTGCTTTCGACTTCGACCGTGCCCACCCTGTGACCGGAGATTTTGATTATCTCGTCGGCTCTGCCGCTGAACCAGATATACCCATCTTGGTCTATCATTGCTGCATCGCCTGTGCAGTAGAGGCCTTTTACCCTCATCTCCCAGTACGACTGGACGTATCTTTCAAAGCTGTCCCAGAGGGTTGGCGTCAAGCCGGGAAACGGTTTTCTCAGATAAAGGACTCCCTTCTGGCCTCTGGGAACCTCTCCCAACCCGGTTTCGTCGTAGACGACGGGGACGACTCCGGGGACGGGGAGACCAGCCGACCCGGGCTTGATGTATTTCATGTATTGTTTCCCCCCTAATCCGTATGGGTATACGAAGTGGGCGCCCGTCGTCTCTGTCTGCCACATGTGGTCGATTACGGGAACTTCGCCCTCGAAAACGTCTAATGAGGCCCATCTCCAGACCTCGGGGTTCAAGACTTCACCGGCCACGACTACTCTTTTCACCGAGCTAAGGTCGTGTTGATGGGCGACGTCTGTGCCGAACCTCCTCAGCATCCTCAGCCCCGTTG
>JANXED010000065.1 GCA_025058175.1 Candidatus Calditenuaceae archaeon | reverse complement strand
CCCAGACGGGGATTGGCTCGGGACGGCGTGGGGAGCGGAAAATCGGCTCGGAACCTCACGAAGAGGATTGAAAGCAGTTTGTCGAATAAGACAATGTTCTCTAAGTCAATAGGAACCTCACGAAGAGGATTGAAAGCTAAAATGACTGAATCAGTATAGAATGAATGCCGTAGCGGAACCTCACGAAGAGGATTGAAAGGGTCACATCAAGACTGAGTACGAAGTGCGCGAAAAAGGAACCTCACGAAGAGGATTGAAAGGTGGCGTGGAGCGCCCACCTCGCCGGCCTCTTCGCCGGAAGAACCTCACGAAGAGGATTGAAAGCTACTAACGTCGAGGTCGCGGAGCTCGTGAAGCAATACCGCGGAACCTCACGAAGAGGATTGAAAGTTGTGGCGGTTCGAAGAACTTTACCCCAACGGGTATAAAGAACCTCACGAAGAGGATTGAAAGGCCGGTGTCAGCTCAGCGACCTTGCCGCCTCGCGGTCCTCCACGAACCTCACGAAGAGGATTGAAAGACGCTGGGTTTAACAAATGTCGACATGTATGTGGTCGGTGAACCTCACGAAGAGGATTGAAAGTACTTTCAAGGCGGTCGGCTTTTGTATTTGATTGCGCCGGAACCTCACGAAGAGGATTGAAAGAAGTCCTCCAGCGTCAGAACCCGCTCGTTAAACAAAGAACCTCACGAAGAGGATTGAAAGTAAGTGATCAAGGAGGGGGAGGGCCCCTCCCCCCTACTCCCTGAACCTCACGAAGAGGATTGAAAGTCTGTCGGCGCGTGAGGAATTCGCGCCACGCTGACACGAACCTCACGAAGAGGATTGAAAGACGCCCGCGGGGCCACGTAGCAGCACGGCCCGGACGCCGAGAACCTCACGAAGAGGATTGAAAGATGTCACCAGCAGACTCCGCATAGATGTCGGTAATGTACCAGGAACCTCA
>JANXED010000064.1 GCA_025058175.1 Candidatus Calditenuaceae archaeon | reverse complement strand
GTGAGGTTCTCGAGCACACTCTATGACTAAATACCCCGCATTTATGCATCTTTCAATCCTCTTCGTGAGGTTCCCGCGCTAGCGTACGTGTACCCCGGCGTCGTGAATAGCCGCTTTCAATCCTCTTCGTGAGGTTCAACGATTATGTTCAGCTCTTTCGCCGCTCCCACGTCGTGCTTTCAATCCTCTTCGTGAGGTTCTGCAGAAGAGCGGCAGCGTTATAGCGCTCGCACACACCGCTTTCAATCCTCTTCGTGAGGTTCTCCAGTAAGAACGAAAGTATACGTCACTGTATATGATGACTTTCAATCCTCTTCGTGAGGTTCGGACAATCTACATTATAGTATACTGTAGATTGTCGCTCGGCTTTCAATCCTCTTCGTGAGGTTCTTATGCAACGCGAGGGACAATAGATGTCCGTCTCGTTCAACCTTTCAATCCTCTTCGTGAGGTTCGTAGTAATTCGTGCCCCGCGCTACTGACTGCATAATCTGCCTTTCAATCCTCTTCGTGAGGTTCGCGTGTTCATCGTCTATCAAGCCGGTGCCGTGCCGTACCTTTCAATCCTCTTCGTGAGGTTCTACAAGAATTGCTCCAGCTCGCTGAAGCGATAAAAGTCCTCTTTCAATCCTCTTCGTGAGGTTCCCGGAAAAGACGGTGTATTGCCGGCCATTTATACCGGTTGCTTTCAATCCTCTTCGTGAGGTTCGATGCGTCGTTTCTCCCGCCACGAAGACCGCTGAATCGTCTTTCAATCCTCTTCGTGAGGTTCCGTGCGTGGTGTTCTCGCTACCCCGCGCGTGTCGCGCAACTTTCAATCCTCTTCGTGAGGTTCGCCCCATGAACGCCGTCTTTACGGGCGTGAGAACGCCCTTTCAATCCTCTTCGTGAGGTTCTCAGTCCAGCGCAGAGCCCTTCTCCCACGTTGGGTTTTGCTTTCAATCCTCTT
>JANXED010000063.1 GCA_025058175.1 Candidatus Calditenuaceae archaeon | reverse complement strand
GTGCTCTGGGAGAACGAACCTCACGAAGAGGATTGAAAGTGAGGCTAACATCACGGTCATCGAGAGCGCGGAGCTGAACCTCACGAAGAGGATTGAAAGTAGTTGGTGGGAATACGTCAAGCCAGACCAATCCCCCGAGAACCTCACGAAGAGGATTGAAAGGGCTCGATGTCGAGTATGTCGAGCAGGCTGCCGATCTTCGTGAACCTCACGAAGAGGATTGAAAGATCAAACGCCGACCCGCAAAACCCACGCCGCACACGACCGAACCTCACGAAGAGGATTGAAAGGATGGGTTCTCGAAGAACTGGTAGAAGCATGAAATCTGAACCTCACGAAGAGGATTGAAAGACCGGTATAAATGGCCGGCAATACACCGACTGTACCGGCTGCAGGAACCTCACGAAGAGGATTGAAAGTTTGACCCGATCTGCGCCCCGTGGGACTTCTTTGAAGTCAAGAACCTCACGAAGAGGATTGAAAGGACAAGGTCTTGAATTCGCATGCGACATCGAAAAAGTCAGAACCTCACGAAGAGGATTGAAAGCTCGCAGCGCTACATCTATGTTGTGAAAGGTCTTACAAGAACCTCACGAAGAGGATTGAAAGCATAGTTTTTGACGTCGCTCAGATCGATGCAAAAGCGCTGGGAACCTCACGAAGAGGATTGAAAGCGTGGGCTTCGAGCGCGCGAGCCTCAAGCAGGAGAGGCAATGGGAACCTCACGAAGAGGATTGAAAGCATCCTCCTCGTCATCGCCATCCTCGTCTTCGCCGTCGTCGAACCTCACGAAGAGGATTGAAAGGATTTCGGGCTCACAGAACTACAGAATGAGCTTCGAAATACCGCGAACCTCACGAAGAGGATTGAAAGTGAGTGACGTTAGCACCTTGATGAATAGTCAGCGGGGGTTTGAACCTCACGAAGAGGATTGAAAGATTTCATCTCGTGACACGCGACACGTATCGTGAACATCGGAACCTCACGAAGA
>JANXED010000062.1 GCA_025058175.1 Candidatus Calditenuaceae archaeon | reverse complement strand
GGTGCGCGGCTACGCTCGTCGCATCGGGTTCGTCACGGATAAGGGCAACCCAGCCGGCGTCAAATCCTTCGAAGACCTTCTCCGCAAAGACGTCGCATTCGTAAACAGGGTTAAGGGCTCCGGGATAAGAACGTTCGTTGACATCAAGCTGGCCGAGGCCGGGATAAAAGACCCCGTCAAAATGATTCACGGATACGACTACGAGGTTAGGACGCATACGGCGGTCGCCGCGGCTGTCGCCCACGGAAGGGCGGACGTCGGAATCACGCTCGAAGCGGTCGCCGAACACTACGGCCTCTAATTCATCCCCTTAGCCGAAGAACTCTTTGACTTCGCAGTCCCCAAACAGAGGCTATCCAAGCAATCCGTCAAAAAATTCATCAACACCCTTTCAAGCGAACAATTCAAAGAAAAACTACGCCGAACCCTAAAGGGGTATAGACCGCTTGAGGAAACCGGGAAGATTATCCAGGAATAGTTAACGCTCTTGCACCGTCTCGGAATCTAAGCTATAAATCTCAGACACACCGACAATCAGATGAAGCGGGGGTAGCCAAGCCTGGTCAAAGAGGCCTCAGCGTGGCCGTGGAGGCGGCAGGCTTAAGATCTGTGATGAGATACCTGCTCCCGAAGGGGTTCGTGGGTTCGAATCCCACCCCCCGCAGCTCTTTGACATCAGCTTGTTACATGATTCCTTTTGTGGTTGGTGGTGTTTTTGTCCGTGGTTCGTGTTCTATGGCTTGTTTGAGTGCTTGTGCTAGTGCTTTGAAGGCTGCTTCGGTTTTGTGGTGGTCGTCTGAGCCCTTGAGGACTTCGACGTGGATGGTTGCGTTGAGGTTTATGGTGAAGGTTTCGAGGAAGTGGATGATTTCTGATGTGGGGATGTCTTCGATGGTTTCGAGGGTTGTTTTGAGGTTGATGACTGGCTTGGGTCGTTTGACGAGGTCGACTGCGGCGAGCGCAAGAGATTCATCCATCGGAACTATCGCATGCCCGAATCGTTTGACCCCGTTTCGGTCGCCGAGAGCTCTG
>JANXED010000061.1 GCA_025058175.1 Candidatus Calditenuaceae archaeon | reverse complement strand
AGTAAGAGTAAGCGCTCGGGAACTGGGCAGTCTGGGCCCTACTACTGCGATACGTGGACTGGGGATTGGAAGCGGTAGCGGGCCGACAATCGAGACTTTTTCGGGAACGAGCTTACGCTCGAGGTCAGTGAGCTCGCGACCGAGCACGTCGGCGATGGGAACATACTTGATCATGGTAAGAGACATATGAAAACGACTGATAAATATAGCTCGTATAAAAATTAGTCTATGTCATCTCATTTTTTTATCTTCTATTAACTCATCGAGAGCATAAGCCACTGCCTCCTCAAACGAATCGGCTATGTTGAAAAAGTCGCCAGACATTTTTGATTAAATTTTATTAATCTCTTTGATCTCAAAATATTTTGTATTACTTTATATACCCTTTCAGAGTATATAAGGCGAATTTTGAAACTGCGATTTCGGGGGTGCGTGTCGTCATGACCTAAACGCTTAAAAAGACAGACGAAATTTCCGGGAATTAGCGTATCTCTCGCTGATTGTCATGAGTGTCAAGAATTTATAAGCGTTTATTTTAAATATGTTAGGGTATGTCCATAGATGTCAGTAGGTATTTAAAATAAAAGCTTTTAACTTCTTGACACTCATGACAATCGCGCGCGGAAAGTCAGATTCCCCGAAATTTCGCCTCTCTTTTTAAATCTTTTTGTCATGACGACAGGGGGGTCGGAAATTCAAGTTTCAAGATTCTCTTTATATACTCTGAAAGGGTATATAAAGTAATTCAAAATAAAGTGAGAAGAATGCCTCAGTTCACATGATCATGACAAAACTAACTATTCGCACCGTTCTGGCTTAAAAAGGATTGAACGCGCTCAGAAATCGATTGCATTAGATCGATTAACTGCAATGACATGAATGCACGTCTCGATATAACGTATCTGTGAGGTCGCGTACTTTCGATGATCTGAACGTGCCCGAGCTCTGCGAGCTTCGTGAGGTGACGGTAAAGAGTGCGGTCAGACACGCTATAACCGAGTTCGCGTAAGAATTCAAGTATGTCACGTCGTGTGGGGTACTTTGT
>JANXED010000060.1 GCA_025058175.1 Candidatus Calditenuaceae archaeon | reverse complement strand
TCCTTTTCGTGAGGTTCCCTTTTTCCTCCTCGCCTTCGCCGCGCAGTCATGGGCTTTCAATCCTCTTCGTGAGGTTCAGGCGAGACGTTCCACGTGAAGGAGCTCTTGAAACGCTACCGCTTTCAATCCTCTTCGTGAGGTTCAACAGAATCAACAAATGTGATAAAGTTTACTATTGCGTAATCTTTCAATCCTCTTCGTGAGGTTCGGTCACAGATGAAGCGACACTGCACTTCACGCGAGAGAGCGTGCTTTCAATCCTCTTCGTGAGGTTCAGAAGACCGCTGGCGGCTCAAGAACCGCGTGATCTACGTCTTTCAATCCTCTTCGTGAGGTTCAGGAGTTATCGAAATGGACTACATACGAATCGAGTATTACCTTTCAATCCTCTTCGTGAGGTTCTTCAGCGATTTTTTCTATGAATCTGTAAAAGCGATCAGCTTTCAATCCTCTTCGTGAGGTTCTCGTCGGAATTCGCGTGAAATTGATGAGAACTCCGTCTTCTTTCAATCCTCTTCGTGAGGTTCTCCCCTCCCCGTCGCGCGCTATGCAGAGCACTTGCGCTCGCTTTCAATCCTCTTCGTGAAGTTCATAGTCGCTAAGCCGAAGCGAGGCGTGTTCATCGTCTATCCTTTCAATCCTCTTCGTGAGGTTCAAACTCGAATGGCTCGACGGAGGCGGCGAGGTCGACATCTCTTTCAATCCTCTTCGTGAGGTTCGCTTTACGTTGATACCATACAAGCCGGCCTCAGAAAACCTTTCAATCCTCTTCGTGAGGTTCTCATGAACTATTTGCGCGCGTGGATCGATGGCTTCCACTCTTTCAATCCTCTTCGTGAGGTTCTATCTTGAGCTTTACAGCGTCGATCTCATACGTAGCCCATGCTTTCAATCCTCTTCGTGAGGTTCCATCATCGAGAACGACATTTATGCTGTCTTGTTGAAAATACACTTTCAATCCTCTTCGTGAGGTTCTGACTCGCCCCCCGCTGTGTAGACGTTCTTGAACTTCTCCGTTCTTTCAATCCTCTTCGTGAGGTTCCGTGGGGCTTATC
>JANXED010000005.1 GCA_025058175.1 Candidatus Calditenuaceae archaeon | reverse complement strand
GCACCTCGGATATGGTGCGGGAAGTCGGGGGCCACTGGCCTCCAAGGCTAAATACGTCCCAAGACCGATAGCGGACCAGTAGCGTGAGCGAAAGGTGAAAAGTACCCCGGGAGGGGGGTGAAAAGCGCCTGAAACCGGCCGGTAACAGACGTGGGCGGCCCGAAAGGGAAATCCCCGTCAAGGCCTCGATGAGGGGCCGCGCGGGGACAATCCCAGGGTCGCCCGCTCCGTCTTGAAACACGGGCCGGGGAGTTCACGGGTGTGGCGAGTCTAAGGGTGAAAGCCCGAAGGCGTAGGGAAACCGACGTGCCCGCGGCGGCCTTGAGCCGCGAGGGGCGGGGTCCGAAAGGGCCTGTAGCCACGCCCGTGAGGCTAGAAACCGGGCGATCTAGCCCTGGGCAGGGTGAAGCCGGGGGAAACCCCGGTCGAGGCCCGAATAGGGGTCCTGACGTGCAATTCGGTCCCCTGACCTGGGGCTAGGAGTCAAAAGCTAACCGAGCCCGGTGATAGCTAGTTCCCCCCGAAGTGTCTCGCAGGACAGCCTCGGGGGAGGTTGCCTGCGGGGTAGGGCACTGATGGGGGAGAAAGGGGCCGGCGAGGCCCCGCTCTCCTTTCAAACTACGAACCCGCGGGCGCCGTAGATCCCGGGAGTGGGGTACCGGGGGTAAGCTCCGGGACCGAGAGGGGAACAACCCAGACCCCGGGTTAAGGCCCCGAAGTGCCCGCTAAGTGACAAACCGAAGGGCGTCTCCACCCTGAGACAGCGGGGCCGTAGGGTGAGAAGCAGCCATCGGCGAAGTAGTGCGGAACAGCTTACCCGCCGGGTGTGGGGGCCCCGAACATTGACGGGGCTAAGCGGGCCGCCGAAACCCGGGCTCACCCGCGCCGTGCGCGGGCGGGGGTAGGGGGGCGTGGCGGTCGGGCGGAAGCGGGGCCGTGAGGTCCCGTGGACCGGTCGCCAATGTAGATCCCGGTGGTAGTAGACAGCGAAGAGGGGTGGGAATCCCCTCCGCCGGAAGGGCACGGGTTCCCCGGCAATGCGTCGTCAGCCGGGGGTAAGCCGGTCCTAAGGCCGACCTTAACCGGGTAGGCCGAAGGGGAAGCCGGTTAAGATTCCGGCGCCTCCCGGGTAGTCGCGGCGACGCAAGCCGGGCCCCTGACGCTTCGGGGTAGGCTGACCGGGGCCGTAGCTCCGGCCAAGCGCTGAAGCCTGGGGAGTGCCGTAAAGGCGAGAACCAGGTGAAGGCGCGACGGGGCGGCGTATGCCGCTTCGGTCGATCCCTGGAGCCCGTGAAAAGGGGGTCCGGTTCGATCCCGGGAGACCGTACCTAGATCCGACACTGGTGCCCCTGGCTGAGAAGGCCAAGGCGTCTGGGGTGACTCCGGGCCAGGGAACTCGGCAAATTAGCCCCGTAACCTCGGGAGAAGGGGTGCCTGCTTTCCTCTCCGACGAGGAGGGGTTGGCAGGTCGCAGTGACAAGGGGGTCCTGACTGTTTAATAAAAACATAGGAAGCCGCGAGGCCGAAAGGCTTCGAACGGCTTCTGAATCCTGGCCAGCACCGGTACCTGAAACCCGGGTCCAACCGGGATAAGGGCCGGCTAGCGCCGGGGGTAATCCTGACCCTCGGGTAAGGGGGTCGTTAAACGCGGCTGTATGCGGGGAAGGGGGAGGTCCTGGATACCCTCGGGGTAACAACTCCATGACCGGTGATCCCGACCCGCAGGAAACCGCCCCGTGAACGGCTAATACCGGACGTCGCTCAGACAACTCGGTGACCCTCGCCTACCTGATCGGCGTCATGCTCGGAGACGGCGGCGTCTACGGCAACTATTACACCGTCTTCTGCAGGGACCAGTCCTTTGAGTTCGTCGAATACGTCGCCCGACTCGTGGAGGAACTCTTCGGGATAAGGCCGAACGTGAGGAGGGCAGGCTCGAATAACTACGTCGCCTCGACGAACGTCCGCTGGGTCCACAACTTCCTTCTGAGGATAGGGTTCCCGAAGGGGCGGAAGCTCGTCAACGCCGAGATACCGCCGCTCTTCAGGGAAAGCCTGGACGTCGTCAGGGGGCTCTTCGACACCGAGGGCTACGTCGGGGTCGACGTTCAGCGGCACGGCGAGAGAGAGTATCGGTACCCATACGTCGGTTTCGACGCGATCGCGAGACCCCTCGTCGTCCAATCGCACCACATCCTCTCCGCCAACGGGATCCAGTCCACCTACTCCCTGAAACGACCTCATGCGTGGGGGAAACACCAGCAGTGGAGGCTGCAGGTCAAGGGATGGGAGAACGTGGAGCTGTTCCGCGAGAAGGTAGGGTTCAGGCATCCCGTCAAGGCGGCAAGGATCGAGCAGATTTTGCGTGAGGGCGGGATCCTCAGAGACCATACGCCGCGCACCCGTCAGGGGTGATGATATGGTCCACCACCAACTCCTGTTGGTGGAGCTTAAGGTAGCCAAATGCCTTGTCGGGTAAGTTCCGACGCGCATGAATGGATCAACGAGGGCCCCACTGTCCCGGCCCGGAGCCCCGTGAACCCACGTAACGTGGACGAACAGTCCACGGACATCCATCAGGGAGAGAAGACCCTGTGGAGCTTTACTGCAGCCTGTCGCTGCGGTACGGTTGCGGGTGCAGAGGGTAGCTGGGAGCCTTCGAAGGTGCCTCTCCGGGGGCACCGGAGGCGCAAGTGTAACACCAGCCACCTGTGACTGTATCGCTAACCCCGCGAGGGGGACAACGGCAGGTGGGCAGTTCGGCTGGGGCGGCACCCCCTTGAAAAGGTATCGAGGGGGCCCAAAGGTTGGCTCAGGCGGGTCAGAACCCCGCTGGTGAGGGTAAGGCCAAAAGCCAGCCTGACTGGATCCCTAAACGCAGGGGATCCAGAGGGGAAACCCGGGCCTAACGATCCATCCAGTCCCCACTATTGGGGGCGGGTGGTGACAGAAAAGTTACCCCAGGGATAACAGGCTTGTCGCGGGCGAGAGCTCCCATCGACCCCGCGGCTTGGTACCTCGATGTCGGCTCTTCCCATCCTGGCCTCGCAGCAGGGGCCAAGGGTGAGGCTGCTCGCCTATCAAAGGGGAACGTGAGCTGGGTTTAGACCGGCGTGAGCCAGGTCGGATTCTACCTGCTGGGGGTGCGGGCCGCCTGAGGGTAGGGCCCTCCTAGTACGAGAGGAACGGAGGGCCGGGGCCAACGGTGTACCGGTCGTCCTACAGGGCGACGCCGGGCAGCCGCGCCCCTGGGGATAAGGGCTGAAAGCATCTAAGCCCGAAGCCCCTCCCAAAAATAGGCGGCCGATCGGGGCCTATAGGGCCCGGTAACGGGCCTTGGGCCCCGACGAGGGCTCCCCTAGAAGAGGGGGTTGATGGGGTGGGCGTGTAAGGGCGGAGGCGTACGCCGGACGCCCTCAGCGCGCCGCTCCCAATCGCCCGAGCTGCTCGGATCCCAGCGCGCCCTATGTCAAAGCGCTCCACGCCCTCCCGTCCGTTTTCTATCGTTTTTTGCGATCAGAGAGGAACGTGGTACGCACGACTTCTTTGGAGGATCGGTGTATATCGGAAACGCTCGTCAACCTGATGACCGATCAAACTCCCAGACGACCGTAATTGCCCTATCGCCTATTACTTTAGTTATTCTTCCCTTTCCGAAAGCTTTTTCAAGAGTCTTCAGCAAATCTTGGTAACCCCTCTCGCCGAATCTATGTATTTGTAGCGCGAGTTTGCGCACGTTGTAGGTGGGAAGTTTTAGAAGTTGGTCGACTAAGAAGTATTCACATCCTTCACAATTGATCTTGACGACAGAAGGTTTGTACGTGTTCACTAGATCCAGCAAATCCAGAACGGGAACATCTAAGAATTCATTTGCGTCTTGAGCCTTCTTGATGCCGTACCCTTGACTCCCGACAAGATCGGGTATATTGGGGACCTTTGAACCGACTGAACCTAAAATCGGAACTACTGGCAGCCCCTTACAGTTCTCTAATAGAAGCTGATAATGCTCGGGAACAGGTTCAACAGCCACAACCTTGGCAGCCCCTTTGTATATCCAATACAAGGGAGTGTCTCCTATGTAGGCGCCTATATCAAGAATCACTTCGTCCCTTACGTCAAAGTCGTAGCCTTTCTCAAGGGACTCCTCATCTAACAACGCTATGTTGGGGTTGGATAGCATACTAATTGGAACTTTGATAACGTGGCCAAAGTACTTGACCCCGATTTCTTTGTCATCGATGTGCACTATCTTGTCGGAGGTGTGGACTACTCTAACCAAAATCTTTAATAAGGTTCTTCCATTCATCGATAGCCGAGCTCCTCCGCGCAATTCGAAGACTGAAGGGCGCCTCAATGCAGCGAATAACAGCAGCTTATACCAGTTTCTCACCAATCTTCTCGCAACTTGATAAGCTCTATAATACTGCTTTAGCTTGCGCACGAACATCTCAAACACAAATACGATACCGACGATCAATACTTTAACTTTTAGGTTACCTGATGGAAAACATCAACATATTCAACCATCTCGTTTCAATCGAATTTTGTGGCAAATTTCACACCATTATTCGCCATTCGCGTCGCCGCCTTGCTGTCGTTCAGTAAGCCTATGACGGCCTCCGCTATCGCTTCCACGTCGACGTGCGAGTATCCCTTAACGTACTAGAATCTCTCGAAGTCCTCGAGCCTCTTCCCTCGGCCGGAGGCCGAAGAGCGTGTTACCCAGGCATCCAGTCACGTGGGCAACTATCGAGGTTTCTCGCGCTCGTAGGCGCCACGCGGTCTTGTCTTCCCGCAGACTGGTGATCCTTGCAACCAGTGCCGCTCATCGGCGAAGCGGAAATTACGTGGGCGGCCTTGACATCGCCATGCCCCAGCTCAGGCCTCAGGACTTGGCTCCAAAGATCCAGCACACGAACCTCAACCCCGACGCGACGAGGAGGGACATCGAGAGGCTCTGCAAGGAGTGCGTGAGGTACGGGTTCGATGCGGCCGTGGTCAACCCGATCTGGGTCAGGGATGCGAAGAGATTACTGAGGGGGACCGAGGTGAAGGTCTGCGCGGTGGTGAACATCCCGCTCGGAGGGTCCACCACCCTCGCGAAGGTCGTCGAGGTCCGGAACGCGGTCGCGATGGGCTGCGACGAGGTCGATTTCATGATCGCGGTCGGGTACCTGAAGTCAGGGATGATCGAGGTCTTCAGGGAGGACACGGAGGCGATGGTCGAGGCCGCGGAGGGAAGGGTCGTCAAGGCGATACTGGAGTTCGCGCTCCTCACCGAGGATGAGTTGAGGACCGCCGCGAGGGTCTGCGAGGAGTCGGGCGTCCACTACCTGAAGAACTCCTCTGGGTGGGGTAAGGGGGGTCATGCGACTGTTGAGGTCGTGAGGGCGATGAGGAGCGTCGCGGGACCCAATATGAGGATCAAGGCCTCGGCGGGAATCAGGGACTACAGGACTGCGGCGGCGCTCGTCGAGGCGGGAGCTGACCTGCTCGGCACCAGCGCGGGCGTTCAGATCGTGACGGGTGCGGCCGCCGAGTCGGGAGATCAAACGTACTGAACCGCAGATCGCGATATGCCGCGGCTGACCGCCTCCCACAGTTGATATCGCGAGGTATGGAGGGAAGGCGGGGACCTATGAGGGTGCTGATGGTCGGGAGGAGGCCGTCGATCGCCCTGGAAGACCTGAAGAGGTATTGGGGACGCGTGGAGTTCTCGCCGGGCTTTACCGTGCCTAGGGCAGAGAGGTACGACCTCGTGATCGCCCAGGAACCGACCCTGAGGATCGGGCTCCCGGCGCTGATCCAGGCCAAGCTCTCGGGGGCGACCTTCGTGTGCGAAGTTCACGGCGATTACCTGCGTTCGGGATTTCTGCCGGTGAAGGACCTACTCGCGGCAAAAGTGGTGCTGCCGTCTGCGGACCATATCAGAGCCGTTAACGCGGGCATCGCAGAGAGCTTGAAGTCCTGGAGGGTGAGGAATGTCATGGTCATCCCCTCAGTTTATGTGCGAACTGACCTGTTCAGGTCGACGACTTCTCACAAGACCAGGAGAAACGTGGTCCTCGCCGCCTCACGGCTTGTTCCGGAAAAGGGCTTAGACCTCTTGCTTCGGTCAATTCCTCGAATAATCGAACGTGTTCGGGATTTGGAGGTTCGCATCGTCGGAGAAGGGCCTGAGAGACCTAAACTCGAGAGGACCGTCAGGGAGCTTCGCTTGACAGACGTTGTCCGCTTCACGGGGTGGGTCAGGCAAGAGGAGTTGGTCCGACACTACAACGAGGCTGCGGTCTTCGTCTGTACTTCTTTCCACGAAGGAGGGCCGCGGACAGTCTTCGAGGCTGCCGCGTGTCAAACGCCTTTCGTCTCGACTGCAGTGGGCCTCATCCCCGAGGTCTTCTCTAACGGGCGTGAGGGTTACATAATTCAGGAGAGAGACAGCGAGTTACTGGCCAGCAAAATCGAGGAACTGCTCGAGAACCCGGAGCTGCGCCAAGAGATGGGCGCGAGGGGGCGGGAGGTCGTCGAGCGGCACTTCGAGTGGCGAAAGGCGGTCGAGAGGTACGCGAGGGCCTACCTCGACTTGGTACGCGGACCGTGAGCACGGATCGTAGGGCGATGAGATCGTCAGGCCTCATCGCAGACCTCCTTCAGCAGCGACGCGATCTGAGGGATCACGACGTCGTGGCTGAACTCGCGTTCGACCTTCGCTCTCGCTTGACTCGCCAAACGCTTGGCCAGGCTCTTATCCTCGAGTATCATCTCAATCGCGCTCGCAAGCCCTTCTACGTCCCGCCTCCCCACGAGCAGACCTGTCTCGCCGTGCACTACGGCCTCCGGTATCCCGGAGACCCTCGTCGCCACCACCGGCGCCCCACAGGCCATCGCCTCGAGTATCGCCCTCGGTATGCCCTCGCCTCCCCTAGAGGGGTACGGGAAGACGGCCGCGTTCGCCATGTAGCGGGGGACCAGCTCATTAGGGATCGGGCCTGGGAACCTGACCCTGCCGCCCACACCGAGCGAGGCCGCCCTTCTCCTGAGGTGCTGGATGAAGGCCCTCTCTCCGGTCCCTGCTACCCAGAGCTCCACGTCCCTCGTCCTCCGCGCTACCTTTGCGAACGCGTCGATCAGGTCCTCGACGCCCTTGCCCTCGTTGATCCTCCCGACCCAGAAGACCCTCCTGACGCCGTCGCTCCATCCCTCAGGGGGCGGCAGACCGGGCCTGAACCTGTCGGTCCTGACGGAGTTGTGGACAATCCTCACCTTGCCCTCGTCCAGCTGGGGCAGGAAGTACTTCACCTCCGGGAGCATGTACTTCGAGTAGAGCGTGACCTTGGTCGCGGTGTACGCTGCCCTGCGGAGGACCCACCTGAAGAGCGCCTTCTTCGGTCCGGGACGCTCATGCGGCTTACCGAAGAGCCAAGTGCCGCCGATCGTCAGCACCGTCGGGAGCCCGCGCAACGCTCCCGCGAGCCAGAGGGCAGCGAGCTCCGGTGGACTGAAGGTCCTCACGTAGACCACGTCGGTCCCCCTCAGCCCCAGCAGGGGCGGGAGGGCGTAGCCGAAGACCTTCAGCGCGCCGTAGAGCTTGGGGATCGGCAGCCTGGGGACCTTGAGCACCTCGAGGTTAGGTGGGAGATCGGAAGGAAGGAACTCGACCGTGTCGGTCACCACAGTTATCCTGTCGAGGAACTTAGCTAAGGAGACGTACTCCTCGAGGTACTGGGCGTGAAGCGAGGCCGCCTTGAGTCCGCTGACCTTGCCCGTGAAAGTCATCACTGAGACCAATTCCGAGAATAATTCATTTAAATGGCTGTTAATGTGGTTATCCGCTCAATTGATTCTTTCAAATCGACTGTGATGGTTTTTCTCATTCTCTGTGGAGGATTTTACAACACAGTTATTAATCATTTTTGTTGAACAATTAGAAATAAGCCGATACCCATTTATGGGACTGGTTAACAAATAAGAGATTACACTTACGTGGAGGACGCCGCAGAGGCATACTTGCTCTCGATCGAAAACCCTGCTGCGGTGGGAAATACATTTCTACTACCAACCGGCGTAGGCACTTCACTAAACGAGCTAGTGAAAATGATCCTTGAAATCACGGGGAGCGAGGCTGGAATTGAATACTTCCCGCCACGAAATGGGGATATTCATCGTTTCGTGGGAACTTACAGGAAAGTTAAGGAAACTTTAGGATGGTGTCCTAAAACCCAGTTATTAGATGGTTTGAAAAGAGAGTTTGAATGGATCAGGGCAGAACTTTCTTAGCCTTTTGCCTATTTTGAAGACGTTCGATGGTTCTCCTCCCGAGGCTTTTTGCACCATGTTTCAACAGAGTGAGCGGGAAATGAGGAAATATCAGCGTTCCATATTTCACGTGGCGCAGCGCTAGCTTGTAGTCCCTTTTCTTCAGTGCTAGCCTTGTCCCCCACAATGCATCCCTATACGCCCTTTGGCGGATGATTGCTTGGGCGCTCTCGTCGAGCTTCTTCGAATGAACAGTAAGATAGCGCCTCCAAATATCAAGATGGTCGATGGTGAAGGCGAGATGCTTGAATACATCAGATTTTAACGAACCTGAAAGCTCATGTTCTCTCGCATAATAGCATATTCGTTTTACATACGTAAAATTGAGTCTCTGCACTAACATTCGTAGGAGCCATTCTCTATGCGCGGCAGCCCCATATCGTTCATCCAACACTCCTACCTTGTGAATCACCTTTCGACGGACAAATCTGGAACTTTCGTAGGCGGAATGTAAGACAAGGCCTCTGTACGAAAATTCAGGGTATACAATCTTAACGATATTTGAAATATCATCTCCTCTGAATATTGCTACCCCACCGCTTACCACGTCTAGTTCGGGCTGCGACTCAAAGACATCTGCGAGCGTGTAGAACAAACCGTCTGCAAGTAGGTCATCGTCGGCTAAATACACCAACACATCACCCTTGGAATTGCGTAAACCTACATTAACTTGATGCGAAAAAGACGCCTTAGATTTGAGTAACTTAACATGAGGGTTTTCAGCCGAGTAATTCTCTATAAATTCTACAGTTCCGTCAGTCGAACCGTCATCCACCACGATGTGCTCTAATTCCGGATACCCCTGTCTGCTGACGGAATCTAAGGCCTGTTTAATGAATTTCCTCCTGTTGAGAGTGGGAGTGATTACCGAGATCCTCAGCATGTCGAAGAGATCTTACGTCAGACTTGATAATAATTTTTGCGACCCATTCAGCACAACGATATTCGGTCAGGGCCTCATCGGCAGGCTCAGACACCGAAGTAAAAGATCTGCTTGGCGGAAGTCTAGTGAAGTTAGGGCGAAAGCGGAGAGGCAGGACCCTAATCAGGGCTCAGGGCGTTTCACCTGCAGCTCCACCGACTGGGCGAACTTCCTCTTCCTCGCGTCGCCCAGCGCCCTCCTGTTCCTCACGCAGCCTCGTCATAACCAAGTAAAGAAAAGAGTTTTAATGCCGCTTTTCGTGGCTATAGCCGGGAATCCGCCCCGTGCCGGCTCGTATATCTCTCCTCCACGTAAAGGCCAACTATGGTTCCGTGCGTGAGGAGACAACCCATGGTCATTATTTTCGTTCTCTGTACGTTCGGGAAATGTTGAAGACGATGTTTGAGAACATGGGAGCACGCGTTTCCACCCTCAGGGTGAGGATAAAGAACCCGGTTGGAAAACCACCGGCCGAACCCGACACCATCGAGCTACCTGTTGAGAAATACGAATTGATCAAGCTGGGTTTAGCATCGCTGAAGATAGTTAAAAGTTCGACACCGCGTGTACACCATGAAGGCCTCGCAGGTCTACTGGGGAGCGAACGGACAGTCGTTCTGGTTGACGACTATCCAGCCGTTCAGATGCTGGGGTACGATGGCGTCGACGCCCTACTGCGGGAAAACTGTTACCTCATTTATGTTTCCCACAATTTTTACGATCTGCCTAAAAGGACTGCGTCGATGGAAGCCTATTTGATGAAAAATGCTTTCGCGAGCATCTCCGCCAGCGAAAGGGACAGGTATTTCTACCTAAACAAATATGGACTATCAGGCGACTCCGTCGTGGTGTATCCCAACATCTATCCCCTACATCTTCCTCCGAATAGACAAGAGAACGCGAACATAGGGTCAGAGAAGCATCCGAAGACGACAGTAGTTCTTAACATGGGCAGCAAAGTTTCCGACACCGTCTGCAATTCACTCATAAGAACGGTGCATGATGCGACTTCAGCAATTAATGACCGTGATTCTTTTAGACTGTTGGTCATCGGCGACAATTTGGTACGTTACGCTAGGGGATTGAATTGGAGGCATGAGGTTGAGTTTCAGAGCCATTTACCCGACAGGCGGCTCTTTTTAGAAAAACTTTCCACGGCACACATCGGTATCAACTACGCCTACAAAGCCGTTGGAAGCAACATAAAGAAGTATGATTATGCTTTGGCGGGTTTAGCGGTTTTGTCGAACACGTATGGATGTAAGGGCGAGATTCTCCCCCGTGAATGGGTCTTCTACGACGAAGCGGACCTCTACGTCAAACTCACGAATCTGCTAGGTGAAGACCTCGGTAGTCTAGGGGTCGAAAATCGAGAACATGCCCTGGCTCGGGCTCAGAAGCATTACGAAGATTTGCGACAAAAACTTTCATCTTTGCTCTGAATGATATATCTATGAAAAAAATCCTTTCATAACAAACCCTCGAAGAGAGCGACATATTTTCGAACCATCAGTTCCCAGTCGTATTTCCTGCTGTAATGAATGCCCTTTCTCGCAATTTCCTCCGCTGCCTTACTGTCTCTTAACAGCTCGACGATGGCCTCGGCCATCGCTTTTGCGTCGACGGGCACTACAACCCCTGCTCCTGATTCCCTAACAGGAAAAGATTCTTCAACATCCGTGGCAACGACTGGTCGTCCAGCGGCCATATATTCCAGCAGCTTTAATGATGACCCCCTCCCAAGCGATCTGCCCTGCGGAAATAGGCAGACCCTCGCCTTCTCTAACCACTTCGGAAGCTCGTCGTGGGGAACGAACCCCGGCATTTGCACTCTATCAGCGCATCCCATCTCCGCAATCCTCCGCCTGAACCATCCAGGGACGTCGCCTACCAAGAGGAACTTTACCTCAGGATCTAGCCTGCAGGTATGCTCCACCACCTGCGCGAGCAGCCTAGCCCTGTGCTCCTGAAAAGTCCCGTAGTAGAGGACAACGGGGTCGTTCGGCAGAGGAGTCGGCCTGAACAAATTCGTATCGACTCCATTAGGGATCACGTGGACCTCCTCCGGATCCAGGCCGAGCTTGACGAATTTCGATCGTATTAGCTCAGTCGGCACGACCACGGCTTTGACCCTCTTGTCGCGCAGTAGCCTCAGCTCGTTCAGGGTCTTGACGCGAGACTTCTTCCCGGGCATGAGGATGTAGGGGTCATCCGAATCCAAGACGATCGGTCTCTCGAACAACAGGGGCATCAGAGGCCCGGCAGTGTCGAAGAGCCACACGACATTAGGCCGCACCGAGTTGATCCACACGCTCGAGACCAACGGTCCTATCCTGTACCCCATTCTCCGCGGGATCCTGAAGGGCAGGACGTGAACGACTTTAGCATGGGTCACGGCTGGTTCGTTCTTTGTGGGTAGGCGCGACCCAGCGAAGCAGTAGAACTCGAATCGCTTCGCGAACTCGTCCATCAGCTTGAGGTATCGAAAGTTGTAGAAAGGGTAAGCTGATACCGCAGTTGCTACGCGCAGCACCAACAGCCCCCTCAAGACTCTCCTAGTTCTAAAAGTAATAACTCGTGCGAAATCACCGGTGTCAAGCGATAGGGTTTACACGCTCTCGAGTCACCTAAATGGCCGCGATCATACGGCTTTTAGGTGCCTCCACGAAACGTCGTTGAGCTTTGAGCGGACGCATACGCGTGAGGTTCAGCGGCCTCCTGATGTTCGCAGGAAACCTTACTACTCTAGCGACAGGTCTAATCTTCAACGTCCTCATCGCCCGGAACCTCGAGCCGGCTGAACTGGGGGTCTGGTTCTTCATCGGGAGCGTAATCCCCTACTTCCAAGTCCTCGAGAGGGTCGTTCCCTACTGGTCGGTCATGGAGATATCCCGCGGCCACGCGGTCGGCAGGACAGCAGTCGTGTTCAACCTCCTCGTGTCGCTCCCCATAGCCTCGGCCTTCGCGCTGCTATCCGGCGTGCTGGCTGACGTTATCGGAACAGAGCAGAGGACCGTAGCCCTCGCGGCCCTCCTGCTTCCGCTCTACTACGTCATATCGGCGCTCACGTCGGTGACCTACTCCACCGAGCCCCACAGGCTCGGGCTAAGGACCCTGGTGATTGACGGAGTGAAAATCCCGCTCGCCCTAGCGCTCCTGCCGTTCGGCCTCGAGGGCGTGATAGCGGCCGTGGTGATCGCGAACGCGGCCTACGTGGTCTACCTCTACTCGGTGTCCCGCAAGTACTTCGAAGGTGACCTCGACTGGGAATGGCTGAAGGGGTCACTTCGCAGGGCCTGGCTGCCCCTTCACGAGAACTTCATTGGGTACCTCACGGCCGCTACAGATTCCGTCATAGTCGGGGTCCTATTGTCGTCGGACGACCTGTCGAGGTACGGCATAGGCCTGACGATCGCGGGCGTCGTGGGGACTGCGAAGGCACTGATGAGTGCAGTCTTTCCGGCGCTGCTGAGGTCGGGGACGGTCAGCCCCTCAGAGCTCAGAGCGCTCTTCAAGTTCATCCACGTCTTCACGACACCGATGGTCGTTGGGGGAATCGCGCTGGCGCCGCAGCTCGTCGAGATTTTCGGGACGCGTTACCTGCCAGCGGCATCGGCTCTGCCCTTCCTGCTGTTAGTGCCCGCAATAGGTGTGATGAGCCTAACAATGAGGAGCATCGTAGCGGGGCTCGAGGTCGCAGAGGGGGGAACAACGGGGAAAGGCCTCGTTAGGTCTGCGCTGTTCGTCACGCAGCTCCCTGGCTACCTCTACTTAGGGGGTCTAGTCTTTGGCACGGTGGTGGCCGTCGGCTGGGCGGGGATCACAGGTGCGGCCGTCGCCCGCCTCTCGGCGAGCGTGGTGTCGTTCGTCCCCATGCTCTACCTCTACCGAAAGAGGGCTCCGGCGATAACGGTGCTCTCCGGACTTGAGAAGACGGTGCCCGCGTCGCTGGTCATGGTGACCGTGCTGCTCCTCTTGAACCCGAGAGGGACGCTGTTCACGTTGGGGACGATCGCGGTCGGTGCGCTCGTCTACTTCTCCGTACTGTTGCTGATCGACAGGGACTCGAGGGCCCTCACGAGGAGAGCGATCAGTGAGGCCCGGAGCGTGATCCTCTCGGTGGGGGAGTAGCGAGGTTTTTTAGAGGCACGTCCGGGATCGGATGGGTTGATTATAGTCACGGGTGCCTTCGGGTTCATCGGCAGTCATCTGGTCGAGAGGCTCCTCGACAGTGGAGAGGAGGTCGTGGCCCTGGGGACCGCGCCTCCGAAGGAGGACAACCTGCAAGTCCTGCTGAGGCACCCGAAGGCGTCCAAGATGAGGGTGGTCCGCGCGGACGTGACCTCCCTCGACGTGGTCAGGACGGTCATGAGGGGCGCGGAGCCCACCGTGGTCTACCACCTGGCCGCGATAGCCTCCCACAGGCTCAGTAGGGGAGATCCCTACCTTTACTTGCACAACAACTACAACTCGGTCCTCGCGGTCCTCGAGGCCGTCCGCCAGACCGAGCCGACGCCGAAGGTCGTCTTCGCGTCCAGCAGCAGCGTCTACGGCGACAACGAGCCGCCCCTTAGGGAGGAGATGACGCCGAGGCCTAAGGGACCTTACGCGTTCAGCAAGCTCCTCGGGGAGCAGCTCTGCGTCCACTATCACAACGAGTACGGCCTTGAGTGTCCGATCGTAAGGTACTTCAACGTGGTAGGGGAGAGGTGCAGGGGAAATATCGTCTTCCGGGTCTTCGCCGAGAGGATCGTTCGAGGGGAGCCGATCGAGGTCTACGGCAGGACGGTCGACGGGGTCTTCCGGCCCGCCGAGAGGGACTTCACATACGTCTCGGACGCTATCGAGGGCACGATGCTCGTCGGCGAGAGGGGGGAGGGGTGTGAGGTCTTCAACATCGGCGCTGGGAGGTCGGTGAGCGTCCTGAGGGTCGCTGAACTCATGATGGAGAGGCTCTCGAAGAGGGTCGAGGTCGTGTTCAAGGAGCTCCAACCCCACGAGACGCTCGTCTCCTATTCCTCGAACGCGAAGGCCCGCGAGAGGCTCGGATGGAGCCCTAAGGTGGAGTTGGAGGAGATGGTGGAGCGGTACGCTCGTTGGTTCGTGGAGCAGACCCTCAGGACCTGAGCGCATCGAGGTAGAGGTTCATCAGCCTGGGCGCGATCGCCTCGGGCGTGAAGCTCCGGAACACCCTCGCCCTCGCCGCCTGGCCCATCCTCCTCCTGACCTCTTCATCGCTCATCAGTCTCTGTATCTTCGTCGCCAGGTCCGTGTGGTCGTCGGGCCTCGAGAGCAGTCCTGTGACCCCGTCCACGACTATCTCCCTCAGCCCTCCGGTTGCGGACGCAACGACGGGTTTCCCCGCGGCTCCGGCTTCGGCGGCCGGCATGCCGAACGGCTCGTAGCGCGACGGAACGAGGACGACGCTGGCAGACTTCACCCACCTCTCCGGGTCGCTCCTGTGGCCCAGGAACTCGACGAGGTGATCGACCCCCAGCTCCCTGCAGAGGCTCTCGAGCTCCCGTCGCTCGGGACCGTCGCCGACTATCACGAGCTTGGGGACATCCCGCGATGATCGGGCGAGGTACGCGAGGGCCCTTATCGCCACGTCGACTCCTTTGACCTTGTGAAGCCTGGCAACTATCACGAGGGGACCGTCCGAGGGCCCATTGTCCCCGAACCTCTCGAAGTCGATCGGGTTGTGCACCGTCACCATCTTGAACCCGAAGCCGCGCCTTGACTCGACGACCGACCTCAACCAATCGGAACAGGTCGCGATCCTGTCCGCGAGCCTCAGGCACGCCGACCACGCAGCTGTGCCGAGGAGCCTGGAGCCGGCGCTAGTTCCCTCGAGCTCGTACGGCGGGTAGCCCTCGAGCGTCAGCACGACCCTCCTCGCCGCGAGCCTTGCCGCAGGGTAGAGGAGGAAGAGCGCCTTCGGGGTGCTGAAGTGGGCCACGTCGTGTCTCCCCGAGAGAATCAGTTTCATGCCTAGGAGGAGCCAGTAGAAGGGAGCCGGGAGGCCTTCAACTTTAACTGCATGGCAGGTCGCCCCTGCTTTCACCAGCTTCTCGAGGGTCGGATACTTCAGGGCGCTATAAGACGTGACTACCGTTACCCTCACTAAAGCTCCATAGAGTCTTACCAGACCGAGTAGCGCGTTCACTAGGGCCATCGACGCACCGGTCAGGCCTCCTCTGGCCGGAACGACCGCCACTATTTTTATCACGTGACTGATAATAGAGTTTTGAGCTAATATGGATTCGCCGCCGGACACCTACGCCAGGGAATTGTCCGTGAGGGGTTGAGCGAGACCGGTGCGCCGTCGTAACTGGGGAGTTCAGCCCGCCATCTGAGAACTACGGTTAAATCCACCTCGGGGGATCTCAACCGCGGTGCGGGGGTAGCCAAGCCTGGTCAAAGGCGCAGGGCTTAGGACCCTGTCCCGTAGGGGTTCGTGGGTTCGAATCCCACCCCCCGCATCCGAAAAGACGGTGCTCGAGGAGTTACACATTTACGGAGCCCGATCGAGGGCGGCGCGAGGGATGCTCGACTGCCTCATGCTCGACCTCGACGGGACCGTCGTCGAGTTCCCGCACGAGTGGATCGCGAGGGCTAAGGACGAAAGCGTCAGGAGGCTGAGGGAGATGGGGCTAAGGGTCCCTGAGCGCGTCGACCTCACAAGGCCCCTCTCTGTCATCCTCAGGGAGGTCCTCGAGCTGAACGGACCAGGGGTCGAGGGTGAGGTGATGAGGGTGATCGACACGACCTTCAAACGCTATGAGCTTTCTGCCGCGGAGCGGGCAGTCCCGAGGATGTGGGTCAGGGAGGAGCTCGGGAGGCTGAACGGGTCCCTCAAGATCGCTGTCGCGACCAACAACTCGAGGGAGGCGGCGCTGAAGACGCTCGAGATGGCCGGGGTCCTGAAGTACGTGAGGTGCGTGGTCTCGAGGGACGACGTGATGTCGATGAAGCCAGACCCCCACATGCTCCTGAGGGCGATAAGGCTCTGCGGCTCGACCATCAACGGCTCCCTATACGTCGGGGACTCGGTGGTCGACGTGCTCGCGGCCCGGTCGATAGGCATCCCGGTCATCCTGGTGCTGGGAGGATTAGCGAGGCCCGAGGACATAGAGACCGCGAGGCCCCACTTCGTGGCGAACGACTTCCGCGAGGTCTCGAGGCTGGTCACGAAGATGATGGACGGCCGCTGAACTACGAGAGGGTGGGCGAGCCCAGCTTCACGTCCCGGATCCCTTGTCGAGGTATCACTCCTAATAATCGCCGTAGCTCAAACTGAGGCGGATGAGGGTCACGATAGCGGGGGGCGGGATAGTAGGGAGCTACCTCGCGAACCTGCTCTCGGACGAGCACGAGGTCATCGTCCTCGAGAGGCAGAAACCGGAGAGCTTCAAGGCGGTCTGCGCTTGGGGGACCAGCTACCACGAGATGCGTAGGCTCCTCGAGGCCGTGGACCTGGAGTTCGACGAGTACGTGCTCCACGTGGGGAAGAGAATGGCCGTAGACTTGGGCCACGGGGTGGTCGAGGTCCCCCTCAAGGGCCTCTGCACCTTCGACAAGAGGAGGCTGATACTGGACCTGCACAAACGGATCAGGGTGCTGTACGGCGCCGAGGTGAGGAGGACGGACCGGCCCGACGGCGACCTGGTCGTGGACGCGACCGGGTTCCACAGGACCCTCCTCCCGAGGCCCGAGAGGGACTACTTCATCCCGAGCCTCGAGTACCTCGTGAAGTACAGGGACCCGCCCCTCGACGACTTCTACGTCAGACCCCTCAAGCCCCTCTCCGGGTATCTGTGGTACTTCCCTCTCGGTGACGGACTGGCCCACGTCGGGGCCGGAGATTACTACAAGCGGCACGTCCAGGTCCTGAACGAGTTCGTCTCGAGGCACGAGGGCGAGGTCCTCGCGACGGTAGGGAGGCCGGTGAGGATCACGCCTCCGCACCTGGCCATGCCAGTGAGGGACGACAAGGTCGTCGGGGTGGGTGAGAGCGTCGGAGCGGTCTACCCCGTCTTGGGGGAGGGCATCATCCCCGGGATGCAGAACGCGGAGATACTGACCGAGCTGCTCTCGGATTCGAGGCTCGGGGAATACGAGGAGGCCCTGAGGTCGTTCTTCATGCCCTATTACCGCGCGTTCCAGTTCATCAGGAAGAAGTTCAGGAGGGAGTACCGGACGATACCGGACGTCTGGCTGCTGATCTCGATCTTCATACACATGAAGCTGAGGGAGAAGCGGTACGGGATGAAGATAAGGATGAGGGACTGGCTGAAGGTCGTGAGGACTTACGGGTGAGATCTTCCGCGGCTTGGGTACTCAAGCAGCGCGACCGCGGCGTCGCGATGCACACCTCTCGCCGCGAAGGGCAGGATTACGACTCCGTGTCTCCTCTCCATCTCACGGATGCATTCCAACAGGTCCTCTTTGCCCTTCAGTCCAGTGAAGTACTCGTGCTCGAACTCCACCACTTCGACTGATCGCGACCGAACCACCCCCTCAACTCATCCGACGGCGCCAGCTCCTTCGACTAGGCGTTAACTTTCGCGGTGTCCTTCGGGAGGCATCGCGGCCACAGTTTGTCGACGAGAACCCTGAAGCCGTCCCCTGGTGAAGAGGGTTCGCGGATTCTCTTCGCCTCTATCGTCAACTCACACGCCTGAGGTTCAACGCTTCCGAGACGTAGTCCTCAAGCGCACGCTCGACGGCCTCCACGCTGGGTTCGCCGTCGTAGACCTTCTTCCCGTTGACGACGACCGCGAAATTCCCCCTCACGCCGTACCTGAGGGAGAGCAGGAAGCCCTTGGGGGAGAGCGCGTCGACCATCTCGACCTCGACGTTGACCTCCTTTCCGTCCAGGGCCCTCCTCAGGACGTTCAAGACCGCGAGTGCCCTCCTGTGACTCTCGATGACCTCTTGCGGGTACTCGAGGGCCTGGGAGGAGAGCTCGCAGAACTCGGAGCCCGCCGCCATCATCTGCGACGAGACCAGATTGTAGTGCGGGCAGTGGCCCAGCTGCGTCGGGTAGACGTCGAGCAAGACGACCCTCAGCTGGATCGAGCCTGCCATCTGCCGTCTCACGCACCGGATCGGTGATAAGGCTTTTGGAACGGGCCGCTAAGTACCCCGCCGCGCCGCCCTCTGGAGCTCGTTGAGCCCGGTCAGGACCGCGGAGAGAGAGGACCTGATGTCGGACTCTAGGCTGATGTAAGCGTAGACGTGAGGGAGGTGGTCGCGGAGGGCCAGCATGATGGCGCCGGTGCTCCGGAGCGGCTCCAGCTTCGAGAGGTCGAGCTGAAGGTCCGCGCCGTCGTAGGCGACGACCAGCCCTCCCAGGTCCTTGACCTCCTTCCCCCACCTCTTCGCGTGCCTCTCGACGCCCGCACCCTTCGCGAAGACCGCGATGTTCATCGGAGGCTCGCTCTCCAAGGCGCCCCTTATCATCACAAGGTCCTTCCTGCCGGCGAGCTTCGCGACCAGGAGGGCGAGGGGGCTCCCCCTGGGGACGAGGCCTATCATGACCGAGAACTCCTTCATCGGCCTGAGCCCGGATCCCTTAAGGAGCGCCGCGGAGGAGGTCCTCCCGACGAGCTTCAGCTCGCCGCCCAGCGACCTCACCGCGTCCACCACCGCTATTACCGCCGCGTCGACCCTCCTCCTACCTGCCACGTTCCCGGCGATCGAGAGGGCGATCAGGATGACCGCGATGGCCGCGACGACGTACAGCGGGTCGACATCCACGCCCGTTCTGAAGGTACAGCCGGTTTTAGCCGTTCCTCCGGAACTCAGGGGACTAGTGGCACTCCGACTCCGAGAGGGCCTCCAGGACCTCACTTGGCAGGTCCTCCTGGGAGCTGATCTGGATCGCGATCGTCCTCGAGGTCAGCTGGCAGGCGGTTTTGATGGTAACCTCCCTGACCTCCCTCTTCCTGAAGAGGCCGACGGAGTAGACCCTCTTGCTGACGGAGGCGGAGTGGCCGGAGAACGTCGTGAGCTCCGACTGCTCGGTCAGGTCCACGCCCTTCGCGCCCTTCTTGACCTCGATGAGGAGGTCGTACCGCTCGCCGGTCACGAGGTTCGTGAGGTAGTAGTGCGCGTAGCCCTCCGTCACCCAGCCCTTCCCCTGCACGACGCCGGTGTAGTAGATGTCCGAGGGCGCCCTGCTCCTCTGGACCGCCCAGCCCTCCGGCAGGACCAGCGTGAGGAACCTGTAAGTCCCGATGACGATGTTGCCGGTGAAGAGGTCGAACCTGTTCCTCCTCAAACCCCTCGGACCGGGGTCAGAAGCTCGGCCTGTAGCCCCTCAGGTCCTCGACGACAGCCCTCAAGGCCTCGATGCCCCTCACCTCGCTCGGGAACGACCTCACGTAGCCCTTCACCTTGTCGCCCATCTGCTCCGCGATCATCTTCAGGTACCTGCGCTGCTCCTCCACTTTAGCTGACAGGTACCCGGAGGGGTCGGAGGACGCCTCGGAGGCGTCGATCACGTTGTTCACGAAGACACCGCCTACCGGGATGTTGAAGGCCTCAACCATCTTGATGAACCTCACCACGACGGAGATCGGCAGACTTTCAGGAGTCGTTACGAAGTAGAAGCCCGTGAGCTTCGGGTCAGTTATCACCTCCCTGGTCTTCGTGAACTTCTCGTGGAGGGCGATGAGGTCCGCGATCACCGGGTCCCTCTTGATCTCCTCCATCACCTTCTCCTTCCTGAAGGAGAGGCTGAGCCTGAACTGCTGCGCCTCCCTCCTCGACTGGATCATCCTCGCGAGCCAGAGGCCGTAGAGCTTACTGAGCCCGATCAACCTCACCGCGTTAGCGACCGCAGCAGTGTCGAAGACCACCAGGTCGTACTTCCCTCCCGCCTCGAGGATGAGGTCCATCACGCGGTCGAACATCGCGGACTCGTGGAAGGCTGGGTTCGTCGTCGCGACCTCTATGAAAGGATCGGGGTTGATGGGGACCTCCGCCCACCTGAAGAACTCCCTCAGCCTCCCGGTCATCTTGGCCTTATAGTCCCGGACTAGGTCATCTATCTCGACCTCGATCGCGTCAAGGCCTTCAGCGCCCTCGATCCTCGTGAGCTTCCCGCCCGCTAGGTCCTGACCGAAGAGGCTCGTGAGTGAGTGGACTGGGTTGAGGCTCGCCAGTAGCACCCTCTTGCCGTGGAGCGTCGCGTCGTAGGCCAACGCGGCCGCGAGTACCGTCTTCCCGACGCCCCCCTTTCCTCCGACGAAGACGAACCTGTGCTCCCCGGTTATGGGGCCGCCGTCCCTCACCACACCCTCGTCACCCCGTCGACGAGGTGCTTGGCGACCTCCTTCAGCCCCTCGAGGCCCTTCGGCTCCCTCGGGAACATCGGGATCGCGGCGACGACGAGGTCCCCGAACTTCTCCTCTATCACCTTCAGGACCGCCTCCTGCTGCTTGTACCTGTAGGAGATGTACGGCGACGGGTTCGACCCGAGCTCCTTCGGGAGGACCTTGTTCAGGACTATCCCGGAGAGGGTGAGGCCGATCGACCTGAAGGCCTGAAGGGCCCTCTCGGTGTCGTGGACGGACATCATCTCGGGGGTCATGACCATGAAGAAGGCTGACTTTGTCTTGTCCCTCATGAAGTCGGTGAAGGTCGTCAGCTTGTCCTTGATGGCCTTCAGCTCGTTCAGGATCTCGTCCTCCTTGATCAGCCTCTCGCCCTTCAGCCTGCTCGCGATCTCGTCGTACTCCCTGGCCTTCTCACGGACCTCCGTGAGCTTCTCGACCCAGCTGGTCAGGACGTCGGCCATCGTGAGCATCCTGATCCCGTGACCGAAGGGCGGCATGTCGAAGACGTACAGGTCGTAGTCGCCCCTCGCGAGGTAGTCGGCCATCGCGTCGTAAGTCGCTGACTCGTACATCGCGGGCTCCGCGACCGAGCTGTCGATGTAGGCCTCGATCTCGGCCGGGATCTCCTCGAGTTTGTACATGTCCCTGATCCTCTGCTTCACCTCTGCTATGTAGGCGCTGATCTTCGCGTCTGCGTCTATCTCGACGACGTAGAGGTTCCTGGCCACCTCGACCTCGCCCTTCCCGAAGATGTCCCGCTCGAAGATGTCGCTGAGGCTGGCCTGCGGGTCGGTACTGAAGCAGAGCACCCTCTTGCCGGAGAGGGCCGCGGCGTACGCAAGGGCTGCGCTGCTCGTCGTCTTCCCGAGGCCTCCCTTTCCCGCGAAGATGACCATCCGGGGGCCTCCGTCCCTCAGGACTACGTCCCTTAAGCCCCAGGCCACCCGAATCACCCGTAGATCACGTCGGTGAAGTCCCTCTCCCTGTAGAACCTGTGCTTCCAAGCCTTGACGTTGGGGACTGCGTACGGCAGCAGCCTCAGCGAGTAGTAGGGCGGGAGTATCGGGAACCCTAGCATGTCGCCCAGTATCATCAGTATGAACATGTGCTCGATGTACATCCTCGTCTTGAGGACCGCGGAGACCTGACCGTGCAGCGCGGCTCCGTATGTGACCTCAGACAGCGCCTTCTTCATCGACGAAAGAAAACCGCCCTTACCCATGCCAGTGAATGTTCACGTGGACCATTTAAAAAACGTTGACTGAAAAGACTTAGGTCGCGGTGGGCTGAGTCGGCTGCCTCGCGTACCTCAGGAAGGCTCTGATGAAGAAGATCGCCATCATCAGCCCGATCACGAACATGATCATACCCATCACGGTCGAGAAGGCGTTGATCGCCGTCAGCGCTCCCGGACCTCCTAGGTTGAGCAGCGGAGCCTGCTGCGGGAAGAACGGGGCGATGGTGCCGTCGGGCCTCCTGATGACCGGGTTGATGGTCGCAGTGGCGAACACGTTGGTCTGCCAGGCGATCGCGGCCAGCGTCGTCACCATCATGAAGAGGCCCGGGATGGTGCTGTACCAGTGGAACTTCCTGAGGGAGAACAGGTAGAGCCCTACGATCAGCAGCGCGAACCCTGCCAGCAGCTGGTTGGTGCCCCCGAAGTATAGCCAGATGTTGATCCACGAACCGGTCAGTACGAACGCCACCGGCAGCACGAACCCCAGCACGGTCGCGACGTACTTGTTTCCGAGGAAGTTGAGCGACGTCCCCGAGAAGATCTCGGCCATCGTCACCCTCCAGAACCTCCCGAGGATAGTCAGGATCGTGACGGCCATCCCGACCATGTAGCTAGCGAAGAATATCGCCAGGTAAGGCGCCATAGCGGCTCCTCCGAAGACCGGGCTGGTCAGCGTCACTGCGCCCCTCGGGAAGTTCGCGGGCGCTACCGCGGTCCCCGCAGGCAACACGATCCAAGCGGCGAGCGAGGTTAGACCCACGAGGTTCTCGCTCAGCATGGCTCCGGCGCCCACGGGCCTCACGTCAGTCTCGACGTCGATCTGCTTGCTGGTCAGGCCGGTGCTCACCAGACTGTGCCAACCTGAGATGGCGCCGCAAGCTATGCTCACGAACAACGCCGGCCACAGCGGTCCGGTCGCGAAAGGACCGAAGAACGACGTGAACGCTGGGGTGTTGACCTTCACGCCAGTCACGATCGAAGCGAGGGCCCCAACCGCGAGCATGATGACCGCCGGGAAGAGCGTGTAGTAGGCGATGTAGTTCATGGGCGTGATCAGCCGGGGCATGGGGAGGATCGCGCCGGCCACCAGGAGCGCGATCAGCGGAACGTACCAGAGCGTGTAGGGAGCTGTGCCCAGCGTCCCCGGCGGAGGCCAGTTGAAGATGGCTCCGATGACGACTCCGATCGCGAGCAACACGACCGCGATCAGTGTGACCTGCACCACGGGCATCTTCACCTTGAAGAGAAGGTGGCCGGTAATGACCGCGGCTATCACGAGGACTAACAGTGACCAGAACGCGCCCGCGAACGCGTCCACGACGGTCGCCACGACGAAGAGGAACGCCGCGTTGATCAAAAGCAAGTAAAAGAGCAGGAACCCGAGCAGCAGCCTCCTAGGCGTCGGGCCCAGCAGCTCGTACGCGATCGGACCGAAGGACCTCCCCTCCTTCCTAACCGAGAGGAACATCGAGCTGTAGTCCTGGACCCACCCGATCAGCAGGGCAGCTAATACGATCCAGAGGAACGCGGGCAGCCACCCGAAGGTCAGAGCTATTCCGGGTCCGAGGATCGGTCCCAACGCTGCGATGGAGTTCCACTGGAACCCGTAGAGCACGAACCTCGAGACCGGGAAGAACTCGACGCCGTCCATGTACATGTGCGCCGGTGTCGGCCTCTTCGGATCGGGGCTCCAGACCCTCCTGTCGACCCATCTGCTGTACGTGAAGAACGTCAACAGGAATATCACGATGCCGACCATCGTTATACCGAAGGGCGTCTCGAACACCATTGCGCATGTACTGACACTTGCTGGCATATATCATTTTACGATCATTGTGTTAATGCGTTGCTTAACCTGGAAGATCTGCCGAATGGCGCACCACGTGCGGTTGTCACAACAAATCTAGACTCTTTTTGGTTCGATAATCGTAATGATCGGGCGCTTTTCAATCCATTAAAGGCTGCCTTTGACCACCGAGCGCGATGAGGGGTTTGGCCCGGTAAGAGACCACCGTCCTTCACAGAGTAGAGGAACTGCAAGACTTCGGACCCGCCTGATCACCATCACTTCAGCCCTCTGCTCCCATTTCGTCAGCATCTGATCAGGCTTCCCGTCGACTATGCCGCGCACGTGTTGAGCGTGGCGGTGTCAGCTCATCGAGCCCCTAACTCCATTCCGATAAGGGGAGAGTATCCGGGATGGGCGATGCGCGCGATCAGGACCTGCCGCCGGAGGTCTCGGGAAGTTAATAAAACGAGCAGAGGCGTTGACGACCGGAGGGCCCGTGGCCTAGCATGGACAGGGCGCCGGCCTGCGGAGCCGGAGGTCCCGGGTTCGAGTCCCGGCGGGCCCGTCTGAGATCTAGAGGGCCCTGACCTCGAGACTTCGTCGCGGAGCTACGGGACACCGCGGAGGTGATGGACCGGCGGGGATTCGAACCCCGGACCTTTCCCGGACGCCCTTCGCGTCACCCGGGTGCGAACCGGGCGATCTGCCGCTGATCTACCGGCCCCCGGTGCACCTCCTCGCTCGGATAATTTAGTCCTGACGCCTCCGGGGCTACAGCTCGTCGAGGACCGGAACGCCGAGCGTCTCCAGCAACTCCTCCTGTACCCTGGCGTACGCGGCGACCAAGCTGAGCCTGAAGCCGGCGTTCGGACCTCCCCCGATCACAGGGCAGCTCTCGTAGAACTCGTTGAACACGGTCGCGAGCGTCCTGGCCTGGGTCACGAGCGTCCTTATCCTCAAGGCCTTGACGGTGTCCTCAAGGGCGAGCGGCGCGACGGAGACCTCCCTCACCAGCTGCATCTCGTGCGGCGTGAGGTCCTCTGAGGGAGCTGGCGACGGTTCGACTCCTGCCTCCTCCGCCTTCAGCAAGATCTTCCTCGCCCTCACGACCGAGTACTGTAGGTACGGTCCCGTGTCGCCCTCGAGCCTGAGGGACTCCTCGATGTCGAAGACGATCTGCTTGTCGCTGTCGACCTTCAGCATCCCGTATCTGAACGCGCCGACCGCGATCGCCTCAGCCACTTCCCGGACCCTCTCGGACGGCCACTCGGGCCTCCTCGACGACGTCTCCCTGGCCGCGACCTCGACCAGCTTGTCGAGGACCTGCTCGACCTTGAAATAGATCCCCTCCCTCCCGCTCATCTGGACCGCGGACCGCTCCGCCTTCGCCCCGAGCATCTCCGCGGACCTCTTGGAGAGGAGGACGGGCTCGTAGGAGTAGTGGAGGTACCTGTCTGCGCTGACGCCGATCCTCGAGAGCGCGTACCTCACGACCTCCTGCGGGCGCCTCTGCCTCGAGTCGACCACAGTGATCACGAGGCTCGGGGAGTTGGGCCTCAGAGACACGCCCTCTTCAGACGAGATGTACGTGGGCCTGCCGTCCCTGACGTCCCAGAGGGAGAACCTCAGCGAAGTCCTCGACTCGCCGAGCTTCCAGAGCGCGAACCCTATGTCCCTCGCGACGTAGGTGGTAGAGCCGTCGCTCTTCACCAGGACCTCGTCCCCCTCCTTCGAGAGCACCGGGTGGCCGGAGAGGTCCGCGACCCAACACCCGGCCTTCGACCCGCGGTCGGCCAGGTAGACGGCCCCGCTCTCCTTCAGCCTCGAGAAGGCCTCGTCCCAGAGGCCGGAGACCACGACGTCGCTCTCCCTCACGAGGAGGTCGTAGCTCGCGCCGAGCCTGTAGCAGGTGCTTAGCTGGTCCCTCAGGACCCTCAGAGCTATCTCCCTCGAGAGCTTGAACGCGTCCGAGCCTCTTTCCTCCAACTCCTTCGCGACCCTCCTCCTCTTCGCCTCGATCTCGGGGTCGACCTTCGCGCGCCTGTTCACCTCGACGTAGACCGAGTCGCCGCAGTACTCGTCGAACCTCATGCCCGGCGGGGGGTTCAGGTCGAACCCGAGCTCGGTGAAACCGAGGAGGAGCTCGGCCATCTGGGCGCCGCTGTCGTCGACGTAGTTGAGGACCGTGACCCTCCTCCCGGCCTTCGACATCAGCCTGTAGACCGTGTCGCCGATGCAGACGTTCCTCGCGTGGCCGACGTGGAGGGCCTTGTTGGGGTTGACGCTCGTGTGCTCGACCACCACCTCGCCGCCGCCGAGGCCCTCGTAGAGGAACGACCTCACGTCCTCGAGGACCCCCCTCACGACGTCTTCTGAGAACCTCCTCCAGTCGGGGTAGAAGTTGACGTAGCCGGGCTGGGCGGCCCTGACCTCCGCGAGCAGCGGCCCAGTGTGCTGCCTCGCCCTCGCCGCGACCTCCTCTGCGTAGGCCATCGCGTCGATCCCCCTCTCCTTCGCCTCCTCGAAGGCCGAGGTGCTGGTCACGATCCCGAACGCGAGGCTCTTGGTGGGGACGACCCTCGGCTCCCTGACGCCAGCCCTCTCGAGCGCCTTTCGGGCCTCCTCCATCGCCCTCCTGATCGACACCCCTGCGACGATCTGGCAGCGTCGCCTAAAACCCATTCGCGAGGCGAGCGAGGCCTCCGACCCGGCGAGACGTTTATCCCTAACGGAGCGGTTCACGGGGATGGCGGGGGTAGCCAAGCGGTCAACGGCGGCGGCCTCAAGATCCGGCGATGGGGCAGCCGCTCCCCGTAGGCTCGGCCAGACGGAAGGGGTTCGTGGGTTCGAATCCCACCCCCCGCACCGTGACGCGCTCGGTAAATAGCGTCGGGCTCAGAGGCCGCGGGCGTGGTCCCTCTGGGGCTGATCCTGGAGACAGCGGTGACCGTCGCCTTCGCGGTCGGAGCCTGGTACCTGATGGGGAGGATGGCCCAGAGGCTGCAGGGGATCGCGGGCGTGAGGAGGTTCCTGCTGAGGCTAAGGGCCGCGCTGCTAGCCCTGGTCGTCGGCAACCTGGTAGCGCTGGCGTTCGCGGAGCTGGTCCAGGTCTTCCCTGCGGACCTCTCGCCGTACTTGGACCCGAACAACCCCAGATTCGTCGCGGGGATCGTCGCGCTGGCGCTGGCGGTGAGGGCGCTGATCAGTCAGGTCTCTGACCTCACGGTCGAGAAGGTCGCTGAGAGAGGCATAGGGAGGGTCCTGAACGCGGGAGTGCTGCTGCTGAGCGTGATAGCGGCGACGCAGATCGTCCTCCGCTCCCACATCGCACCACAGATCTCCGAGTTCTGGTGGAGAGTGCTGAACCTCTTCACTGGTCTGCTGGTCGCCTACGTCGCCGCGGCCGTCCTCGACCTCCTGTTGACCCGCGCTCTCTACGAGAGGGTCGCGACCGATCAGAGCTCGATGACCGCGTTCACCTTCATCCGGAGAGTACTAGTCATCTTCGTCGGACTCCTCGGGGCGCTGGCGGCGCTGCTGGTGACGTTCCCGGAGCTCCTCGGGATCGCGACGTCATCCCTGATCGCGGCCGGGTTCCTCTCGATCGTGATAGGCCTCGCGGCCCAGTCGACGCTCTCGAACCTGATCTCGGGGCTGATGATCTCGCTCTCGCACCCGTTCAGGATAGGCGAGGCGCTGATGTTTAGGAACGACTTCTGCTTCGTGGAGGACATCAAGCTGTTCCACACTATCCTCAGGACCTGGGACAACAGGAGGTTCGTGGTCCCGAACTCGGTCTTCCAGTCGGAGGTAATCGTGAACTACTCTGCCATAGACCCGACGATGCTGGTCCCGGTCTTCGTCGACGTGAGCTACGAGAGCGACCTCGACAAGGCTATGAGCATCATGAGGGAGCTCGCGGAGCGGCACCCGCTCTTCCTGCCGGCGCCAGGGCTCCCGCAGGTCCAGGTGATGGAGCTGGGAGAGTCGGGGATAAGGCTGAGGCTGCTGGTGAGGGCGAAGGACCAAACAACGGGCTTCCAGCTGGCGAGGGAGCTCCTCTACCAGATCCACAAAGAGTTCAGGGCTAACGGGATCGAGATCCCCTACCCGAGGAGGTACGTGATCGTCGCCGACTCCCAGAGCGGTCCGTCCAAGAGGGCGAGGTCCGGCAGGACGAGCGGGCCGGGGAGGAGGGGCCGAGACCGCGAGGGGCGAGATACCTTGCAGGGAGTCGGGCCCTAGGCCGAGAGGTAGTAGTACTCGCCGACCTCCTTCTGGTGCCTGTCGAGCCTCGATCCAGGCTTGTTGACCCGCGGCCGCTTGGTCTCGTGGTCCCTCCTGAACGTCACGCCGAGCTCCTTGAGCAGCGCGTTGAAGCCAGTCCTCAGGTCCGAGGGCGGCAGGGCCTCCCCCCTCACGCCGGGCTCGCCGGTGAAGACCATCACCTTGGTCGCGGCGAAGTCGACGATCATCAGGTCGTGCTCGACCAAGACGACGTGGGCGCCGAGGTCGGCGGCGATCCTCCTGATGGTCTTCGCGACGTTGTACCTCTCCTCGACGTCGAGGAAGGCGCTCGGCTCGTCGAGCAGGTAGATCTTCGCGTCCCTCGAGAGCGCCTCGACTATCGAGACCTTCTGGAGCTCGCCGCCGCTCAGCTCGTCGAGCCTCCTCTCCGCCAACTTGTCTATCCTCAGTGGCCTGATCAGCTCCGACTGGACGAACTCGCCCTCGAACCTATCACCCGCTGCGGCCTTGAGGACCTCCTCGACCGTCTCGGGCCTCGGGACCGGGTGCTGGGGCTTGTAGCTGACGGAGGCGTACTCGAGCCTTAGGCCGCTGTCGTCCTCGAGCTGGCCGGCCAGCAGCTTCACGAAGGTCGTCTTCCCGGTGCCGTTGGGCCCCACCACAGCGAGGACCTCGCCCCTTCCGATTCCGCCCTCGGGGACTTTGAGCCTAAAGCCCTCGAAGGTCTTGGTCATCTCGGGCCAGTAGAGGCCCCATCCGGACTCCTCGCGCTGCTCCTCGGGGCCCTTGACCTGGAACGCGATCCTGTAGCTCCTGAACCTCACGTTGTCGAGCGGCAGGTAACCCTCGAGGTAGTCGTTGATCCCCTCCCTCGAGCCGTAGGGCCCCGAGACCACCCCGTAGACCGAGGGGTCGCCGTAGAGGACGAAGACTACGTCCGAGACGTAGTCCATGAAGGCGAGGTCGTGGTCCGCGACCAGCACGCCCCTCCCCTTCGCGGCCAGCTCCCTGATGACCCACGCCACCCTGAACCTCTGCCTGATGTCGAGGAAGCTCGTCGGCTCGTCGAAGAGCAGCACGTCGCCGCCCTTCAGGATCGCCGCGGCTATCGCGAGCCTCTGCAGCTCTCCGCCGCTGAGTACGGAGACGTCCCTGTCGAGGATCCGGTCCAGCTCGAGCTCCCTCGTCACCCCCTCGTACCCCTCCCCTCCCGCGGCCCTCCTCAGGAGCTCCCTCACCGTGCCCTTGACTGCCCTGGAGATCTGCTCGATCTGCTGGGGCTTCAAGACGACCCTGACCTGACCGGACGCGACCCTCCTGAAGTAGTCCTGGAGGACCGTCCCCCTGAACTTCAGCTGGACGTCCTCCCACCTCGCCCTCCCTTCAAGCCTTCCGAGGTTCGGGACCAGTTGACCCGAGAGGACCCTAAAGGCCGTCGACTTCCCGATGCCGTTCCTCCCGAGGACCCCGACGACCTTCCCCTGCTCGACGTGGGGGAGCCTATAGAGCCTGAAGGCGTTCACGCCGTACTGGTGGACGAGGTCCTCCCCGAGCTCGGTGGGGAGGTTCACGATCGTGATGACCTCGAACGGGCACTTCGCGACGCAGATCCCGCACCCTATGCAGAGCTCCTCGTTGACCTCGGGGAAGCCATTGGAGGCCAGCCTGATCGCCTCGATGCCGTTCCTCACGGGAGGACAGAAGGTGATGCAGGGCGTCCCGCACTTGTCGGGCTGGCACCTCTCCAGCTCCAGGACCGCGACCCTCATCTTCAGGAACCCGCTCATTCCCCGCGGAGACCATCGGTGCCGCCTAGTAAACGAGACACGTCGACCGCGTGGGGACCTGATCAGCGGTTAATCTCATGCCTCCCTCTGGGGCCGTGGGTGGTCCAGAGTTGTTCGACCCGTGGGAGAGCGCGGCCGGCTTCGCGTCGGTCTGGGTCGCTCACTTGGGGAGGAGGTACGGGCTGCTGAGGGCGCTCGACGGGCTGGGGAGGGGGGCGGGGCCCGGCGAGATCGCGAGGCTGACGGGTCTGGACAGGAAGGCTGTAGGGCTCTGGTGCGAGGCGGCCGCCGAGCTGGGCCTGCTGAAGGGAAGGCGAGGGAGGTACGCGCTGAAGGGCGACGCGAGGGCGCTCATCCTGGACGATCGGGATCACCGCTACGTCGGCGGGTTGCTCTCCTACCTGGCGCTGAGGAGCCTCGATTACCACCTCTTCGACGCCCTCTTCGGCCGCGGGAGCGCCGACAGCGATGGGGCGAGGCACCTGACAGAGGCGTACGCGGAGGCGACGAGGTGGGACCACTTGGCCTTCTTCGAGCTCGTCGTCCCGAGGGTGAGGGGGCTGCGGTCGGTCCTCGAGAGGGGCGCGAGGGCCCTCGACATCGGCTGCGGGACCGGCGGGTGGGCGGTCGAGCTCTGCCTGAGGTATTCAGCGGCCTCCGCGGTCGGCGTGGACCCTGACGGCGCCGCGATCTCGGTCGCGAGGAGGAGGGCAGAGGAAGCTGGACTCTCGGACCGCTTGACGTTCGTCGAGGGCACCAGCGAGTCGCTGGAATTCGGGGAGGAGTTCGACCTGGTCTACCTCGGCGAGGTCCTCTGCGTCGCCTCCGACAGGCTCGGGGTCCTGAGGTCGGCCCGAAGGGCGCTGAGGCGCGGCGGGCTCCTGGTCGTGGCGGAGGGGCTCTCCGAAAGGACGGGCGACTCGAGGCAGGACGCGCTCCTTAGGTTCATCGCGCTCGACTACGCTCTGCAGGGAGGGTCGATGCTCTCGAGGAGGGAGCTCTCGTCGCTCCTCTCGCGTTCGGGCTTCGGGAGGGCGAGGTTCGTCCACGCTGGCGGGGGCCTGTGGTTCGCGGTCGCTGCGAGGCACGGGCGAGGCAATAGTGACGGGAAGCGCCGCTCCGGAGCTTCGAAACCGACGGGCTAACTGCTAAAGCCTCCCGAGAGGAAGTCCCGTGAGGTGCGAGGGAGTTGCCGCAGAACTACACGATCGCTAGGATGACGAAGCGGGGCGAGACCTTCGAGGTGCTCGTGGACCCGGACTTGGCCCTGAAGATCAGGCTCGGTCAGGCCCAGCCATCTCAGAAGGTCCTCGTCTACCCAGAGGTCTACAGGGACGCGAAGAAGGGGATCAGGGCGAAGGAGGAGGAGCTGAGGAAGGCCTTCGGGACCACCGACCCCTACCAGATCGCCCTGACGATCGTGAGGGAGGGCGAGGTCCAGCTCACCGCGGAGCAGAGGAGGGCCCTGATCGAGGAGAAGCGGAGGAAGGTGATCGACCTGATCGCGAGGAACGCGATCGACCCCAGGACCAACGCGCCGATACCGCCCCAGAGGATCGAGCTCGCGATGAAGGAGGTAGGCGTCCAGATCGATCCGTTCGCGGAGGCCTCGGAGCAGGTCGGGAAGGTGATGGAGAGGCTGAGGACCGTCCTCCCGATCAAGATCGTCCAGATAACGGTCGAGGTCAGGTCGCCGGGCGACGCGCAGCCTAGGGTCAGCGGATACCTGCGCGGCGTTGGGAGGATAGTGAAGGAGGAGTGGAAGGGGGACGGCTCCTGGGTCTGTCAGGTCGAGCTGCCTGGTGGGATGCTCGGCGAGGTCACCGACAGGGTCATGAGGCTGACCTCGGGGAGAGGCGACGTCAGGAAGCTCTGAACCGCTGGGCCTGCGAGTGCCTCGAGATCACCACGAGCTTCAGCAGCTCTATTGACGCGAAGGTCACCGCGCCTCCGGCCAGGATCCAGGTCAGGTCCTCCAGCGTCGGCACGGTCAGGTGCAGCGCCTCCCTCGTCCAGGGGATCCAGACCAGTAGGCCGATCAGGACCGCCTCCCACAGGACCGCGAGCACCAGCCACCTGTGGGGCCTAACCTTCACTATCGGGTGCCTCAGAGACCTGCAGCTCAAGGCCACCACCAGCTCGATCGCGACGAAGAGGAGGAAGAGCCTGGTCCTCGCGGCGTCGATTCCGTTCGGGAGGGCCGAGTAGAATGCTAGTATCATGACCGGAGGCTCAACGATCAGCGCCCTGATCAGGAACTCGACGACCTCCCTCGTGAAGACGCTCTCGCCCCTCTTCATCGGAGGTCTCCTCATCAGGTCCGGGTCGGGAGGACTGAGCCCGAGCGCGAGGGCCGGAAGACCGTCGGTGGCCAAGTTGATGTAGAGAATGTGGACCGGGAGCAGGGCGAGGGCCTCCTCTCCCGAGTACCCCAGGTACCTGAGGAGGAAGAGGGTGGTGAACGAGAGGACGACGATCTCGACGAGGTTCGCCTGGAGGAGGTACGCGAGGTAGCGCTTGATGTTGTCCATTATCCACCTCCCGAGCTCGATCGCCTTCACCAGCGTGGCGAGGCTGTCGTCGGTGAGGATCAGGTCTGAGGACTCCTTCGCGACCGCAGTACCCCTTATCCCCATTGCGACCCCGATATCGGCCCTCTTCAGCGCCGGTGCGTCGTTGACGCCGTCTCCCGTCATCGCCACGACCGCGTCCTTCAGCTTCCACCCCTCCACGATCTTCAGCTTCTGGACTGGGGAGGTCCTCGCGTAGACGGTCACCTTCTCGATGTGTTCGGCGAGCTCCTCCGCCGTCATCATGTCCAACTCCCTCCCGGTCATGACGTGCTCGGTATCGATGCCGCATTCCCTCGCGACCGCGATCGCAGTGAGCCTATGGTCTCCGGTTATCATCACGGGCTTCACGCCCGCGGACTTAGCCACCCCTATCGCCTCGATCGCCTCGGGTCTCGGCGGGTCGATCATGCCTGCCATCCCTATGAAGACGAGGTCCCTCTCGGCCTCCTCGCCCTTGACGCCCTCCGCGTCCCTGTACCCGAACGCGAGGACCCTCATCCCCTCCGACGCGAGCCGCTCGTTGACCTCAATCAGCTCGGACCTCATCAAGGGTGTCATCGGGACGACGCCTTTCCCGGTGAGGGCCGCGACGCACCTCTCGATCACGACCTCGGGGGCTCCCTTGACGAACGCGACCTTCCTGCCGTCGACGAGGTTCACCGTGGACATCATCTTCCGCTCGCTGGTGAACGGGTTCTCAGAGACCCTTGGGTGAGCCCTCCTCAGCGACTCGACGTCGACGCCGGCCTTCAAGGCCATGAAGAGCAGGGCCACCTCCGTGGGGTCGCCGGAGTGCCTCCACCTGCCGTCGGCGTTGGTCACGGTCGCGTCGTTGCAGAGGACCGAGGCCCTCATCAGCTCCCCGAAGGCCCTCGAGTTCCGGTCGGCGCCCTCGATCGAGCCCTCGACGTTGAAACCAGTCCCGGTCACGGAGAGGAGCCTTCCGTCGACGTAGACGGCCCTGACTGTCTGCTCGCCTTTCGTGAGGGTTCCGGTCTTGTCGAAGCACATCACCTGCGTCGACCCGAGGCTCTCGACCGCCGCGAGCCTCTTCACCAGCGCGCCGTGCTTCGCGAGCGTCCACGCACCGATCGCGAGGGACGCGGTGACGACGGCCGGGAGGGCCTCGGGGACCGCGGCGACCGCGAGGGCGACGCTGAAGAGGAAGACCTCTATCAGGAACTCGAGGGTGAAGCCGCCGAAGAGCAGCGACTCGGCGAGCTCCAGGACGAAGAGCACCGCGATGATCACGAGGGCCAGCAGCCCGAACTTCCTCCCAAGCTCGTTCATCCTGGCCTCGAGGGGCGTCCGCTCCTCCTCGACCGCGAGCGTGTACGCTGCCACCTTCCCGAACTCGGTCGACTTGCCGGTCGCCGTGACGACCGCCTTCCCCCGCCCTGAGACGACGAGCGTCCCCGCGTAGACCGAGTTGACCCTGTCGCCGAGCGGGACGTCCCTGGGGAGGGCCCTGGTCACCTTCTCGACGGGGACCGACTCCCCCGTGAGCGCGGACTCGTCGACCTTGAGCCCGTGAGACTCGACGAGTCTCCCGTCGGCGGCCACGATGTCTCCCTCGCCGAGGACCAGGACGTCGCCGGGAACGACCTGATGCGCCGGAACCGTGACCACCTCGCCGTCCCTCAGGACCCTGCAGGTCGGGGCGGTCAGCTCCTTCAGCCTCTCGAGCGCCCTCTCGGCCCTGTACTCCTGGACGAACCCCACGACGCCGATGAAGAGGACGATTACGCCGATCACGACCGCCTCGATCACCTCGCCGAGGAAGGCGGTGATCGTGGTCGCGACCAGTAGGATCAGGATCAGCAGGTTCGCGAACTGCCTGAGGAAGAGCAGGACCGGGCTCGGCTTCTTCGCCTCGACGATCACGTTGGGGCCGAACCTCCTCAGCCTCTCCTCGACCTCCCTTTGGTCCAGGCCCCTGGCAGGGTCGACCCTGAACCGCCTAGCCACCTCCTCCGCCTCGAGCGCGTGGAACTCCGCCTCGGTCCCGGACAACCCCTCCACTTGCCGGACCCGGGGGTAATTTACCTAAGCTCTGCGATCTGTGGGCGTCGGCGCGGAGCATACGTTGATATCGTGGCGCACTCCGCCGCGGGTCGCGGGGTGGTCGGATCGATTACGTCGAGACTCTGGACACCACCCTTAGGGACGGCGCGCAGACCAGAGGGATAACCTTCTCGCTGCAGGAGAAGCTCAGGGTGATCGAGAGGCTGGACGAGCTGGGCGTCGACGTCATCGAGGCGGGGTGGCCGGGCTCGAACCCCAAGGACGCCGGGCTCTTCAGGGCCCTGAGGGGCGTCTCCCTGAAGAACAGCAGGATCGCTGCTTTCTGCTCGACGAGGAGGAAGGGGATCAGGGCTGATGAGGACCCCTCGCTGAACGAGGTCGTCGAGTCCGAGGTGCCGGTCGCGGTCGTCTTCGGGAAGTCCTGGACGCTCCACGTGTCCGAGGTCCTGAGGTGCACTCCGGAGGAGAACCTCGAGATGGTCTCCGAGACCGTTGAGTACCTGAGGGACCACGGGACGGAAGTGGTCTTCGACGCGGAGCACTTCTTCGACGGGTGGAAGGAGTCGCCGGAGTACGCGATGTCGGTGTTGAGGGCCGCGGCAGACGCAGGGGCGAGGACGCTGACCCTCTGCGACACCAACGGCGGCTCGATGCCCTGGGAGGTGGAGAGGGCGGTCGAGGAGGTGAGGGGACGACTCCCGGACGCGCACATCGGGATACACGCCCACAACGACGCTGGCTGCGCGGTCGCCAACACGCTCGTCGCGGTGAGGAGCGGCGCGAGGCACGTCCAAGGGACACTTCTGGGGGTCGGGGAGAGGTGCGGGAACGCGGACCTCTGCCAGGTGCTCCCGAACGTCGCCTACAAGATGGGCCTCTCGGTCCTCAAGGGAAGGACTGAGGCCCTGAGGCGCCTGACGCGGGTCTCGAGGTCGGTCGCGGACCTCCTGAACCTCAGGATTGCGGACAATCACCCCTACGTCGGGAGGAACGCCTTCGCCCACAAGGCCGGCGTGCACGTCGACGCGGTCCTGAAGGTCACCAGGGCCTACGAGCACCTGGACCCCTCAGCGGTCGGGAACGAGAGGAGCTTCTCGGTCTCGGAGCTCTCGGGGAGGTCGACGGTGAGGTACGTCGCCTCGAGGGTCGGGATAAGGCTCGCTGAGGAGCAGGTCACTGCGGTGCTCGAGGAGGTGAAGCGGCTCGAGTCGCTGGGCTATCACCTCGAGGGCGCGGAGGCGACGGTGGAGCTGCTCCTCCTTCGCGCCGCCGGCCTGTTCAGGGAGGGGTTCAGGGTCGTCGAGTGGTCCGTAGAGGTTGAGGGCCCAGAGGGACCTTCGGCCAGGTCGTCGGTCGCGATCGAGGTCGACGGCCGCGTCCACAGGGCCTCCAGCGAGGGGGTCGGGCCGGTCCACGCGCTGGACGGCGCGATCAGGAGCGCGCTCCTCTCCTGCTTCCCCGAGCTCGAGGGGGTCGGGCTGACGGACTACAAGGTCAGCGTCGTCGACGGCTTCGAGGGCACGGCGGCCCCGGTGCGGGTCATCGTCGAGTTCTCGGGGAACGGCTCGGCGTGGAGGACGACCTCAGTCTCGAGGAACGTGATCGAGGCGAGCCTCGCGGCGATCTCCGACGGCTACAGGTATGCGCTGCAGGCTAACAGGAAATAGCTGCTTGAGGCTGGAGAGAAACGAGGATGGATCGGCCGCTCAGGGACAAGGACTACTTCGTCACGTCCGAAGGCTGGATCTTCTCGGTGCTGGGCGACGTCCACCCGAGGGACAGGGTCTGGGCGGTCCTGAAGTACGTCGCGGGGCCAGGGCCGTGGCGCTCAGCGAACGGCAGGACCTACTCGAGGGTGCTGGTTGAGTACTCGGTGAGGGAGCTCCTGAGGTCGATCGAGTTCGTGAGGTCCGTCAGGCCGGACTACGTCTACCTCGACCCCTCGGTGGGGAGCGAGGTGATCGCGCCGCCGCTCGCCGAGGTGACCAGGGTTTATAGGACCAGCGAGAAGGCGGTCGAGCTGCTGAGGTCGAGGAGTTCGCTGCCGGAGAGCTCGCTCGAGCGGAGGGCGGTCGAGCTGATCGGTTGGCTCTCCGAGGCCTCCGGCGTCCCGGAGGAGGGCTTCGGCGTGACCGGTTCGGTCCTGCTCGGAATAGCGCACTCGGGCTCAGACGTCGACCTAGTCGTGCACGGCGGGTCCAACACGAGGAGGGTTCTGGACGCGCTAGCGGAGTCTAAGGACGAGAGGCTGAAGACCGGAGTCGGCCCCGAGTGGGTCTCACACCTGAGGTCGCAGCTGAGAATACCGAAGGAGCAGGCGGAGCTTCTGGCGTCGAGGGTTGTCCACAAGGGCGATTTCTCGGGGACGAGGTTCTCGGTCTTCGGGGTGAGGGAGAGGCCCCCGTACGCCTACGGCGAGGTCCAATACACCTCGAAGGGGATCGTCGAGACGGTCGTCGAGGTCGTGGACGACTCTGAGTCGCTCTTCACGCCCTCGGTCTACAGGGTCGAGGAGAGGGTATTCGGGATCGAGAGGCTGGTCACGTACCTCGCGAGGCTCGCTGGGGTGCTGAGGCCCGGCGACAGGATCTCGGTGAGGGCGAAGCTCGAGGAGGTCCGGTCCGAGAGGGGGACTGCCTATCAGCTGTTGCTCGGGTCCTACGAGGGCGTCGGCGTCGAGTCGCTCAGGTTCGTCTGATGAGTCGGGGGCTACCGCGAGATGAGAGGTCACTCGATCTCGGGGGTCGACTGCCTCGCTGCGTCATGAGCAGAGATGTGTCTGGCTCGTCGTTCTTCTCCATACACACCGAGCTGCGAAGAGCGCGGCAACGCCGAGTCCCAGACGGGGACTGGCTCAGGAGGGCTCGAAGAGGCGAAGTAGGGCTCGGAACCTTGCCCAGAGATCGGAAGTCCGAGGCTCCCCTGAATCTGCGGAGCGAGGTGGCAGAGAGCTTCGCGAAGGGGATTGGGAACGAAGGAGAACGAGGAAGGGAGGCGTTCTCATCGAGAACGCGAGACTGTTACTCCTCCACCCATTCCGACGTCCCGTCAGCGTAGACCTCCTTCTTGAAGAGCGCCGGCTCCCTCTTGTACCGCTCGACCATCTCGGCTAGCGCGTCCATCACCCCTTTCCTCCTCGGGCCCATCGAGGCGACCAGCACGATCGGCTCCCCTGGCCTGAAGGGGCCCAAGAGGTGCCAAATCCCCGCGAAGGTCAGGTTGTGCCTCTCGGTCGCCTCAGAGACGATCCTGCGCAGCTCGAGCTCCGCGTTCTCGACGTAGGCCTCTATCACGACCTCGACGACCCTCTTCCCGGTCCTGCTCGTCGACCTAGCTATGCCCATGAACGTCGCCAGCGCGCCAGAGGAACCGTCGCCGTAGGCCGAGCTCAGGGAATCGTAGACCGCGACCAGGTCGAGGGAACCCTTCGCGTAGACGCCTGTCCTCGGGACCGAGAGGAGCTCCGACCGCTCACCTTCCGCCGGCGGCAATGACGCTCACCCTCCCCGCGACCCTCCTCGCGAGTGCCCTGAAGACCTCCGCGGCCTCGGACTTCGGGTCCCTCACGATCACTGGCGTCCCGTCCTCGCTCCCCTCGAGGATCGACTCGAGCAGGGGGACCTCGGCCAAGAGCGGAACGCCGGCCTCCAGCGCTGCCCTCCTCGCGTAGCTCTCCCCGAAGACCCGGATCGTCTTTCCGCAGTCGGAGCACCTGACGTAGGACATGTTCTCCACTATCCCGATGACGTTGACGTTCAGCCTCTGGAACATCCTCAGCGCCTTCATCGCTATCGTGACCGCGGCCTTCTGCGGAGTCGTGACGATCACCACCCCGCTCAGCGGGACGGTCTGAGCGAGCGTCAGCGGCGCGTCCCCGGTGCCCGGCGGGAGGTCGACGATCAGGTAGTCGAGCTCGCCCCAGTCGACGTCGGTGATCAGCTGCCTCACGGTCGTCCCCACGAGCGGCCCCCTCCAGATGACGGGGGTGTCGTCGGTCACTATCAAGCCGAGTGACATCATCTTCACGCCGAGCGGTCCCCTGGCCGGCTCGACCTTGTTGCCCCTGACGCTCGAGGAGAAGTCGTAACCCCTGATGAACCTGGGTATGGTCGGGCCGTAGACGTCCGCGTCCAGCAGGCCCGTCGCGGCCCCCGCCTCCGAGAGCGCGACGGCGAGGTTCACCGCGATCGTGGACTTCCCCACCCCTCCCTTGCCGCTGGCGACCGCGATCACGTTCTTCACCGAGGGTATCGGGTTCAGGGCCTGGCTCTGGGGCCTGACGCTCAGCACCCTCGACTTCACCTCCATCGAGACCCTCTCGACGCCCTTCACCGACTCTACGGCCTTTAGGACCGCCGACTTCAGCTCCTCGTTGTAGGGACAGGCTGGGGTGGTCAGCTCGAGCGTGAAGGAGACGTGGCCGTCCTTCACCTTCAGGTCCTTGATCATCCCCATCTGCACCACGTCGACCCCGAGCTCCGGGTCCTTCACCTGCTTCAGCGCCCTCAGCACGTCCTCAGCGGTTACCTTCATCCGCGGATGTGTCTCCGGGACGTCTGATAAACGTGTCACCGGAACCCGGACGCCGGTTGGCTCCCTCGGCCCAACCTCTCCCTCAGCAGGAAGGCGCCGACGATCGTCTTCGCGTCCCTGACCTCTCCCCTCAGCGCCATCCCGATCAGCTCCTCGAGCGTCAGCGTCACGACCCTCAGGTCCTCGTCGTCCTCCAGCGCGAGACCCCCTTTAGGGACCGCTCTGGCCAGGAAGAGGTGCATCGCCTCCTCCGAGTACCCGGGAGCGGGGTATACGGTCGCGAGCCTCTCGAGGGAGAGGGCCTCGTGTCCGGTCTCCTCCAGGAGCTCCCTTTTCGCGCAGCCCTCCGGGTCCTCGCCGGGCTCGAGCGTCCCTGCGGGGAACTCGAGGACCTCCTCGTCGACCGGCCGCCTGTACTGCTTGACCAGGACCAGCCTTCCGTCGTCACGGATCGGGACTATCACTGCTGCCCCCCGGTGCTCCACTATCTCCCTGAGGACTACCCTCCCGTCCACCGAGACCCTCTCCACCCTCAGGCCCACCGTCCTCCCCGAGTAGATCCTCCTCGACTCGAGGACCCTTACCTCCACGACCTCGGCCCGGGTAGACCCGGGTATAAGGCTGCGGCCGACCAACGCGCGCCGCGCACTCCGGAGCACCGTTTTTAGCTCCGGTGAGGCCGCTAAACCCGTGGAGGTCCCCGCGAGGGAGAACTTCGCCCTCCTCCCGGAGTGGACCGAGGTCGCGATGTACCTCGTCCTGCTGCCGTTCGCGGCCGTCTTCCTCTACGGCTTCTACCTGAAGATGTCCGAGTACGGATGGGAGGCGCTGAAGGCGGTGCTCAGGGACCCGGTCGCTTGGCTGAAGGGGGTGGCGAAGTACGCGGTTGCGCAGAGGAGACTCCTGAGGGAGATCGGACCGGGCGTGATGCACGTCGCGCTCAGCTACGGCATCCTCGTCCTCTTCATCGGGACCGTGCTGGTTGCGATCGACTTCGACGTCTTCGAGAGGCTCGGAGGAAAGCTCCTGCAGGGGACGGGCTACGTCGCCTTCGAGTTCGCGATGGACCTCTTCGGCGTCCTGATGATGTACGGGGTCGTCGTCGCGCTGGGCAGGAGGTACTCAGGGGTGAAGAGGCTCAGGCAGAAGCTCGAGTACTACGCCTACCTCTACGGGATCCTGTTCATCGGGGTTTCGGGGTTCGTGATGGAGGGGCTCAGGCTCCACGTCAAAGAGGTCCCCTGGGCCGGCTACTCGTTCGTCGGGAACGCGGTCGCTGCATCGCTCTCGGCCCTCGAGGTACCTGAAGCGGTCGCCTCCGGTCTCTACGCCTGGGTCTGGTGGGCCCACGCGGTCGTCGCCTTCTCGCTAGTCGCGGCGATCCCGTTCACCAACCTCCTCCACACGATCGTGGCCGTCTTCTACGCCGGGCTCTCCCACGCAGCTCCGAGGCCTCCGGTCCTCGCGAAGACGCCCTTCAAGCTCGAGGAGCTCAGCCCTGAGGCCGAGGTCAAGGTCGGGTTCAGGAGGGTCAGCGAGCTCGACTGGTACCAGAGGATGGGGCTCGACGCCTGCACCGACTGCGGGAGATGCGAGGCCGCCTGCCCCGCCTTCGCGGCCGGAACGCCTCTCTCGCCGAGGATGGTCGTCCAGAAGCTGAGAGAGGAGATGTGGCGCTCCCGCCAGGACGGGGGGCGCGACGTCCTCGAGTCCGGAGTGCTGACCTATGAGGAGCTCTTCGCGTGCACCACCTGTGCCGCCTGCGCCGAGGTCTGTCCGGTCACCATCAGCCCGATGGAGTACATACTCGAGGCGAGGAGGTCCCTCACGCTGGAGGGGAGGCTCGAGAGGCGCGCGGTTGAGGCCCTCACCAACCTCGGCAGGACCGGGAACATGTACGGGCTCCCGCAGTCCGCGAGGCAGGAGCTGCTCTCCGAGTTGAGGGCGATGGGCGTCAAGACGGTCGACGAGTACCCCGACGCCGAGTACGTCTACTGGATCGGGTGCCTCTCGACGTTCGATCAGAGGGCGAGGCAGGTCGTTAAGAGGCTTGCGGAGGTCCTCACGCGGGCCGGCGTGAGCTTCGCGGTCCTCGGGCCCCTCGAGTCCTGCACCGGCGAGTCGGCGAGGAGGATGGGCGAGGAGGGGAGGTTCCAGGAGCAGGCCTACAGGAACGTGGAGGCGCTGAAGTCCGTCAACGCGAAGAAGGTCCTGACCCACTGCCCGCACTGCTACCAGGTCCTGAAGCACGAGTACAGGGAGTTCGGGCTGGACGTCGAGGTCGTCCACCACTCGGTACTGCTGGGGAGGCTAGTGAAGGAGGGGAGGATCAGGGTCAGGGAGGCGGTCTCGGTCACGCTCCACGACTCCTGCTACATAGCCAGGCACAACGGCATCGTCGACGAGCCGAGGATAGCATTAGCGGGTGCGGACCTGAGGGAGATGCCTAGGAGAGGTGCGGACACGTTCTGCTGCGGCGGCGGAGGGGGTAACTATTGGTACGAGGTGAAGAGGGTCAAGCGTGAGAGCGTCCAGAGGGTCGAGGAGGCCCTAAGCACAGGGGCCAGTGTGATCGTCGCGGAGTGTCCCTTCTGCCTCGCCATGCTCGAGGACGCGGTGAGGGTGCTGGGGGTCGAGGGCTCGGTGAAGGTGAAGGACCTCTCGGAGCTCTTCTGAACTCAGAGGACCGTCAGGAGGAGCGCGATCAGCGGGACCTCGATCAGTATGGCCCTCGCGAGTAGCGGGTAGACGTCATTGAGGGGCGTCCTGAAGTACTCGGAGGAGAGGACGAAGCAGCTGTGGGCGGGGCTCAGCATCACCCCGATGTGCCCGCCCGCGAAGGCGAGGGCGGCCATGTATCCGTCGAGCAGTCCCAGGAGGGGAGGGAAGGCGAGCGCGACGAAGGCGAACTCTATTCCCGTGGCCAAACCTATGACCAGCGGTACCGAGAAGACGGCGATCGGGCCGTAGGGGCCGAGCGTCTCCGCGAGGTCGAGGTTCAGTCCGGTTGCGACGATGTAGCTCGAGAAGACCAGCGACCCGATTATGATCATCATCACGTTAGGGTTGGTCCCGAGTCTGAGGGCCTCGAGGAACTCCCTCGAGCTCATCCTGCTGACCAGGACGTACGCGAGGAGCGTCAGTCCGATCGCGATCGGGAGGGGCAGGAGGAACGAGAGGACCGCGACCAGCCCCAGGGGCCAGAGCGACTTCAGGTCCCGGAGCAGGCCGAGGTCGCCCACCTTCGGGATCCTCGGCACCATCGCGAAGCCTGCGATCGCAGCTGCCAGCGCCGCGGGCCAGGTCCTCGAGATCACCTCGACGACGCTCGCGTGGAGGACCGCAGAGGCCAGGATCACGCCCTGGTAGAGGGGCCAGACCGATATCCAGATGTGCCTCCACCAGTAATTCACGAACGTCCTCACCCTCCTGTCCATGTTCACCCTCTCGTAGAGCTGGTCGGCGATCGTCGCGGAGACGTACGCTCCCCCGGGCATCGGCAGCAGCCCTATCGTCGCGGGTATCCCTATTGCCGCCGCCCTCGGCCCGAGCCTCACCATGCCCCTGTAGATCCGCTCGCCGTCCCTCCTCATCGCGTGGGAGAGCGTCATCGAGAAGACCAGGGCCGTCGCGACCTCGAGCATCCTCTGGTTGAAGGACCCTACCGTGACGCTCAGCAGCTCCGCGGGCCTCAGGGTCGTGGCTCCGTACATGAGGGCCCCGGCCGCGACCGCGTACCCGACCTTCGCCCGCTTCGAGAGGACCAGCGCCACGATCAGCGAGACCGACGCGACGAACATCAGCAGCTCATAGTAGTCCAAACCCGCGAACTCCTCCCCACGTGAAGCCGGTTTAAGAATGTATCAGCGGACATCCCTGCTGAGGAGGGCTCGCGAACATTAAAAAGTGACCTCATTAGAAGTGGGGGTACACATAGGGCGTGAACGCGTTTGAGTAAGGTGGAGAGAATAGAGGACCTCGGCCCCAGCTCAAGGGGCGTGAACCTGGTCGCGAAGGTCGTCTCGAAAACCGAGCCGCGGGTCGTGGGCAGCCAGTACGACAACGCGAACCACAGGCTCTCGATCGCGACGATAGCTGACAAGACGGGCGCGATATCGCTGGTCCTGTGGGACGACGACATAGACAAGGTGGAGGTCGGGAGCACCGTGAAGGTGACCAACGCCTACGTCAAGGTCTTCAAGGGCAGGATGCAGCTGAACCTCGGGAGGTACGGGAGCGTAGAGGTCGTGGACGAGGAGATCGGCGAGGTCAACACCGAGAACAACCTCTCCGAGAGGACCGTGCCCTCGGGAGGTTACTTCAACGCCTCCAGGCCTAGGGGCCTGAGGCGCAGGACAGACCGCTTTGGCGCGCAGCTCTAAGCGTCCGGAGCGTCGCGTACCCAATACGAGGTAGTTTTTGGTCCCTTCGGGCGATCTAGGCCTGCTTCGGCCTCGCGGGCCTGACCAGGAGCAAGTTGTCCCTCTTCCCGACGACCTTGACCTCCTCGTCTCGCTTGACGTCCTCGAGCGCTAGGGCCCTCCTGTACTCCCCGCCGACCACTACATACCCCACCGAGCCCGAGGCGATGTCCTCGACGGCCCTTCCGGACTCCTCGACTGCTATCTGGAGCGTCCTCCGTCTCGCGACCCTGGCCACCTTGTAGACGACGAACCCCGCGAAAGCGCCAGCGAACGTCCCGACGAGCACCACGCTCACCATTGCCTCCTCAAGCCAGCTCTGCGCGATGTAGATTATGCCGGGCGGTGAGCGAATCAGCAGTATCGACCCGAGGACCAGCAAGCCTATACCGAACGGCAAGGCGATGAGGGTTCCACCGGTGTAGAACTCGTAGAGCACGAGGATAGACCCCAGGATGATTATCCCGAGACCTACTAGGTTGACGCTGAAGCCCTGTCCGATCAGCCCAAGGAGTATCAGGATCCCCCCGACCAGCTCGGTCCCGATGCCGGGGTTGGTGAGGCCCACGATCAGTATCAGGAAGCCGAGCGACATCAAGAGCGTCGAGAGTATCGGGTCGCTCAGGAAATGGAGCACCTCCGACCTAACGTCCCTGGAGATCCTCTCGATCACCGCGCCCTTGAGGTTCAGCGTCGCCTCGCCCCCTAGCCTCCTGACCGTCCTCCCGTGAGCCTTTTCCAGCAGGTCCCTGACGTCCTCAGCGACCACTTCGATTACTCCCCTCTCCAGGGCGGCGTTTGGGTTGAGGTTGTCGTTGTGGGTCACGAACCTCGCCGCCTGAGTCTCGTTCCGTCCGTGGATCCTGGCCATCGTCCTAATCTTCTCGACGAGGAAGTTGATCAGCTTCGGGTCCTGCGAGGGGACTCCGTTGACCACGGGCTGCGCCGACCCGATGATCGTGTGGGGAGCCATCGCCGCGAGGTCCGCCGACATCAGTATGTAGGTCCCTGCCGAGAGAGCCTGCCCACCCGGCGGGTAGACGAAGACGACCACGGGCGCAGGCGAGTTCATTATGGCGTCGACGATCTTCAGGGTCGCGTCCCCTAAGCCCCCGAAGGTGTTGATGGTGATGACGACCGCGTCGTAAATCTCTGCCGTCTCGAGGAACTGCTCGATCCACTCGGCCACAGCGGTCGAGATGTAGCCCTGGACCTCGAGCAGGGCGACCCGGGGTCTCGGTTGCGACTCAGCGGGAGCCAAACTCAACGAGAGCGGAATTAAGAACGCGGCTAGCAGCAGTAGCAGCGCGAGCTTCTTATCGCTACTCGGCCTTCCCCTTCTTGATCTCATGGCCCGCTACTCCTGCCGCCGTCGCGACGAAACTCCCCAGCCCTCCTCCGCCCTCTGTCACGATAATCAAGTTCTTCTCCCTCGCGATCTCCGTCCAAGTCTGAAGCTCCCTGAGCCTCAGCGCTATCGGGTTCGCCGCGTAGGCCATCGCGGCCTCGGCCATCTTCTGGGCCGCGAGATACTCGCCCTCCGCCATGATCACCCTGCTCCTCCTCTCCCTCTCGGCCTCGGCCTGCTTCGCGATCGCCCTCTGCATGTCAGCGGGGAGCACCACGTCCCTTATCGCGACAGCGGTTATCTTAACGCCCCAGGGCTCCGTCGCCTCGTCGAGTATCCGCTGAATCCTGACGTTCAGCTCGTCCCTCTTCGTCAGGAGGTCGTCGAGCTCGACCTGACCTATCACGTCCCTGAGTGTGGTCATCGAGAGCATGCTGGAGGCCATCAGGAAGTCCCTAACCCTCAGGACCGCCGCCTGCGGGTCCTCGACCCTCATGAAGACGACCGCATCGACCTCGACGGTGACGTTGTCCTTAGTTACGATCTTCTGCTTCGGGACGTCTATCGAGACTATCCTCAGGTCGATCAACTTTGGCGAGTCGATTATCGGTATCAGGAAGACGAGCCCTGGGCCCTTTATGCCGATCAATCTGCCGAGCCTGAAGACCACGACCCTCTCGTACTCCTTCACCACCCTGATGGCGGCCCTCAGGATCGCGATCAGTATGATGACCAGTATGAGGAGACCGAAGAGCGTTCCGACTCCGACCTGTAGAGCGAACGCCATGTTAAGTTTAGGTTCTCTGCGGCCTCTAATAAGTTGTCGTGCAGCCGCACCGGTCACATGACGCCCTCGGCGCTCTCCCCCCTGAGGGACCTCCGCCTCGTCTCCCCTCGCGTGACCAACTCCGTGTCCCTCACCGTCAACGCGATCGGCATGAAGCTGAACGCCTTACCCCAGGCCAGCACGTGTCCCCTCTCGAGGTCCGGGAGGATCGACCTGAGGGTCTCCGCGTCGACGTCGAGGTTCCTCGCGAGGTGCTCGATGTCCGAGCCGTTGCGCGTGTTGAACATGAAGACGTTGTCGGCCTGCCTGTAGATCAGGGCGGGGATCGAGTCGGGCTGGTTGGTGATCAGCACCGTCGATATCCCTATGTGCCTCATCCTCGTCACGATGTCCTCCCAGTAGGTCTCCCTGAGGTAGAGGTGGGCCTCCTCCGCGAACAGGATCAGCGGCTCCAGCTCCCCTGCGAATAGCCGATCCTTCAGGTCGCTCAAGACGTACTCCACGAGGATCCTCCTCTGCGACGGGCCGAGGCAGCTCATGTCCAGTACGACCAGCCTCCCCTCAGGCGACGCGAGGGCCTTGACCAGCGCGTCGGTGGCGCCCCGCTCGTCGGTGAAGAGGCCGGAGGACTCGAGGGCCGCAAGCCTGTTCAGTATCGCGTCCCTCACCGACTCGTTCATCTGCGAGTGGAGGACGGCCCTGTAGAGGCCCCTGAACGTCAGCCCCCCTGACTCCCTGAGTTCCCTAGCGGCCCTCAGGAGCTCCCTTAAGCTGGTCTGGGGCAGCCCGAGCGCGAACGTCATCACGTCGGCCAGGACCTCCTGCGAGAGACCGTTCAGCGGTATCAGGTAGTCGATGCCGGGCGAGAGCACGGTCATCCTGTCGTGAATCCCGCTCCTCCCTCCGTCCCTCCTAGTCCCCAATGAGACGTATTCGCCGTTGATGTCGAGGACCAGCACCGTGTAACCTGTCATGACCAGCGAGACCGCGAGCAGCTTCGCGAGGTGGGACTTCCCGGACTCCTTCCTCCCCGTGATTATCGTCACGCATCCCTCGACGTCCCTCGGGTCGATGGCGACGCCGTCGCCGAGCTCGATCGACCTCTCCTTGTGCCCCGAGGCTAAATCCAGGACCTCCAGCGGCGAGGCCTGCCTCACACGGGTCGCGTGCCTCGAGGGCAGCGAGATCGAGGGTCCTCCGATCACCTTCCTGAGCTTCGTGACCACAAGCCTCGAGTCCCTGACGGCCCTCACGTGAGACTCGACGTTCATAGGGTCGTGCCTGACGAGCTGGACGAGCGAGTCGGTCGTTAGGTCCCTGAGGGTCTCCTCGAGGGCGCCGGGGAGCTCGGCGTACTCAACGTCTATCACCTGCAGGACCAGCGTGCTGCTTCCGTCCGACGCGAGGACGTAGTCGCCCTTCTCGAGCCTCAGGTCCCTCCCGAGGGCGATGAGCTCCACCCTGTCGCCGGCCTTCCGGTAGATCCTCATCTCCCGTCGAACGGCGAGAGGACCGTCGACCTCACGTCCGGGGCCTCAATGCACCCCGCGCGCAGCTCCCTCGTCAGAAGCGACCTCAACGCAAAGACCTCGGGCCAGGTCTGCCTGGAGTACGCGTGGGCCAGCGCCAGGGACTCGGGGTAACCGTGGACGAGGCAGTCGCTGGTCAGGACGTCCTCAAGAGCCTCCCTCCACCCGTCCGCGGGCCAGACGTCAATCCTCAGCGGTAGTCCGTTGGGCGAGAGCCTCGAGACCGTGACCGCGAACTCCCCCTCCCTGACGAGGGCCACAGCTCCGACCCCGCGGGTCGGTGGGAGTTCAAGGGCCCCTGGAATCAAGGCAAGCGGGCTCGACTTGACGACGCCGACCACGTGCCTGCTCCTGGAGAGCTCGAGCACGCCCCTGTCGACCTTTGCGAGCGGAGAGTCGAACAGCAGCAGCTCCGGCCCCTCCTGTGAGGCCGCGAAGGCCTGGAGGTGCCTCTCGAACCACCTGAGCTCACTGAGCAGCACCGAGTCGCCGACGGGGTCGTCCGTCACCTCCAGAGGAACGTACTTAGGGACCGGGCCCAGGACCGTAACCCTGACCCCTTCGTGGGACCTCTGGACCACCGCGCCCTTCAGCGAGGCCAGCACCCCTCCGTCCCAGAGCCCGATCGCCGTCACCGAGGCGTCGACTGCGGCGACGCTCCTCCGCGTACCCCGCCCCCGTAGCTCGTAGACCTCGCACCCGCTCAGGTCGGGCGACCTGCAGAACCCGTCGAGCAGCTCCTCGGCACCGAAGACGATCGGTGAGCCGCGCGGACGCCTCTCCCTCCACCGGAAAGAAGCGATGCAGTCTCTTACTACACTCATAAATATCGGCGAAAACTCTTGAACGTCGATGTGCTCCATGATGTTCATCAAACCGCTCATGACCTTCATGATCCATCAATTGATTGAAGGAAGCTTCCTATTAAATTTTTCTGGAGGTGCCCGGCTTGTCTCATGAAAAATCAACTGAAAGAGTCAAGGTTAGGCTGAAGGTAGGAGCCTATGAGGTCGAGATCGAGGCGGGGCTGGACCAGATCGAGGAGGGCGTGAGGAGGGTCGTTGAGGCGTTGGGCGGCGCGAGAGCGGAGGGGCTGGAGGAGAGGGAGGAGCGGGAGCGGCCGAAACCGATCACCTGCAGGCAGGTCGTCGAGAGGCTCCTGGCGGAGGGCTTCTTCTCGGAGCCGAGGACTCTCTCTGACGTGACTCGGGAGGTCGCGAGGAGGGGGTACGGGTTTGACTCGACCGCGGTCGGGCACGTGCTGCTGGACCTGGTCAGGGAGGAGAGGCTGGCGAGGGGCGGCGCGCCCAGGAGGTACGTCTACTTTGCGCCCTCTAGGGGTCAGCCCGCGGACGTCACTGCCTCGACCTCTCGGCAAGCCTCTCGGCAAGAGTCTGAAGCCCGACCGCCGTGATCTCGTAATCGCCCCGTTCTGCGCTCCTGACGCAGCCGGACCTCCTCAGCTCGGAGAGCGCAGCGGTCAGCGTCCCCCTCTTCAGACCCAGGGCCTCGGAGATCGCCTTCAGGGAAACGGCGGGCCTGTCCCTCATCCCGAAGACGTGCTCGAGCCACCTCGCCGCGAGCACCGAGAGGATCTGGTCGGCCGCTGGGAGGCCGTGGATGGTCGGCTTATGGACGAAACCGACCGTCCTGTCATGGACCACGTAGCCCTCGAGGGCCTTGATCACCTCCTCCGCGGAGACGTCGACGCTGAGCTTCCTCGCCAGCGAGTAGGAGGGCAGGACCTTCTCGAGGAACGCGTTCACCGCCCTGACGACTCCCTCAGGGTCGCCCTCGAACGACGTCTGAAGTCCTCGGTACTCGATCGTGACCTTGACTCGGTCCCCTTCCTCCGACACGGGGGACTCAGCGAGCGTCCGTTATTAGAAAGTTGTGACAGCCGCTCCGCCGGGAGGCTGACGGCGTGAAGTCCCCTGGGTCGGGGTCGGACTACGCGAAGACCTTTACCGGCGGGAGTTGGCCGTCCATCTCCCTGATCGCGCTGAGCCTCTTGATCACCCGCTCCCTGATCTCCCTCGGAGGTTCAATCGGCTTGACCAGCTCTCCGTTGAGCATCACGGGCCTCAGCAGCGGTCTCACCTCGCCTCCGCAGGTCGGACACCTCTCCAGCTCCATAGTCCGCGGGACGAGGGTGTCGTGGAACCTCTCGCACCTGTAGACCTGCTTCCTCCCGGGGAGCTTTCCCCTCTTCGAGAGCGGCGAGCCGTCTACCTCGACGATGTCCATGGCCAGGTCGACCGATGGCGGGAACGCGATCGAGGTCCCCACGCCGAACCCGTCGGCGACGTCGACCAGCTCCTTCGCCTCCTCCTCGTCTATGCCGCCGCTGACGAAGACCCCCACCCAGTCGTAGCCGTTCACCCTCAACGTCCACTTGACCTCCTCGACGATCGCCCTCATGTTGCCCCTCCTCGAGCTCGGCGTGTCGAGCCTCACAGCGTGGAGCCTCCTCCCCAGCGCCCTCGCGGCCTTCAGGGACTCGACGCGCTCGTCGTCGAAGGTGTCGCAGAGCGCTATCCTCGGGACCTCCGGCGGCATGACCTCGTCGAAGGCCATCCACGCCTTCTCCTGGTCGCCGAAGAGGATGATCAGGGCGTGAGGCATCGTCCCGACCGGCCTTTCGCCCAGCATCTCGGCCCCGAGGACGCCCGAGACCGCGTCGCATCCTCCTATGAACGCGGCCCTGTCGACCGCGGGAGCCACGGCCGGGTGGACGCACCTTATCCCGAAGAAGACCAGCAGCTTTCCCCACGTCGCGAGCCTCACCCTCGCGGCCTTAGTGGCGACGCTGGACTCGTGCCTGAGGGCCCCAAGGATCGAGGACTCGAGGACACCGAACTCGGCGTAGGGCCCCTCGATCTCCATCACGGGCTCCATCGGCCTGAAGACCTCGCCCTCCTCCATCGCGTAGACGTTCACCCTCCTGCCCTCGAGAAGCTTGAGTGCCTCCTCGAGCCCCGCGAAGACCGCCCAAGAGTACCCCTCGGGCAGGCCGTAGCTGTGGACGTCCGCGCAGACCCTCCTCTCCCCAAGACCGCTCCTCCTCACGATCTCCTCGGTCCTAAGGAAGTAGACGTCGGTCACCCGACCCTCGAGGATCGTCCTCTCGTCGGCGCAGTAGATCTTCGGCCTGAGGCTCATCCCGGTTCCACCTCAATCGGGGACGAGTCTTTTTAACGTGTAATTTCTAGGCAACGGTCCTCGAGCGAGATCGCTTTACCGGTTCGGGAACGCTGATCTCCAGGCTCGAGTCAGGAACGCCCGATGAGGGAGCTCCCCATTCCTCCCCACTTCAGGCCCGAGCTGGTGGGCGACGTCTGGAGGGTCGAGTACGCGGAGAGGGCGAGGGACGCGAGGAGGTGGGCTAGGACGTACGGAGTCAGGCCCGCGTCGAAGGACGACCTCAGGGTCGCGCTGCTACTGATCGACGTCCAGAACACCTTCTGCGTACCTGGCTTCGAGCTCTTCGTGGCCGGGAGGTCTGGGCTAGGAGCAGTCGAGGACAACGTAAGGCTCTGCCAGTTCGTCTACAGGAACCTCGAGAACATAACTAGGATCTATCTGACGATGGACACTCACCAAGCTTACCAGATCTTCCACGAGACCTTCCTAGTCGACAGGGACGGAAACCACCCTGAGCCCTACACGAGGATCTCGGTCGAGGACGTGAGGCGCGGGAGGTGGTCCGTGGACCCGGAGGCCTGCAACGCGCTGGGGGTATCGAGAGAGTGGGCCCAGAGGCACCTGCTCCACTACGTCGAGTCGCTGGAGAGGTCGGGAAAGTACGAGCTCACGATATGGCCGTTCCACGCGATGCTGGGAGGGATAGGCCACGCGATAGTCTCTGCGGTTGAGGAGGCGGTCTTCTTCCACTCGATCGCGAGGGCCTCGCAGCCCTTCATCAGGATCAAGGGGACGAACCCGTTCACCGAGCACTACTCAGCGCTGCAGCCGGAGGTCAAGACCGGCCCCGACGGCGAGAAGCTGGGTGCTCTGGACGTGGAGCTCGTGCAGGAGCTGAGCGGATACGACGTGATCCTGGTCGCGGGTCAGGCGAAGAGCCACTGCGTCGCGTGGACCGTTGAGGACCTGATCAACGCCTTCAAGGAGAGGGACCCAGCTTTGGTCAATAAGGTATTCCTGCTCGACGACTGCTCCTCTCCGGTCGTCGTGAAGGGCGTTGTGGACTACACCGAGGCCGCCGATCTCTACTACAGGAAGTTCGCTTCAGAGGGCGCGAGGATAGTCAGGTCCACCGAGAGCATGTCGAGCTGGCTGACCACCTAAGCCACGCTGTGCGGCAAATTGGGATGTTGGCGCATCCGTAATGGAACTGCGCGACAAATGAAAAAGCGCGTGTCACAAAAATACTGATGAGTAAAGTCAGGGGCAGTCTACCTCCTCCGCCAAGTTATCAGGTAGCCAAGCCCTCCGAAGATGACCCCGGCAGCTAGCACGAAGATGAAGAGCGCTATCCACGTCGGATAACCCAGCGGGATGCCGTAGAAGACGTTAACGTGCACCATCGTCGCGTTCCATCCCCCCCCCCCCGACGGCGGGCGGCAGCATGGCGGCTCCTCCCTGATAGCCTCCGATCATCATCCAAGTCGCACCCACCACGCCGACGTTCATCAGTACTAAGTGTAACCATGCGAACGTGTTGGCTATGCCGGTGTAGGGCTTACCGAGCACGTTTTCGATGTAGTGGTAGAAGAGGGCCGTGACCGCCATCGCGACCACGCCGACGATCAGGTAGGTCGTGTACCCGACCGTGAACCAAGTCCCCGCGCTGCCGAAGGCGATGACCCTGCTGACCTCCGGCCTCAGGAATCCGAGCTGCCCTACCACCCAGAACAGCGTGTTCGCGGTGGCCAGGGCGCCCTAGATGATCGCCGCCATTATGAACCTAGATGCCCAGACCGATTTCCCTGTATCATTAATGTTATCAAGCGTCCCCATTAAACATTCGTCACGTATGCATCATGATAATATACGGTATACAGTCGCATGCATGTGACACGTCAGCACGCCGGGTCCTACTCGCCGCCGAAGATCATCCCCATCCCCGAGAGCGCCCTCTCGTCCTCCTCGCGGAGCGCACTCACGACCCGTTCGAGCTCCTCACCCTTGACCTCCTCGAGCTCAAGCCCGACCAGCTCCCTGACCCTGGCCTCTTGCTCCTCTGTCCCGAGCACCCTGACGTACTGGCCCTGGCCTCCGGTCAGCTGCGCCGCGTCCCTGACGATGACGTTAGCCCTCGAGCCGATGTCGTCGGAGAGGATCCGCTCGACGACCTTCGCGACCGCCTCCTTGCTCCCCTTGTAGACCAGCATCTCTCGCCTAGACGGGCCCGGTCTCTGATATGTCTGTCGCGTCCCGGAGAGACGGTTCACGTTTTTATCTTCAGTCGGGGGTTTGGAACGTCACGGATGGTCCACAGGATCGAGAGGGAGTTCAGCTTCGTTCTGAACGGTAAACCGGTGAAGGTCAGGGCTCCCCCTGCGTACTCGCTCCTCGAGGTCCTGAGGTACGAGCTCAGGATGACCGGGACGAAGGAGGGCTGCGCTAGGGGGGACTGCGGCGAGTGCACCGTCCTCATCGACGGCGAACCAGTCCACGCGTGCCTTACCGCGATGACCCAGGTCGAGGGGAGGAGGGTCACGACGATCGAGGGGATCGATCCGGGACACCCGCTGGTGAGGGCGTTCGTCGAGTCGGGCGCGGTCCAGTGCGGCCACTGCACTCCGGGCCTGATCGTGGCCTCCTACGCGCTCCTCTCAAGGAACCCGAGGCCGACTGAGGAGGAGGTGAGGGACGCGATAAGGGGGAACCTCTGCAGGTGCACCGGGTACGCGAAGGTCGTGGCCGCGGTCCTGAGGGCGGCGGGTGCCTGAGTTGGAGGTCCTCCTCCACGACGTCGACGTCCTGGTCCCCAGGGACCTGGACGAGGCCCTCAGGGTCCTCGCGGAAAGGAGGGGTATCAAGGTGCTCGCTGGAGGGACGGACCTGTTGGTCCAGATGAGGTCTGGTGCCGTTCAGAAGTCCGACCTGCTGGACGTCTCGGGGCTCTGGGAGCTGAAGTACGTCAGGCACGAGGACGAGACGATCGCGATAGGCGCGCTGACGACGTTCTCCGAGATCGCCTCCTCAGAGGTGATCAGGAGGCACGCGCCGGTCCTCGCGGAGGCCGCGGAGACGGTCGGCTCGGTCCAGATAATGAACAAGGGGACGATAGGCGGCAACGTCGTCAACGCCTCTCCCGCCGCGGACTCGCTCCCCGCGCTCTACGTCCACGACGCGGAGCTGAAGCTGGCCAGCCTCAAGGGGACCAGGACCGTCGGGATCACGGAGTTCTATAGGGGCTATAAGAGGCTGGACATGAGGCCCGACGAGCTGCTCGTTGAGGTCCGACTGAGAGCGGAGAAGGGGGGCGAGGTGGGCCACTTCTTCAAGCACGGCCTCAGGCAGGGCGACGCGATATCGGTTGTCAACGGCGCGGTCCTCCTGGACCTCGAGGGAGACCTGGTGAGGGGCGCTGCGATAGCGCTGGGAGCCGTCGCGCCTACGGTCGTGAGGGCACACGAGGCCGAGAGGGCCCTGAAGGGGAGGAGGCTCAGGGAGGACGTCATGTGGGAGGCGGCCCGGGCAGTGTTGAGGTCCATCTCGCCGATCGACGACGTCAGGGGCTCCGCGGCGTACCGCAGGGAGCTCTCGGTCAACTACGTCTTCATGACCCTCTGGAGGATCGCGAGGGAGGTCGGTGTCCTCTGACCTCCAGGACGACCTACGTCGGTGCGCCGGTTGTCAGGAGGGACGCGCTCGAGAAAGCGACCGGCGCGGCGAAGTACGCCTCCGACCTCTTCCCCGACGACTTCCTCTGGGTCTCGGTCCTAAGGAGCAGGTACCCACACGCCCTGATCAAGCGGATCGATGCCTCAAGGGCCAAGTCCTATCCCGGAGTAGTTGCGGTACTCACGCACCAGGACGTTCCAGTCAACAGGTTCGGCGTCTTCGTGAAGGACAGGCCAGTCCTCTGCGACGACAAGGTCAGGTACATCGGCGACCCGGTCGCGCTGGTGGCCGCCGAGACGAGGGAGGCGGCCTCGGAGGCGGTCAGGCTGATCGATGTCGAGTACGAACCGTTGCCCCCGGTGACGGACCCGGTCAGGGCGATGATGCCCGACTCGCCGAAGGTCCACGAAGGCGGGAACGTCTGCAGACAGACCAGCCTCAGGTTCGGTGACGTGGAGGCGGCCTTCGCGGCGGCCGACGTGGTGGTCGAGGGGACCTACACCACCGGCACCCAGATCCACGCGTTCCTCGAGACGGAGGCCGGGATCTCCTACCTCGACGAGCAGGGGAGGATAGTCGTGGTGGCCGGAGGACAGTCCCCTCATCGCGACAGGGCCGAGATCGCCCACGCCCTCGACCTCCCCCCGGAGAGGATACGGGTGATTACGCCCTACGTCGGCGGAGCGTTCGGAGGGAAGGACGACGTCTCGGTCCAAATACACTTGGCGCTGGTGACGATGAAGACCGGGAGGGCCGCGAGGCTCGTCCTGTCGAGGGAGGAGTCGATGGTCTCTGGGACCAAGAGGCATCCTGCGGTGATCAGAATGAGGACCGCTGCCTCGAGGGACGGCCGGCTGCTCGCCAACGAGGTCGAGATCATCTACGACACCGGAGCCTACGCGGCCCTGGGTCCAGCCGTGTTGGACGTCGCGATCGAGAACTGCAACGGCCCCTACAGGATCGCGAACGCGAAGATCGACGCTTACCTCGTCTACACCAACAACATGGTCGCCTCGGCCTTCAGGGGCTTCGGCGCTCCGCAGGTGCTCTTCGCGATGGAGAGGCAGGTCGACAGGATCGCGAGGAAGCTCGGGATGGACCCGATCGAGCTGAGGATGATCAACGCGGTCAGGAAAGGCGACGTCTACGTCTTCGGGAACAGGATGGAGGGGAGCGTCGGGATCTACGACTGCCTCAGGGCCGCGAGGGAGCACCCGCTCTGGAGGGAGAGGGGGAGGCCGGTGGAACTCGAGTACCCGTGGCTGAGGAGGGGGATAGGCGTCGCGGCCGGGATGAAGGGTTACACGATCGGCGCCCTTCCCGACAGGGGGAGCGTCTCGCTCGAGCTGAACCCCGACGGAACGGTCGTAGTGGGCGGGAGCTTCACGGAGATCGGCCAGGGCGTGGTGGAGTCCGTCGCACAGCTCGCCGCCGAGCTCCTCAGGGTCCCCGTCGAGAGGGTCCGAGTGCTCTTCGCGGACACCGAGAGGTCCCCTGACACCAGCGTCACCTCGGCGTCGAGGCAGGTCTTCCTGGCTGGGAACGCGCTGAGGAGGGCGGTTGAGGCGTTGGCGGAGAGGGTGAAGGACCTCTTCGAGGCGGAGACGGGAAAGAGGCCCTCGAGCGTCTCGTTCACGGAGGAGGGCGCGGTCGTCGACTCCGGGAGGCCTGTCCCACTCGGAGAGCTGGCGGAGAGGCTGGAGGCGAAGGGGCTGGGGAGGGGGGTCGTCGGGACTTACGAGGTCCCCAAGGTCGAGCCGATACCCGGTACGCTCGAGATACCGCACCTCTTCTTCATGTTCGGCGTGACGGTCGCGGAGGTGGTCGTGAACGTCCTCACGGGGTCCGTGACGGTCCCGAGGGTCGTCTCGGTCGTCGACGCTGGAAGGGTGATCAACCCGCTCAACTTCACCGGCCAGATCGAGGGCGCGGTGGTCCAGGGGCTGGGGTTCGCGCTGATGGAGGACGCCAAGATCGCCGACGGATACCTGCTGACTAGGGACCTCTCCACCTACCTGATACCGAGCTCGAAGGACTCCCCGAGGATCGATGTGATACCCGTCGAGACCTTCGAGGAGGAGGGGCCGTTCGGCGCGAAGGGCATAGGCGAGGTCGGGATCCTCTCGGTCGCGCCGGCGATAGCCAACGCGATCGCGGACGCGTGCGGCGTCGAGCCCACCTCGGTCCCCATGACCCCTGAAAAGGTCTACTGGCTCCTGAAGGAGGCGGGCGTCGTCGACAAGCTCAAGGCCGGTGGGGAGGGGCATGGGTAGAGTCGAGAGGGTCCTCATCAGGTGCGGCGCGGTCGTCTCGGTCGCGAGGAGGGGAGAGGTCATCAGGGACGGAGCCGTTCTGGTCGAGGACGGGGAGATCTCGTACGTCGGCGGGCGCGACGGCGTTGGGAAGTGGTCTAAGGACGACCTGGTGATAGACGAGCCTAGGGGCGTCGCGATACCAGGACTGGTCGACACGCACGTTCACCTCGCCCAGGCCCTGATACGCGGGTTCGTTCCAGACACAGTCACGTTGATCCCGTGGCTGAGGGAGTGGGTCTGGAGGCTTCAGGGCGTCTACGACAACGAGGACGGGAGGGCCAGCGCAGAGCTCTGCGTCCTCGAGATGCTCAGGACCGGGACTACGACGTTCCTCGAGGCAGGGCTCCACGCGAGGTACGGTATCGACGGGATAGCCGAGTCGGTCCTCAGGTCCGGTATTAGGGCCGTGCTCTCGAAGAAGGTGATGGACCTGCAGGGCTACGCGTCGATTGGGAACGCGCTCCCCGAGGGCATGGTCGAGGACGGCGAGGAGTGCCTCAAGCAGTTCCTCGAAGCGAGGAGGAAGTGGGCCGGCGCTGGCGGGGGCAGGATCGACTTCTGGATCGGGCTCAGGACGCCGGGAGCGGTCTCGGACGAGATGTTTCGAAGGGCAGCGGAGCTCGCGGAAGAGACCGGCGCGGGCATCACCATGCACCTCGCGGAGGTTAGGGACGACGTGGCCTACTTCGCCTCGAGGGGCTTCACGCCCTCGTCCTTCCTGAGGGGGTTCGGGCTGCTGGGGAGGAAGAGGGTCTACGCCCACTGCGTCTGGCTCTCGGAGGAGGACTTGGAGGCGTTCGCGGCTACCGGGACCTCGGTGGCCCACTGCCCCTCCTCCAACGCGAAGCTCGGTTCGGGGATAGCGCCGGTCGCGAGGATGCTCGAGAAGGGCGTCAACGTCTCCCTGGGGTGCGACGGGGGACCGAGCAACGACTCCTACGACATGGTGAGGGAGATGAAGGTCGCGGCACTCTTCCAGAAGGCGCTCCACGGACCGGACCGCTTCACGGCCTGGGACGCCCTCGAGGTCGCGACGATCGGTGGAGCGAGGGCCCTTGGACTGGAAGGTCTCGTAGGCACGCTGGAGAGGGGGAAGAGGGGCGACGTGGTAGTGGTCAGGACCGGCAGCCCTTCGCTGGCCCCGTTCACCGACCCAGTATCCCTGCTCATCTACGCGGCGACGGGCCGCGACGTCGCCCACGTCCTCGTGGACGGTCAACCGGTCGTGATGGACGGAAAGGTGCTGACGATGGACGAGGAGTCGGTGATCAGGAGAGCGGAGGAGCGGTTCGAGGCAGTGAGGGAGAAGTTCCTCAGCGGCCGGACCTGAACCTCCCCCTGGCCCTGTTGACGATCTGCGACTCCAACGACCAGATCCTCGAGAAGGCCTCTCCGGCCCGCTGATCGAACCTGCTCGCGGCCGAGTACGTGATCAGGTCCTCCGCGTAAGCCGAGTAAGGGCTCCTCCTCCCCCTGACCAGCAGCGCGCCCTTCTCGAGCCTCAACCTCACCTCGCCGGCCACGGCCTTCTGGGTCTCCTCGACGAACGCGTCCAGCGCCTCCCTCAACGGGTCGTACCAGAGCCCCGCGTAGACGAGCCAGGCCCACTCCTCCTCGACCTGCCTCTTGAAGGCGAGGGCCCTCCTGCTCAACACCAGCTTCTCCAGGTCCCTGTGGGCCCTGATCAGTACGGTCGCGGCCGGTGCCTCGTAGACCTCCCTTGACTTCAGGCCTACAACTCTGTCCTCGATGTGGTCGATCAGCCCGACCCCGTGCCTCCCGGCCCTGAAGTTCAGGTGCTGTACCATCGCGTCGAGTCTCATCCTCTCGCCGTCGACCGCGACCGGCACGCCTCCCTCGAACTCCACGACCAGGTCCTCGCCGTCCCTCCACTCTGACGGAGGCCTCACGAACTTCAGCGCGTCCCAGGGCGGCTCGTTCCACGGGTCCTCCAGCTCCCCAGCCTCGAGGGACCTGCCCCAGAGGTTCTCGTCGATGCTGAACCTGCTCTTCTTCAGGTCCAGCCTCAGGCCCTTAGACCTGGCGTACTCGACCTCCTCGTCCCTGCTCATCCCCCACTCCCTGACGGGCGCGATCACCCTCATCTCGGGGACCAGGACCGCGAAGGTCGCGTCGAACCTCAGCTGGTCGTTCCCCTTTCCGGTGCAACCGTGCGCGACCGCGTCGCAGCCCTCGGCCTTCGCGACCTTCGCCACCTCCTCCGCGATCAGGTACCTCGCCAGTGCGGTCGAGACCGGGTACTCGCCCTCGTAAAGGGCGTTCGCCTTGATCGCCTTAGAGACGAACTCCTCCGCGAACCTCGCCTTCCCGTCGATCAGGTAGTGCTTGACCGCACCAGCCGTGTACGCCCTCCTCTCGACCTCCTCGAAGTCCTCGGGTTGGCCGACATCGACGGTAACCGTGATCACCTCCGCACCGTATTTCTCCTGGAGCCACTTGATCGAGACGGTCGTGTCGAGCCCTCCGCTGTAGGCAAGCGCGACGCGCATGCCCGTATCGCCCGCCAGCCCGCTTTAATTCTATCCCCGCTTCTTCCCCTCCTCGATCTGCTCTATGCCGCAGTAGGGGCAGGTCGTGGCGTCCTTGTCGATCTCCTCCATGCAGTACCAGCAGAACTTCTTCGTCGGGTCCTGAGGGGTGACGGGCTCCGAGGGCGGCGCCCCTATCCCGATGACGAACATCGCGATCCCGACGAGTATCAGGGCGCCGAGCGGGATGAAGCCCGTTAGCAGGAATATCACGCCGAAGACCGTTGTGACGAGCCCCGAGAGGACCATGCCCTGGTTCATGTCCTGTCCCTCAGCCTCTGCTCCTTCCCCTCGCAGTGGACCACCCCCGAGACCCTCCTGATGAACGAGGTGCAGTTGTAGCAGATCAGGAAGGGGAGCTGTGCGCCCGCGACCGGGCAGTCGACGTACTCCTTCCTCATCCGGGAGATGACCTTCGCGCTGAGCGAGCCCTTCAGCTCCTCGACTAGCTGCCTCTCGACCCTTAGGGCCCTGGAGGACTGCTTCACCTCGACCTGGTACTTCGGCTCCCTCAACGCCGAGAGAGCGTCCGGCACTGTAATTAAGCCGATACCCCTCGAAGGTCTGCGACCGTCGGTCGTTTAGGAAGGTATAAATCGGAGCAGAATCCGCGTCGGTGCAAGCCGGTGGTGCCTATTGCTCGGGCACGTGGGTTGACCGGAGTTCGGAACTGTCACTTCGCGGAGCCGAACGAGTTCGTGTCTCGACGTTCCTCCCCGCCGGCGCTTGCCCCCTGAGGTGGGAACCGTGTCGTGGGGCAGCGTTGTCCGGGACGCATTCCGTCTCCTCCCCGAGCGGGTGCAGGTCTTCGACACGACGCTGAGGGACGGAGAACAGACGCCGGGAGTCTCGCTGAGGAAGGAGGAGAAGGTGGAGGTCGCGAGGGCGCTGGCTGAGCTCGGCGTCGCGGTGATCGAGGCCGGTTACCCGGCCGTCTCGAGGGGCGAGCACGAGGCGGTGAGGGAGATCTCGAGGCTGGGTCTGGGGCCGAAGGTCTGCGCGCTGGCGAGGTGCGACAGGAGGGACATCGACAGGGCGGTGGACGCGGGGGTCGATTGGGTCCACGTCTTCATCGCGACCTCGGAGATCCACATGAGGCACAAGCTCAGGATGACGCCGGAGCAGGTCTACGAGGCTGCGGTGGAGAGCGTCGAGTACGCGAAGTCGCGTGGCGTCGAGGTCCACTTCTCCTGCGAGGACGCGACGAGGTCCGAGAGGTCCTTCCTCCTGAGGGTCTACAAGGGAGCTGCAGAGGCGGGCGCGGACAGCCTCGACGTCCCCGACACGGTAGGAGTCGCGATTCCGCTCGTGATGAGGGAGCTGGCGAGGCAGGTGAGGGAGGCCACGGGCCTTCCGGTAGCGGTCCACTGCCACGACGACATGGGCCTAGCGACCGCCAACACGATCGCGGGCGTAGAGGGCGGAGCCGAGATCGTCCACGTCACGGTCAACGGGATCGGGGAGAGGGCTGGGAACGCGAGCCTGGAGGAGGTGGTCGTGGCCCTGAAGGTGCTCTACGGCGTCGACTCCGGGATAGACCTGAGCAAGCTGGCGGCCGTCTCGAGGCTGGTCTCGAGCCTCACCGGGATGGTGGTCCAGAGGAACAAGGCGGTCGTCGGGGACCACGCCTTCAGCCACGAGAGCGGCATTCACGTCCACGGCGTCATCAACAACCCCCTCACCTACGAGCCGATAGCTCCGGAGCTGGTCGGGAAGAGGAGGAGGATAGTGGTCGGGAAGCACTCGGGGACCCACGCGGTCGTCGAGGTCCTCAGGCAGCACGGGTTCGAGCTTGACCTCGAGGAGGGGAAGAGGGTCCTGGAGAGGGTGAAGGAGCTCGCGGACACGGGCGCGAGGCTGACCGAGCAGCTCCTGCTAGGGCTCGTCAGGGACGACCCGTCGCTGGTCTCCTCGCAGCCCCTCGAGGTGATCTCGGTCTCGTTGAGGGCCGACGGTCGGGAGGTCTCTGGCGAGGTAGAGGTCTTCCTCAGGGGCGAGCGCGTCACGGGGTTCGGGAGGGGCAGGTCGCCGGTCTCCGCCTCGATCTCGGCGGTCGCGAACGTCGTCTCGAGGGTCCTGGGCCCAGTGGAGGTGGTCGAGTGCTCCGTATACGTCCCGCCCAACCCGGACAGGTGCCCTGCGGAGGCCGAGGTGGTCTTGAGGTTCAACGGTTCGACGCTCGTCGGAAGGGGGCTCGCCCACGACCCGGCGATGGCGGTCGCGATGGCGGTGGGAGGCGCGGTCTCGCAGGCCCTCAGCATGAGAACAGGTGGTGATGGGTCCTGAACGCGGCCAAGAAGCTCGTGAGGACGATGGAGGAGCTCGGGGTCGAGGCTGTCTTCGGGATACCCGGGGGCGCGAACCTCCCCTTCTACGACGCGCTCCTCGACTCGGAGATCAGGAGCTACCTGATGAGGCACGAGCAGCAAGCTGCCCACGCGGCAGAGGGGTACGCCAGGGTGAAGAGGAGGCCCGGGATCGCGTCCGCGACCTCGGGACCGGGGGCCACGAACCTGATCACGGGGCTGGTGAACGCCTCGATGGACAGCGCGCCCCTCGTCGCTGTAACCGGGCAGGTGACGAGGCCCTTCATGGGCACCGACGCGTTCCAGGAGTCGGACATCGTGAGCATGGTCCTGCCGCACGTTAAGTACGCGACGACCGTACTCCGGTCCGAGAGGCTCCCCCAGGAGTTCGTGAACGCCTACTTCTGCGCCGCGTCTCCGCGGGCGGGCCCGACACTGGTCGACGTTCCAAGGGACGTCTTCCAAGAGGAAGTGGGCGAGGAGCTGACGGTCGAGCCCGAGCCGGGCTTCGCGAGGACGCCGACGGAGCCGAGCGAGGAAGCGGTCTCGAGGGCCGCGGAGCTGATCGCCAGGTCGAGGAGGCCGCTGATACTCGTTGGCGGAGGGGTCTGGTCGAGCGGCGCCACTGACGAAGTCCTCGAGCTCTCCGAGAGGATCCTGGCCCCTGTGGTGACAACCACGCCCGGGAAGACCTCCGTACCCGAGGACCACATGAACGTGCTCGGCGTGGTGGGGATGCACGGGAGGGTCGAGGCGAACCTCGCGATGGTGGAGGCGGACCTCGTGATCGCGGTGGGTACGAGGCTCTCGGATAGGGCCATTGGCCCCGCGAGCGAGTTCAGGAAGGGCAAGGCCCTGATACATGTCGACGTTGACTCCTCGGAGAACTCGAAGGTCGTCAGGCCCGACGTCTTCGTCCAGGCGGACTGCAAGGCTGCGCTGAGGTCGCTCCTGAGGGCGATCAGGTCGGGGAGGTCCGACGTGGACCCCGGTTGGATACCGAGGCTGAAGGGGATCGGTGCCGCCTACGACGAGTACATGCTCTCCCAGGACGACTCCGGTGCGCTATCCTCCTGGAGGGTCGTCAAGCTCCTCAGGGACGAGCTCCCGAGGTCCGCGATCGTGACGACCGGCGTCGGGCAGCACCAGATGTGGGCCCAGCTCTTCTACAAGGTCCTCGAGCCGGGGACGTTCATCACCAGCGCCGGGCTCGGTACGATGGGCTTCGGGCTCCCGGCGGCGTTCGGGGCGAAGGTCGCAGCGCCGAACAGGGTGGTCATGAACCTCGACGGCGACGGTAGCTTCCTGATGACCTGCCAGACGCTCGCGAACGTGGCCGAGAACGACGTCCCCGTGATCACGGTGGTCTTCGACAACAGGAGCCTCGGGATGGTCAGGCAGTGGCAGGACCTCTTCTATAAGAGGAGGTTCAAGGACGTCGACTTCACCGACGTCACGAACCTCGTCAAGCTCTCGGAGGCGTTCGGGGTGGAGGCCCACTTCGTCCAGGACTACGGCGAGCTGGTCTCCCACGTCAGGAGGGCCATCAGGAGCGAGCAGGCCCTGGTCCTGGACGTCCCGGTCAGCAGGGACGAGAAGGTCTTCCCGATGGTCCCTCCCGGCAGGCCGCTCGAGGAGACGATATACCCCCCTGGCTTCTCGCCGAAGCCCGTCATAGACCTGAAGGGACACCCGCTGAAGTGATCTGACTCACTGCGGGGGCGGTGACGTCATGGATATAGTGAGCGCTCTTCGTGGCCGGCCGGGTTGGTCGACGCCTCGGGGATCGCATCTAAGTACAGGTTCCTCTTCAGGCCCCCAGGCGCAGACTTCGCCCCCCTTTTGGTCCTCGCGACGGCCCTCGTGACCGCGCTGGTCGTCGAGCTGGCCGCCCTCTCCCCGACCGAACTGGTCGCCTGGGCCTCGTCGATGGCCATCCTCCCGATGGTCGTCAACCTGGTCTCCTCGAGGACCTTTTACGCGGGGTCGAGGGTGGTCACGCTCAGGAGGCTCAACATGCTCACCCTCCTCGAGAACTACTTCGGGCTCGCGGCCTCCCTGGCGGGCACGGGCTACTCGGTCCTAGCCCAGGGCGATCAGGGGACCTGGAAGGCCTATCTCGCGTCGGTCTCGCTCTCCGGGTACGTCAGGGTCACGGTCCTCGCGGCTTTTGAGGGGCCCATCAGGGGCTACGCCGCCGGCGTGGCCGAGGCTCTAGTGAGGTACTCGGTCGCGCTGCCGCGGCCCGAGCTCCACTACCAGGTCGTTGTCTCGCTCGCCGCTACGCTCCTCGCGCCCGCCGCCTCGTTAGCAGCGCTCTCCACTGGCTTCTCCGGGACCACGCCCCTCAGGCTAGCGAGGGGCTTCGCGAGGACGGTCCTCGCGGGAGACTCGGGCCACCTCGAGCGGGAGCTGGTGCACCTCTCGGGGAGGAGGGACTTCGCGTCGACCGCGGTGGTCTTCAGGACCTCCTCCGGAAGGAGGCTAGCTCTGGTCGTGACCGACTTCCACTTCGGACCCTTCAGGAACGTCGGGAGCTCGATGCTGAACTACCAGGTCGAGCTGGAGCTCTCGAGGCGCGGCGTCGAGGCCCTGGTGGTGAAGGGGTGCGCAGGGCACGACGCGGACGTCGCCGACTCGGGCTCCGTGATGAGGGTCGTGACCGAGGTCGCGGACACCGTCGCGAGTCACAAAGGAACTCCTTCCCGGACCGCGTCGATCCTGCCCCAGCGCGAGGTCGACGGCGTCACGGTGACGGGCTTCGAGGCCTGCGGGAGGACGTTCGTCGTGGCCACGCTCCACCCGATGCCGATGGAGGACTTCCCCAAGTCCCTCGAGGAGCCCTTCTCCGGCGTGGGCGTCAGGGTGATCGACCCGCACAACTCCTTCATGGACGGCTACAACGGCCTCTCCGATCGGGAGCTCTCCAGAATCAGGGCTGCGCTCGAGCTGTTCGTAGGCCGCTCTGACCGGGTGACCGGCAGGCCGAGAGTGGCGCTGGCCAGGGAGGTGCCCGAGGACATCGGACCGACCGACGGAATGGGGCCCTCGGGGCTCTCGGTCTTCGGGCTCGAGGTGAACGGGTACAGGCTCGCGATGGCGGTGGTCGACGGGAACAACGCTCTGCCCGAGGTGAGGCCCGCGGTCGTCGAGGCCGTGAGGGAGGAGGGCTGGGACGCGGTGGAGTTCCTCACTACCGACACGCACGCGGTGAACGGCGTCAGTCTCGGCGGAAGGGGCTACAGGACGATAGGGGAGGCGGTGGGCGCTGGGGAGGTCGCGGAGAGGCTGAAGAGGCTCGCGAGGAGGGCCGTGGGGTCGTTGGAGGAGGCCGATGTCTCGGTCGTCGAGGTGGCCCACAGGGAGGTCCCGGCCCTCAGCGGCAACGCGCTCGAGAGGCTCTCCAGGTTGACGCAGAGGTCGATCGCGGTCTACCTCGCGCTGATGGTGTCGTCGTTCCTGATCCCGCTCCTGCTTTGAGGACCGGTTCAGGCCGACGGGACAAGCATTTATGGTCTGGGGGACCGGTGATCGTGGATGCTGCTAGGCGCGCACGTCTCCATAGCAGGGTCGATCGCGAAGTCGGTCGATAGGGCCCAGGAGCTCGGGTGTACGACGTTCCAGATCTTCACGAGGAACCCCAGGGGCTGGAGGGCCGGGAAGCTGAGGGACGAGGAGGTCGAGGAGTTCAGGAGGCGGAGGAGAGAGGCGCGGTACGAGGTCGTCGTAGCCCACATGCCGTACCTCCCGAACATCGCCTCGCCGGTGAAGGAGGGGTGGGAGAGGTCGGTCAGGTCGCTCGTCGAGGAGCTGAGGAGGTGCGACGCGCTCGGCATCGAGTACCTCGTCTGCCACATCGGGAGCCACCTCGGGAAGGGAGTTGAGGTCGGAACGTCTCAGGTCGTTAGGGCCGTCGAGAGGGCGATCGGCGAGGCCGACCCGAAGTGCGTGCTCCTCCTCGAGAACATGGCTGGTCAGAGGGGGAGCATCGGCTCGAGGTTCGAGGAGATCAAGGAGATCCTCGGGAGGCTCTCGTTCGGGGATCGGGTGGGAGTCTGCCTCGACACCTGCCACCTCTACGCAGCCGGCTACGACGTCAGGTCCGCGACCGGCCTCGAGGAGACCCTCAGGTCTTTCGACGAGCTGGTCGGGATCAGAGAACTCAAGGTCCTCCACCTCAACGACTCGAAGGGAGGGCTCGGGAGCAGGCTCGACAGGCACGAGCACATCGGCCTGGGCAACATCGGGAAGGAAGGTTTCAGGAGGATAATCAACCACCCGAAGCTCAGGAGGCTCCCGATGATCATCGAGACGCCCGAGGACGAGCGCGGCGACTACTCCAGGGACCTAGGCGTGCTCAGGTCGCTCTACGAGGGGCCCGCGGGTTGAGGGCCCTCAGGGTCGCCTGGTCCTACGGGCTCGCGCTCCTTAGGGACCGGAGGACGTACAGGTTTGTGACGGTAGGGGTCGCGACGCTCGTCCTCGCGGAGGCGATGATGTTCGGGATGGTGGACCTGCTCGGCGCGGAGTCCTTCCTCAGCGCTGCCCTAGTCACGGAGGTCACGCTCGTCGCGAACTTCCTCATCAACGACAGGTGGACCTTCGGCGCAGGCGGAGACCCGAACAACGGGTTCGCGGCCAGGCTGTTGAAGTTCCACGCCTCGAGGGTCGGGAGCATCGCGGTCAACCTCGCGACCTTCTACCTGCTGAACAAGGTCCTGCTGGTGAACCACCTCGTCGCGTACTTCCTTGCGGTCGTGGTCGCCTTCTCAGTCAACCTCCTCACGAGCTTCGTCTGGGTCTGGAAGGTGAGGCCCGGGGATTACAAAGGGGCCGAAGGGCCCGAAAAGGGGTTCTCTGCCGGACCCGAGGGGCCTCGCTCCTCACGGACTTACGCGGAGCGCGCTCACCCGCTCCAATCGAGCCACTCGTCGAGGAGGTGCCAGAACCACCTGTCCTCCTCCTCGACATCGACGTAGCTCCCCTCCGAGATCGCGGTCCTCACGGCTGCTATGTGGTAGCAAGAGGGCTTCTGACCCTTGATCACCCTGAAGTAGTAGTCGTCGCAGGTGCAGTAGTTCACCTCGGGCATCACGATGTACTCCCTCCTCCTGCCCACCACGACCCAGACGACGCGGCCGCTCGGCCTGAAGACGTACCGCTTGACCCTTCCCTCCTCCGCGAGCCTCCTCGCCTCCTCCTCGGGCTCAAGCCTCCTCCTCGACCCCAAGCTCCGTCAACCTCCCGAGCAGCTCGCCCGACGTGCTCAGGACTTCGGCCTCCGCGACGTCGAAGGCGCCGGACCTCAAAAGCGGGCTGGTCCTCCGCGAACCGGGGAGCTCCGCCACGTCGACGCCGGGAGCCATGGGGCTGAAGTGCGCGAGCACTAGCAGCTTGACCGTCCCCCTCGGCCTCATCACCTCGAGGACCTCGGCGTAACCGGGCCTCTCGGCGATCGCCCTCGCGAGCCTGGACCTCGAGCCCTTCAGGACCAGGTTCACCCTCATTCTGAGGTCCCCCTCGGGCGTCCTGATCACCGCGGTCGGGTGAGTGTGTCCGATGACGTAGGCGTCGACGTCCAGCGACTCGGGGAGGGGCCAGGTGTGGCCGTGCATCACCCAGTAGCCCCCGATCCTGATGCCCCTGCTCCCCGCGAGCCTCGCCGTGTCCTTCGCGAGCTCCGAGATGCCCGCGTCGTGGTTCCCAGGGAGGACCACCACCTCCTCGAACCTCCTGCTTAGCTCTGAGAGCATCGTCCTCACGCCCACCTCCTCACTCCAGCTGACTCCGGTGACCCTGTGCTTGATGTCTCCCAAGAGGACCAGCACCTCGGCTCCAGACTCCTCGCCCAGCTCGAGCAGTTGCCTGGTGACCTTAGGGGCCTGAGGAGGGACCCTTACGCCCTTAGCCGCGAGCTCCAGCTCGTAGCCGAGGTGGACGTCCGTGACCAGCAGGTACCTCCTCCCCGAGCTCTCTATCAGGACCGCCGGCCTCTCGCCCGCGAACCTCAGCACCAATACCCTGACGTGCGATCGTCCCGCCGGCCTAATAACTCACCGCTTCTGGAGCTCCGCGAGCCTCTCCGGGAGGAAGTCCTTCACGATGAACTCGAGCCCGTACTTCGAGAAGGCCTCGAGCTCCGCCTTCCTCTTCAGCTTCTCGAAGTACTTCACCTCCCTTCTCCACGGGTCGGCCTGGTACCTGGGGTCCTCCAGGAGCTCAGAGAGCCTCTTCTCGTCGACGTCAGTGAACTTCATCGAGGGCAGCTTGTACTTCGTGATGTCCGTGGCGTAGACGCCTGCCCAGATCGCGTCGGGGACGTTGAGCTGCTTGATGTGGGCGGAGAGCGCGGAGCCGTGGATTAGGACCGAGGCTATGTGGACGCCGTAGGGGTCGGCGTCGGCGAAGACGTAGATTGGGAGGTCCAGCTCCTCCCTCAGCCTCCTGATCAGCTTCCTGCAGTTCCTCGGAGACTGGCCCGCGGTGTGGATCAGCAGCGCCTTGAACTTCTTGTCGGCCCTCTCCTCGACGAACCTGCTGAAGACCGCGCCCTTCTCGATCACGAAGACCATCTCGGCCCCGCACCTGACGAACTCGGCGGTCGTGAGGGCCGGGCCTATCGCATACCCGTCCGGGTGCGTAGATAGGTCGACCCTGTTGCCCCTGAAACCGGGGACGGTGTACTCGATCACGAGGTCCCCGTATATCGAGGCCCTCTCCTCCGGGAAGATGTTGAAGTCCTCCCTCGGGTGACCCAGCACGCTCTCGAGCTCCAAGATGATGTCGTCGCTTTCGTCCTGGTCCTCGAAGTCGACGTTCTCGCCCAGCGCGACGTAGTACGTGTCCCTGAGTGTCGAGGTCTTCCCCGACTCGATCAGCTGCTTTGAGAACTTCATCAGCCACACCATCTGCGCGAAGGGCCTGACGTGCCTGATGTTGCTCAGGGTTCTGACCGCCTTCTTCGGTCCGAGGACGTACTGCCTGAGGTCCGCGTCGTAGACGATGTTCTTGGTCGTCCTCAACGGCAGCTCGACCGAGGGCCATCTCCCCCTCTTCAGGTCGTTGACTATCCTGGTCCCGAGCGCCTTCAGCTCCCTGAGGACCTTCTCCTTCTCCTTGTCGGCCCTGTAGACCGACTTCTCGGGCCCGTCGTCCTTCATCCGAAGTGCAGGCCCAGCGCCTTCTCTTAAGGTCATGCGAAGCTCCGCCGTGAAGCTCCCGCCGAATAAACGGTAAATATCCAGCGGACGCGGTGACCCGTAGGTGTGAAGATTTTGGCCGAAGGCATCGACGAGAGGGAGCTCTTGTGGCTGCTCCGGCACCGCATAAGGCGGAGGATCATCGAGGTCGTCGGCGACTCCGGGAAGATAGGCGCGGTGGCCTTGAGGGAGAAGCTCGGGATAAGCACGGGCTCCCTCTACTACAACCTCAGGCAGCTGAGGGACCTCGTCGCTCAGGACGACAAGCGGAACTACGTCCTCACCAAGCTTGGGGAGCAGGTCTATAGGTACCTCAAGACGAGGGAAGACCTCTCGTTCGAGGAGATTGACCAGAGGCGGAGCAGGGCAATTGAGCTGCTGAGCCAGGTCTTCGTCCCCACGTGGCTGATCAGCCCTTTCGTCGAAAGGCCGAGGTTCGGGGCGCTGACGGCGGCCCTCTCCGCGGCGGTGCTAGTGGCGCTCCTGCTCAACGGCAAGTTCGTCCTCCTGATACTCCACGTCTACAAGTTCAGGCACTTCTCAGTCGACGGGCTCGCGGTATGCCTCGCGGCCACGGCCCTCCTCACCTACGGGTACTTCTCGGCCCTCTCGGAGCTCTACGAGCGGCTCTCGGGCCGGACGCCCGACAGGTTCAAGGGGGTGAAGGGCCTCCTCGCGTCGCTGATCACGTTCGGGGGTCAGTGGAGGCAGATGCTGGCCCTGTTGCCGCTCGGGCTCCTCCCGATGTCGCTCTACCCCGCTGCGGCCTTCGTCGATAGGGTCATGAGGCTCGGGCAGTTCGAGGCTACCTTCCCGCTCCCGAACAGCGTCACCGCGAACCTGGTCCTAGTGGTCTCCCAGGTGGGTTCGTTCCTCGTCTTCGCGGCCGGCCTCTCCTACGTCAGGAGGATGAGGTGGCACGTGGCCGCCCTCATCTCCTTCTCCCTGATCTACGTCTCGATAGTGGTCTCGTACCTGATGATATCGATCGGTTGAGCTCAGCCCCTCGCCTCCTGGTCCGAGACCCTGAGGACCTCGTCCAGGACATCAACTCCCCTGTCGACGTCGGCCTCGGTGGCGATGAGGGGAGGGGCGATCACGAGGTTGTTGACGTAGCCGAGGAGGTAGACTCCGCGCTTGAGCGCTTCTGCCGCCAACCTCTCGGCCATCGTCGAGTTCCCCGCGTACTTATCGGCGTAGACGCTGAAGGGTTCCCTCGTGTTCCTGTCCCTGGTCAGGTCGATTGCCCAGAACATCCCGATTCCCCTCACCTCACCCACCGACCGGTGCCTCTCCTCCAGCTCCCTCAGCCTCCTGCCCAAGTACCTCCCGACCCTCTCGACGTTCTCCCAGATCCTGAGCCTCCTGTACTCCTGGATCGCTGCCTTAGCGGCCGCCAGCCCCACCGGATGAGCCTCGTAGGTGTGGCCGTGCGCGAAGAAGTTGTCCTCGAAGTGCTCCGCGATCTCCCTGCTGACTGCTGTGAGCGCGAGCGGGACGTACGCGGAGGTGAGACCCTTCGCGGTGACGAGTATGTCGGGCTTGACGCCCCAGTGCTCGACCGCGAACCACTTCCCGGTCCTGAACCATCCCGTCATCACCTCGTCGTCGATGAGGAGGACGTCGTTCTCCCTCGCTATTTCCTGTAGCCTCTCCATGTAACCCTCGGGAGGGACTATCACGCCGTTCGTGCCCACCACAGGCTCGAAGATGATCCCGGCTATCCCGAACTCGTTCTTGATGATGTGGTCGATCACCTCGACGCAGGCGATGCCGCACTCGGGGTACTTCAGCTTGAACGGGCACCTGTAGCAGTAAGGCGGCGGTGCGAAGACGACGTCTCCGGCCTTCCCGAAGTGCTCGACGAACCACCTCCTCACCTCGCCGCTGGCCGCGATCGAGCCGCTCGTGGACCCGTGGTAGGAGAAGTACCTCGAGAGGATTTTGGGCCTGCCGGTCTTGAGCCTCGCGATCTTGATCGCGGCCTCTACCGCGTCTGTCCCTGAAGTCGAGAAGAAGAACTTCTCGAGGCCCTCGGGCAGGACCTCCTTCAGGAGCCGGGCGACCTCGGCCTTCACGACGGTGGTCATGGAGGGGATCACGTAAGGCAGCGTGCCTATCTGCGACGCTACGGCTTCGGCTATCGCCCTGTTCGAGTACCCGAGGTTGACGCAGACCAGCATCGAGGAGAAGTCCAGGATCGACCTCCCCGAGGCGTCGAGGACGTAGCAGCCCTCTCCCTTCACGGCATTGAGGGGCGTCCACCCCCTCTGCTTCCTCCAGGTCCCGAAGAGGTGGGCCCTGGTGACGCTGACCACGTCGTCCTGCAACTCGGTCCCCCTCTTACACCTCTCCTGAAGATAAACCGTCCCGAGGCGCGCACCCAGGGTGTCACTGGTATGTCATACGGCGGGTGTCGTGACGACTCTGCAGCGTCCTGCCCGTCGCTTAGGTGGTGTGCGAGGGCGCGCACCGGTTGTGCGAGCTCAACGCGGGCCGGGATGCCGAACGATTTACACTTAAATAAAGACGGAGCGGGTTCAGGTAGGGCTGTCGCCCAGAAGGTGAAAGAAAGCTCATGTTTAGCTCGATCAGGGACGAGATCTTAAGCTATCTAGCGACGGTGGGTCAGGGGCAGCGCGTCGCGACCAAGATCGACTATGAGGGGCCGAGGATCGCGATCTACACCGACAGGCCCGACGTCTTCGCGGACAGGAACAGGATCGCGAGGGAGCTGGTGAGCATGATCAAGAAGAGGGTCGTGATCAGGCCCGACCCTTCGATAAGGGCCCCGAAGGAGGAGGCGGAGGCCGCGGTCGCGGAGGCGTTCGCGGGCCACCAGTACAGCCTCCGGATCGACGAGGAGCTGGGAGAGGTGATCGTCACCATCAAGACGAAGGACGTGGTGGTCCCGATCGACGAGGCCGTCGTGGCTGAACTCGAGAACAGGTTGAGGTGGGTCGTGACGGTGAGGAGGGCTCCGCCGATGACCTCGACGACCGTCGAGAAGGTGAGCAGGTACATCTACGGGGCCGGGCCCGAGCGGATAGAGATCCTCAGGTCGATCGGCGAGAGGGTCTTCAGGGACAGGCTCTTCCAGGACAGCGAGGTCGTCATCACGTTCCTCGGGGGAGCTATGCAGGTCGGGAGGTCCTGCCTGCTGGTCAAGACTAAGGAGAGCACGGTCCTGCTCGACGCGGGCATCAACGCCGGCGCGACCAGGATCCACGACGTCTTCCCGAGGTTCGACTCCTACCCAGACCTGATCGAGGAGCTGGACGCGGTCGTCGTCACGCACTCACACATGGACCACCACGGGGCCCTCCCGCTCCTCTTCAAGTACGGTTACAGGGGCCCGGTCTACATGACGGAGCCGACGCTGCCCTTGATGATCATGGAGCACCTCGACTACCTCAACCTAATAGGGAAAGAGGGTGAGTTCGCGCCATACTCCGAGCACGACGTCAGGACCGTCGCTCAGTACACGGTCACGCTCAGGTACGGCGTGGTCACCAACATAACCCCCGACATGAGGCTGACCTTCTACAACGCGGGCCACATCATAGGATCCGCGATCGCGCACCTTCACGTCGACGACGGCTTCCACAACGTCGTCTACACCGGCGACTTCAAGTACGAGGAGACCGAGATGCTGAGCCCCGCAGTCACGAAGTTCCCGAGGGTCGAGACGCTGATCCTCGAGAGCACCTACGGCGCGACTCCGGTCCCATACACGAGGGAGGAGAGCGTCAGGATGCTAGGCGAGAGGATATCCCAGACCGTGAGTGAGGGAGGTCAGGTACTGATACCTGTCCCGGCGGTCGGGAGGGCTCAGGAGATCATGCTGGTGATCAGGAGGCTCTTCGAGCAGAAGGTGATCCCCGAAGTCCCGGTCTTCCTAGATGGCCTCCTCATCGAGTCCACCGCGATCCACATGATGTTCCCCGAGTACATGTCGGGCAAGCTCCAGGCCGAGATGGAACAGGTCGGGAACGTCTTCCTCTCCGACTACTTCACGCTGGTCAGGAGCCCCCAGCAGAGGGAGGAGGTCCTCCAGTCGACGGAGCCCGCGATCATCCTCGCCACCTCGGGCATGATGGAGGGAGGTCCGGTCCTGGCGTACTTCAGGAGGCTCTGCGGCGACGAGCGGAACCTGCTGCAGTTCGTCAGCTATCAGGTCGAGGGGACCCTGGGGAGGAAGATCCTGAAGGGGATGAGGGAGGTCCAGGTGATGAACGAGGAGGGGAAGTTCGAGGCCCTGACCGTGAGGATGAGGGTCGACAAGGTCGATGGCTTCTCCGGCCACTCGAGCAGGCAGCAGCTGATCAACTACCTCAAGCGGGTCTCCACCAGACCTAAGAACGTCGTCTTCATCCACGGCGAGCCCGAGGCGATTCAGGCCATGTACCCGGTAGCTAGGAAGGTGGTTCCCGGCGCCTCGGTCTACGCGCCGAACAACCTGGACTCCCTTAGGCTCGCCTGACCGCGGGGTTTGCCGTCAGTACTCGTCGAGGGTCTTAGTGCGCCTCCTCCCGACCTCGGACTTCGGCGTCATCTTCCTAGCGCTGGCGCCGATGCCCTCAGGCAGCTTGACCCTTCCGTAGAGGCCGTCGTACCCGGGCACGACTTCTAGCTGGTTCCTCCTCATCCTCTCGATCAGCCGAGCGAGTACCGGGTCGGTGAGCCTCGCGATCTCCCCGACTGGCGCCTCGAGGAGGGCCCGAATCTCGCTCCCGAAGGCCCCGACCATCCTCACGTACTCGCCCCATATCGCCTTGGACATCAGGTTGGTCGCGTTCGGGTCCTCGCCCCTGCTCAGGGCGATCAGCTCTTGCAGCGGCAGTACGTAGACGAAGTCTAGGGCGCCCTCCGGCCTGTAACCCTCAGGCCTGTCGGCGAGCTCCTCGACCCTGTCCTCGACGCCCTTCGTGAGCCTCCTCCCGCACCTCGGGCAGACGTAGTTCAGCCTCTTCGCCTCCTTCGGGCTCAGCGGACCCACCCCGCACCTCCTGTGTCCCGACCAGTGGTACTTCCCGTAGCTCGGGGGGACCTCGACCGTCATGACCGCCATCGAAGGGCCCGGGGAGCGGGTGAGGGCGGCGTAGAGGCCGTCGTATGAGAGGTCCTTCAGCTCGAGGACGACCATCTCCCTCCCTATCCTATAGGGGTAGGGGCTGTGGGAGTCAGAGGAGCTGACCAGCAGGTATCGATCGAGCGAGCTCACCCTCCAGTTCATCGGCGGGTCGCTGCTCAACCCGGTCTCGATCGCATGGATCCGGTCGGCCTTGTCCTCGTAGCACTCCTCTACCGCGTCGACGCCACTGAAGGCCCCGAAGATCGACCACCAGGGAGTCCAGGCGTGTGCGGGGAAGACGTAGCACCTGGGTTCCGTCTGAAGGACGACCTCGACCAGTTCGCTCGGCCTGACGTTCAGAACTGGCCTCCCGTCGGACTCGACGTTCCCGTACCCCCTCAGCGCGTCCGAGAGCTGGCCAGCGACCTCGAGGCTCGGCATGAGGATCACGTGGTGGATCTTCCGCGTCCTCCCGGCGTAGTCGTGGACGGTCGCGACCTCCGTCTGCGCGACGAACTTCACCCTCCCTCCTCCTTTGTACGCGTAGACGCCCTGCGAGACCTCCACGGTGTTCTCGATCAGCTCCCTCAGCCAGAGCGGGTGAAGGGCGTCTCCGGTCCCCATCAGGTCTATTCCCTTGAGGTCGGCGTAGTAGACCAGTTCGTCGAGGGTCATCTTGGTCGACGTGGCCCCCGAGTACCTCGAGTGGATCTGCAGGTCCGCGAAGACCCTCAGCGCCTACCACCTGGCTGCCATCTGAGTCGCCGGTCCATCAAGCTACTCCAGTCCAGCCGCAATAGCGTTCGCGAGGGCCTCAGCGGGGTCCTCCATTGAGCCCCTCAGCCTCCTCGCCCTCTCCATCAGCCTCCTTCGGAACCCGGACTCCATCGCGAGCTCGATCGCCGCCGCAATCGAACGCTTTTCAGGGTCTACCTCCTTCAGCAGCCCCCTCCTGATCAGGAACCTGTGGACTGCAGGTATCTCGCCGGGGTAGAAGGTGAATGTAGGGACGCCGAGCAGTGCGGCCTCTTGGGCCGTGGTTCCGCCGCCCGAGAAGACCGCGTCGGCGCCGGCGATCAGCGGCAGCAGTAGCGTCGGCTCGTTCAACACCTTCACCCGGTCTCCGGAGACCCCCGAGAGTTGGGAGGCGTCGTCCCTGTACCTCGCGACCACCAGCACCTCGCCTTCGTAGTTGGATCTGAGGGCCCGGATCACCGCCGAGGTCTCCTCCAGACCACCCGATCTGAGGTAGCTCGCCTTCCTCTCCGGCGGCCTGACGAGGACGTACCTCCTCCCCGCACTACGACTCACCGGGCCCTCCAGCCTCCTGATCCACGCGATCGGGTCGAGGGCCCTGTACCTCAGGAACCTGGTCGAGGGAGTTGCCCACCTCCTCCACTCCGAGACTGGGATGTAGCGGGGAGTCGCGACGAGGTCGGAGAGCGGGACGCAGACCCTGTTCACCGGCGAGTGGGGCGTGTCGGAGGCGAGGTAGTGCCTGACCGCGAGTCCGTAGGCGACCCTGCAGAGCTCGATCGACCCGCTCGAGGCCGCGATCTTCGGTCTGAGCTCCTTGAGGACATCGATGAGGGCCGCCTGCCTCTCGGTGCTCGCGACCAGCTTCCCCTCGAGCCCCTCCCCGCCGAACCTCCCTACCTTCAGGGCCCCGAGCCGAAGCTCGCGCTCGACCCAGTCCAGCTGCTCGTAGTCCCTAGCGACGTAGGAGACCTCGATCCCTCGGGCCTCGAGCTCTCGGCCTACGGCCCAGAAGAAGAGGGCTTGCTTCGGTGTAAGGACGTCGAAGAGCACGTCGCACCCCAAAAGGCCTCACCTGAACCTCATCCATCCCTCCATCCTCTCCCAGGACCACTCATAGTTCGCGGGGACCGAGTACCCGAAGACTATGCAGCCCCTCCAGACCGTGAACTGGGGCTCCTCGGAGGACCTGACGTTGACGTTCTCCACTCCCCTCTCCGAGAGGTCCTTCTTGACCCTGGCGGCCGCGTCAGAGGCCACGCCCCTCAGCTCCTGCGGGACCGACCACGAAAGGTTCCCTCCCGAGAGGATGATCTGCGAGTAGAGGTAAGGCTGGAGCTCCACCGGGCACTTCTCGACCGCGGAGATGATCGCGTCGGCCACCGTTGTGGTGCCGTAGAAGACCGTGTCGCCGAACTTCACGTCCTTCGGCCTGGGCATCCCGCGCTTGAAGTAGCTCTCGAAGACCTCCTTGTTCGGGTCGAAGACGTACTCGCCGATCAGGAACCTCGCCCAAGAGTTCTCTCCGAGGTCGATCCTGATCCTGGTCCCCGGGACCTTGATCGCCTTATGGACTAGGGAGGGGTTCGACCTCGCGAAGGAGACCGCGCGGTCCAAGTCGAGCGGAAGCAGGCCGAGGTGCTCCTTCACCCTCCTCACGAGCGCCTCCTCCTTCGCGAGGTCGCCGTACCCCGCGTCCTTGAGGATCTCCGCGGTAATCGCGTTCGCGTCGGCCCCTCCTCTGTTCAGGGCCACGACTGCTCCCCTGATCGGGGCCCTCGAGATCGGCGTGACCTGGGTGTTTCCGTGCCCGCTCTCCACGACGACGCATGAGGTCGCCTTGTGGGCGATGGCGACGGCGAGGGGCTGCGGTATGATCGTCGAGGAGTGGACCAGTCCCTCTTTCGCGAGCTCGGAGTGGACCTCGAAGAGCCGCTCGTACATGTACCTCGGTGCGACCGCGGAGAGCGCCGCGACGACGTAAAACCCGTTGAACCCCACGCCCTTCGGCCTGAACTCCTCCAGTGAGGCCCTCGTCAGCTCCCTTATCACCTTCCATGCCCTCGCGTCGTCCTTGCCCACGATCCCGCTCCTCATAGGGTAAACCATCCTGCTCAGCAAGTCCGCGCCGCTCTCGAGGAAGAGCACGACGTCCTTGCCCACGACGACCTCCCTCTCGACGCCCATTATCCTCGAGACGATCGAGGGCTCCGGGAAGTAGCCCCTGTTCTCGATGACCTGCGGCCGCTCGCCGAGCGTTATCGGCCCGTACTTGTAGTCGCTGGTCCCGTAATCGGCGGCGAAGACGTACCTCCGCTTGTACTCCTCCTCCCACACTCCGCTGGGGGGAGGCCCAGGTCGTCTAATAGCTTATCGGGCTCTTCGGTCCGTTGCCGCCCAGCTCAGCTTGAGCTCACTCGATCCTGACGTACTTCGATGGGTCCACCGGCTTCTTCTTCCTAGGCGAGTTCCTCAGGAGGATCCCGCAGTATGGGCACCTCACGCTGTCGGTCAGGTGGTAGACCCTGCACCTCGAGCAGTACCTGTAGCCGGCCGCATAGCTCCTCCTCGTGACGACCTTCTCCTCCTTCCTGACCTGGTTCTGCACCACCGCCATGGCTGTAATAGAGGTTTTTGGTTCAGATTTAAATATTGCATATAGATTATATAAACTACATATACGCACACTTCAAATCCTCATGGGACGTTGATTTAAAGCTTTTGTTTCATATTTAAGATTAGAGCTGGCGAACAACCGCGACCGGGCCGTCGCGTGTCGAAGCCGTGTTGCGTCTCTGCGCCTCGGGCTGATTTTACTTGGCGAGCCACGCGTCGGAACTGTTTTATACCGAGTCGAGCGATCATGGACGTCATGAGGGAAATCTTCACGATGTGGCGCTACACGCAGATGATCACGGCGTTCGTCGTCTCCGCAGGACTCTACGCCGCGCTGCTCTTCGTCTTCGCGGCGCTCCCGATATGGATCATTCCTGGCGTCACCGCGATAAGGCCTGGCAACGCGATACCTCCGTTCACCAGCCTGCTCTTCGGGCCGGCGGCTGCGTGGGGCTCGGCCGTGGGGAACCTGATAGGCTTCGACATATTGGGCGGGGCGCTGACGATCGGGAGCATCGGCGGGTTCATCGGGAACTTCTTCCTCGGGCTCGTGCCTTACAAGATCTGGCACAGGGTCTTCAGGGAGGAGCCGCACTGCAGGACGCTCTCGAGCCTCCTGAAGTACGAGTTCGTGATACTGGTGCACTCGGGAGTCGTCGCGCTGATAATCCCCTACTGGACCGAGCTGGTCGGGTTCGTGCCGTTCACTTTCCTCGCGTTCATCATCTTCTTCAACGAGTTGATCTCTGCGGGCATCATCGCCCCGATCCTGATGGCCCTCGTCTACCCGAGGGCGAAGAGGGCGGGCTGGCTCTGGACCGACGTGATGAAGGGTTACCAGTACACTCCGTCGGAGGTCAAGTCCTATCACAGGATCGGGACCGCGTTGGTCTTCGTCGCGGGCGTCGTGGGCACCTGGGTCACGATACTGGTCGGTGTGGGGCTAGGCCAGCCGCTGCTGCAGTTCGCACCGGTCTTCGCGGGCGCGCCCCTCCTGACGGTTGGCGGCGTCTTCATCCTTATCTTCGCGGTCGGGATGGCGCTGCTGGCGAAGGACTGAAGCCCGAATTTTTCGGTCCCTCTCAACCTGTACCCGTCAGCTCTCAGCGTATATCTTTAGGGCGAGAGGATTGATGGCCGTCCCATGGTGAAGGCCGTCGAGGTAAGGGACGTCTGGGTGAAGTACCGCGGCTCGAACGACTACGCGCTAAAGGGCGTCAGCGCTGAGGTCTCGGAGGGCGAGGTCGTTGCGATCATCGGGCCCACGGGCGCCGGCAAGACGACCCTTTGCAAGGTGATGGCCGGCCTGATACCTAACATGGGCGTCTACGACGACTTCAGGGGAGAGGCGAGGGTGTACGGGGAGGTGACGACGTCTAAGCGGGTCGGGGAGATCAGCAAGAGTTGCGCGATGGTGATGCAGGACTACGAGGTCCAGCTCTTCAGGACGACCGTCGAGCTTGAGGTCGCCTTCGGGCCGGAGAACCTCCAACTTGAGAGGGAGGAGATCAGGAGGAGGGTCAAGTGGGCCCTGGACCTCGTGGGGCTCACGGGCTTAGAGAAGAGGTACTCGTTCGCGCTCAGTGGGGGGCAGAAGCAGAGGCTCGCGATAGCCTCGCTGCTCTCGCTGCAGCCCTCGGTCCTGATACTCGACGAGGCCACGAGCGACCTCGACCCGAGGGGGAAGAGGGAGGTCTACGACGTGATGAGGAGGCTGCTGGACGAGGAGGTGATCAAATCGCTGGTCTTGGTCGACCACCGCCTCGAGAAGGTCGCGGAGTTCGCAGACAGGGTCATCCTTTTGGTCGACGGCAAGGTGGCGGCGGAGGGGGATGCGAAGGAGGTACTAGGGATGGTCGAGGAGCTCAGGTCGCTTGGGCTGAAGCCGCCGGAGGTCGCGGAGATCTGCTGGGACATGAGGGTCAGGAGCAACTCGGTCCCTGTTCTGCTCGACGAGGCCCTGCGGGTCTTCCCTAGGGTCAAGAGGGTGAGGACGCCGGAGGAGAGGCCTGCCCCGGGCGACGGCCTCGCCGTGGAGCTCGAGGACGTCTGGTTCGCCTACGATGGCCAGAACTGGGTCCTGAAGGGCGTTGACTTCAGGGTCCACCAGGGAGAGATGCTGGCGCTGATCGGGCAGAACGGGAGCGGGAAGACTACGCTCGCTCAGGTGATCATGGGGATCCTGAGGCCGAAGAGGGGCAGGGTGAGGATCTTCGGGAGGGACGCGACGGCGGAGGACGTCTCCGAGAGGGCTAAGGACGTCGGGTACATCTTCCAGAACCCCGACTACCAGATATTCTCGCAGACGGTCTACGAGGAGCTTGCGTACGGCCTCAGGGCAAGGGGCCTCAGCGAGGCCGAAGTTGACAGGAGGGTTAGGGAGGTCGCGGAGATGATGGGGATAACGCGCCTCCTCAACGAGGACCCGTTCTTCCTTCAGAAGGGCGAGAGGCAGAGGGTCGCGGTCGCCTCGATACTGGCCCTGAACCCAAGGGTCGTCATCCTCGACGAGCCCACGACCGGCCTCTCGCCCGGCGAGACGAGGGCCCTGATGAACACGGTGCTCAACCTGAACAGGGCTGGGACGACGGTCATCACCATAACCCACGAGATGTGGGTCGTGGCCGAGTACTGCACGAGGACCGTCATGATGGCCGACGGCCGGATCGTCCTCGACGCTCCGACGAGGGTCGCCTTCTCCAACGCCGAGCTCCTGGCGCAGCACGACATCTTCCCGCCGGAGACCTGCGAGCTCTCGAGGAGGGTGGCGGGCGTGACGCTCCTCACGCCGAGGGAGTTCTTAGAGCACGTGGAGGTGGGCTGAGGTGACGAAGTACATCCTTTACGTCGAGGGCCGGAGCTTCTTCCACTCCCTCGACCCTAGGGCGAAGATCGCGTTCGTCGTCTGCGTCTTCGTCTGGTCCTCGGTCTTCAACCACCCGCTCTACACGGGGACCGTCTTGGCTGCGGTGCTCGCGATGGTCCTTGCGTCTGGAGTCGCCTCGAGGCTGAAGATGTTCTGGTTTGGGCTAGTCTCGCTGGCAGTCATGAGCCTGGTCCTCTGGCCGCTCTTCAGGAGGGGCGGAGAGACGGTCCTCATTCAGCTCGCGGGGGTAACGTTCACGCAGGAGTCGGTGATGTACGCCCTCGCGGTCGCCTTCAGGCTCGTCGCGATGGTCCTCTCGGGCCTCCTGCTCCTCACCACCTCGAGGATCGAGGACTTGGAGCTCGCGCTGACGAAGCTCGGGATGCCCTATTCGATGGCCTTCGGGGTCTCCGCGGTCTTCAGGTTCATCCCAGCGATGGTCGGTGACGGACTGACGATTCTCGCTGCCCAGAGGGCGAGGGGCGTCAACCTGGTCAAGGGCAACGTCTTCTCGAGGATGAGGAACTCCGCGGCGGTCATCGTGCCGCTCTTCATCACGACGATGCGGAGGTTCGGGGAGCTGCCGCTCGCGATTGAGTCGAGGGGTTTCGTCCCGACGGCGAAGAGGAGCTACCTGTTGGACCTGAGGTTCAGGGCCAGGGACGCGGCCTTCACCGCGACGGTCCTCTTCCTCGCGGCGTTCTCGGTCTACCTGAGGCTGAACGGTTACGGCGTCGTCTTCCCGCACGTGATCTGAGATGGTGGAGTGCAGGGCCCTCTACTTCAACGGCAGGGAGATCAGGCTCGTCGAGGACCATAGGGTCGAGCGGGACGGGGAGGTGCTGATCAAAGTCAGGCTCGCAGGGATATGCGGCACCGACCTCCAGATACTCAAGGGCTACGCGGGCTTCAAGGGGGTGCCGGGGCACGAGTTCGTCGGCGAGGTGGTCGAGTCTGACAGGAGCGACCTCGTGGGCGCGAGGGTGGTGGGCGAGATCAACGCCGCCTGCGGAAGGTGCGACATGTGCTCGATAGGGCTGAGGAGGCACTGCAGGAGCAGGACGGTCCTCGGGATCAAGGGAAGGGACGGTGCGTTCGCGGAGTACCTGAGGCTCCCGGTCGAGAACCTCCACAGGGTCCCGGACTCGGTGGAAGACGAGAGGGCGGTCTTCGTGGAGCCCCTCGCTGCGGCCTTCGAGGTCCTCGAGCAGGTCCATGTCGACCCCAGCTGGAGCGCCTGCGTGGTCGGCGACGGGAGGCTCGCTAACCTGATCGCTCAGGTCTTGAGGGACAGGGTCTCGAGGCTGAGGGTGATCGGGAAGCACGGGAGGAAGGTCGGGTTGCTGAGAGAGCTCGGGATCGACGCGGTCGAGGGCGTGGCCCCGGGCGAGGAGTCCTCCTACGACCTCGTGGTCGAGGCCACCGGGAGGGCGGAGGGGTTGGCGACCGCGCTGAAGCTCGTCAGGCCGCGGGGCTACTTGGTCCTGAAGTCGACGATCGCAGCCGATTACAGGATCGACCTCGCGAAGGTCGTCGTCGATGAAGTCCACGTCGTGGGCTCGAGGTGCGGGCCCTTCAGGCCGGCCATCAGGGCGCTCGAGAGGGGACTGGTCGACGTCAGGAGGCTGGTCGACGCCGTTCACAGGCTCGAGGAGCACAGGGAGGCCTTTGCGTCCGCGTCGTCTCCAGGGACGCTCAAGGTGTTGCTGAGGCCCTGACGGGGACTGGTCCGCCGCGTGCCCCAGCGACCGCACGGACCAGCGGCGAGAGGATCGTCTCCGCGGCCCTTCTGAGCGCGTTCAGGTAGAACTCCGTCGAGCAACAGGCCGGACTTATGGGCTTCTCCGATGGGTAGGGCGCGGAGCTGTCCCCGAGGGCGACGTAGCTGACGACGCTCCCGGCCCCCACCTCCACGCCCATCCTCAGGAGCCTCCTCGCGGCGACCGCCTGCCTGACCCTGTTGAAGTAGCCGAAGGGGTCCCTCGAGAGCCTCACCGTCACCACCAAGTCCTCCACTCCGACCCTCCCCAGCACCAGGTCCCTCTCGTACCTCCTCAGCACACCGAAGCACTCCTCCACCGCTCCAGGCAGGTCCTGCGGGGCTTCGACCCTCGAGAGGACTTCGAGCATCTCCAGCTGCATCCTCGCGACCAGCGGCGGCGTGTCCGACCTCCTCGCCTCAATCCCCCTGAACTTGGCCCTGCCGTCGGTCCTGAAGCCGAAGTACCTCCCGTTCACGGGCCTGAGGGGGGAGGACTTCGAGGGGAGGAACGCGATCCACCTGTAGGTCCCCTCGAGGGCCGCGGGCAGGCCGGTCTCCTCTTCGATCGCCCTCACCAGCTCCGAGTAATCCTCCTCGGCTGCACCCTCCCTCCTGACCCAGAGCGAGTCGACGATCCCGTGGACGACCTCGAAGCCCATTCGCTCCGCGACCCTTACCGCCCTCAGCAGCGCGTCCCTGGCGTGGGCGCAGACGGCCATGTGGGCGAGCCTAGACCCGAACTTCGCCTTCCTGAAGCCCAGATACCCGAAGGAGGAGACGAGTACCCACTTCAGCGCGTCCGACCTCGCCCTGAGGACCTCCGGGTCGCCCTTTCCCTCCCTAAGCATCGACTTGTACGCGAGCCTCTTCCTGAGAGGGAGCGATATCGCCTCCGGGACCAGCCCTACCCTCCTCGAGCAGGTGTGGCCTCCTATCTCCGGGATCGGCGTCCCGCGGCCGCCGCAGCACCCGCAGTTCACGGTCTCCGCGCTGACGTTCCTCGTCAGGATGATCATCGGGTACATGCTCTGGAAGTCCACCTCCGCGACTCCCCAGTAGACTCCGGGTCTGTGGTCAAGCGTGAGTCCTCCCCTGTCCATCACGCTGAGCTCCCCGAGGGTGAAGTAGAGCGGTCTCCCGGCCCTCCAGGGCACCAGCGCTTTCCTCCTGCTCGCGACCTCGAACTGGAGGGAGGTCATGCACTGCCCGATCGTGTACCTTGCGGCGTCGTGGAGCGGGACTACGCAGGTCCTCGCGACCTCGAGGAGGCCGAAGAGCCCCGTGTGGGAGTAGACGAAGGAGTTGAGAGGGTCGACGTGGACCCTTCCCCTCAACCTGAAGGCGCTGTGCCTCCTGTAGACCCTGCCGTAGCTCCAGTAGGCCCTCGAGCCCCTCCTCGGTCTCGGAGACCTCTCCCTCCCCAGCTCGAGCTCGACGCCGTTCACCGACGCCCTGTGGCGGAGGTAGTGCATCGCGAAAGAGTCGCCGCCTTTGACCAACAGCACGTCGAAGGGCTCCACCGCCCTCATCAGCTCCTCGAGGACGCCGGGCTCGTCGCCGTCCAGCTCCACCTCCCCCTCCCTCGAGGTCAGCCTCACGGAACCCAGGGGCTCGTCGAGGCCCGGGTAAGCTGAGCCTCGCCGCGTCGAGACTTCGAGCTCCGCGACCCTGACCCACGAGACGTCGTAGTCCGCGTCCTCCCTCGAGTCGATGGTCCTCAGCCGGTCTCCGGAGACCTCGACCAGCGCGGTCGGGAAGAGCCCGTGCTCATAGAGGAACTGCTGGAGCGCCGGGACGTCGACGTCGTAGACCCTGACTCCTGACCTTCCGAAGGACGACTCGATAAGCCTCGCGACCTCTCTCCTCTCCCAGGCCTTCGCCCTGATCCTCAACGCCGGCCTGGGATCCCTCCCGGGCTCCTCGGAGGCCGTCACCAGCTCCGAGCGCTCACAGAACGCCCTCGCGAGCTCCTCGAGCGCGCCTCCGGGCCCTACCGCGCAGACCGAGGGCATCCACTCGACTCGGACCCTCTCGACCTCGGACTCGCCGAGCCTGAGCCAGAGCTCGACCGCCTCGCCGTCGGGCGTGAAGTTCAGGTCCAGCAGCCTACCGATCAAGCCCCTTCGCGCCGACCCTCGGAGCCTCCACGCCGGCCGCCCCCTCGAGCGACCTGAGCCTCGACTCGTGGGCGAGGAGCAGCGATATCACCAGCACCTCGAACGCCTCCCTCTCGGGGCACATCGAGCCCGCGTGGACGTAGGAGAAGGCCTGGTCCACCAGCCTGTCGAAGTCATACCTCTCGTCCCTCAGGAGCGCGGACCTGAAGCACTTCCACCTCTCGAGCTCGGCCAGGAGCCTCTGCCTGTACGTCGGGACGGTCCTGCCCATCGGCCCTGAGGCCTCCGAGGTCCTGGAAATTCACGGAGGGTCTCCCGAAAGTCCGAGTGCGCCCCGAAAGTGGACCCGGTACTCAACCCTGCCGGAAGTGAAGCCCAGAGGGCGAGAGATTGGCCATGGACCGGTCTAGCGCTCAGCCGCCCCGCCCCATCCGGCCCAGCGATATCACCAGGGAGAGGACGTCGCCCTCCCTCCTCTGCTGTGGGGCGGTCGCGGCCATTACCCTGATCTCCTCCCTGAGCGGGTCGTACTGGACCTCAATCTCGCCTCGGGTGATGAGGAAGCTCAGGAGATACGCCCTGCTGGCCCTCCGGCGTTCGCCCTCCCTCGAGACGAACTCCCAGTAGTCGACCCAGCCTCCCTCGGACTCGAGCTCCGACTTCAGCGACCTCAGCTCCTCCTCGAACGCGGCCTCGTAGGCCTCCCATCCCGGAGCCCTCTCCTCGGCGGATAGCCCGGCCTCGATCCTCACCGGCTTCCCCGGGAGCGAGAGGAAGTGTTCGTAAGCCCTGACGAGAAGGGGTGTGGTGACGTGCTCGACCCTCGCGATCGGTCGCCAGGCCGAGACGAGGGCCGCGGCGAGCTCGTGGGGCTCGGACCTGAGGACCTTCGCGACGACCAGCTGGGAGTCGATCAGGAGTGAGGAGGCGCTCTGGAGGATGTACCTCTGCTGGAGCCCCAGGACCACCGAGACCCTGTAGAGGACCTCGGCGTCGAGGACGACCGTCTCGAGGTCCCTGCTCTCCTCGACGATCGACCTGAGCCTCCTGAGGAGCGAGGCGACGTTGACGGTGAAGGGCTCGACCTTCATGCTGAGGACCGACTCGAGGGCCGCCGCCATCCTCCTCAGCTCCTCCACCCTTACCTCCACCGGCCTCATCCCTGACCACCGGTCACGATGGAGCGGCCCGAGACGTTCTGGACCACGATCAGGTTGACGCCCTCCATCTCGGGGACCCTGCCGGGCGTGATGATGATGTACTGGACGTCGCCGTGCCTCCGGGCGGTCTCGAGCAGCATCGTCATCATCCTCTCCCTGTTCAGCGGGTCGAGGTGGACGTCGAACTCGTCGACGGCCCTGAAGGGCGACTTGACCCTCGATTGGACCGCGAGTAGGAAGCCCAGCGTCGCCAGCACCCTCTCGCCGCCGCTGTGGGCCCTCGCGTCGAGGAGCGTCGCCGGGTTGCCCCTGAAGCCGGCGTAGAGCTCGAGCCTCGCGGTCGCCGGGTCCTCGAGCCCCCTGACCCTGATCGCGCCGGTGCCTCCAACGCTGGAGAGGATCTCATCGTAGACGGGGTTGACCTCGCTGACCAGCTCCTCGAGCTTCTCCCTCCAGACCCTCTTCCGGTGCTCGACCTCCTCGAGCGCCCTCCTGACGTTCTGCTCCAGCTCCTCGGCCCTGATCTGGAGGCTCCTGAACTTCGAGTCCGCCATGAAGTACATCTCCTCCGCCTCGCCGACGACGGTCCCGAACGAGGAGAGCTGGAGCGCGACGAACTTCAGCTCCTCCTGGACCTCGGAGGGCTCCCGGTCGGTCTCGACCCGCGGCCCCCTCTCCGACGCGGCCCTGACCCTCTCGTCGAGCTCCCTCTCGAGGGCCCTGATCTCCCTCTCGAGGGCCCTGCCCTCCCTCTCCAGCTCGCCGATCCTGTACCCGATCACGCCCCTCCGCGCCGCCAGTTCGATCAGCCCGTCGACTTCCCTCAGGACCGACTCGACGTCGCCGCCTCCCGACCTCAGCAGCTCCGCGAGCGCCGACCTCCTCGACCTCAGCGTCTCGGAGACCTCGGCCTCCTCGGCCCTGAGACCAAAGAGCTCCGACCTGACCTGATCGAGCAGCTCCGACTTCCTCCTCACAGCGAGCTCGGTCGACCTCGCGAGGCTCCAGAGGAACTCCAGCTCAAGGGCCGTCCTCCTCGACTCGAGCTCCCTCTTCCTCGAGAGCTTCTCGACCTCGGACTTCCAGTACTCGACGGCGGCCGCTGCCTCCTCGAGGGCCCTCCTCACGGCGTTCACCTCGCCCATTAGGGACGAGAGCCTCTCCTGAGCCTGCAGGATCCTCTCCCTCATTGAGGATAGCCCGACCGCGTCCTCGAGCATCCTGAGCTTCTCGGAGTCGTCGCGGGCCGCGAACTCCTCTATCATGTTCTGGTGCATCACGATCAGGAGGTTGTTCGGGTTGATCCCCAGCGACCTGAGGAGCTGGTCGACCTCGGCCTTCGTCCTGAACCTGTTGTTGACGTAGTGCCAGTACTCCCCGGTCCTCTTGATGTAACGGGTGATCGTGATGGTGTCCAGCGGGATGGACCTGACGGGGCGCTCGCCGTCGACCGGCGAGTTGTCGAGCACGACCGATACCCTCGCCGAGTCCCTGCCCCTCCTGATGAGGTCCGCGAGCCTCTCGCCCCTCTCGGTGTAGCTCTGGCCCAGCGCGACCGATATCCCGAGCAATATCGAGGACTTCCCGGCGCCGTTAGGTCCGGTGATCAGGTTGATCCCTCTGGAGACCCTGACCCTGCTGTACTCGTGCGACATGAAGTTCTCGAGCACCACCTCCCTGACGTAGACCCTCCTCAGCGCAGGCCTCGCCTCCTCGAGCGGCCCGTGGACCTTGACCATCCTACCCCCGTGCCGTCGCCTCGATCCGTATTTAACTGGAGTGCGCGATATCCGTATGAGGCATCGGGCCCGTAATCCCCGATCGGGAGGCAGCTTCCTTACCTTTGCCTCGCCACCTTAATCAACCAGGTCCGCGAGACAGGGAGCGGCTTGTCATCGGAGCTGGACATCTCTGAGTTCAGGCGCGCGGACATCAGGGTCGGGATGGTGATCGAGGCTGAGAGGGTCCAGGGCACGGACAGACTGATCAGGCTGACGGTCGACTTCGGGACGTTCAGGAAGCAGGCGCTCGCGGGACTGGGGCACCTCTACGGCCCGGAGCACTTCATCAACAGGAAGTTCGTCTTCGTGACCAACCTCAGGCCGAAGAAGGTTAAGGGGCTGGTCTCGGAGTGCATGATACTGGCAGCGATGACCGACGAGTCCAACGTCGTGCCGATCGTCCCGGAGAGGGACATACATCAGGGAGCGCAGGTCCTCTGACGCCCGAGGTCGTGGGGCTGGACCTTAAGCCGGCGGAGCTCCGTACTACGACGCGAGCAGCCTCTCGACCTCCTCGAGCAGCGCCCTCGAGGTCCTGAAGGAGAGCCTCTTCATCGCGTCCTCGTAGGCGAGCCACTCGTAACTCAAGTGTTCCTCAGAGAGTCTGACCTCTGGGCTCAGGGCCCTCACCGCGAAGTAGACGACCGTCTTGGCGACCCGCTCGCCCGAGTCCGTGAAGAAGTACGAGACCTCACGCCTGAAGCCGAGGACCGGCTCGACCTGAGAGATCCCTGTCTCCTCCTTGAGCTCC
>JANXED010000059.1 GCA_025058175.1 Candidatus Calditenuaceae archaeon | reverse complement strand
ACAAAGTACCCCACACGACGTGACATACTTGAATTCTTACGCGAACTCGGTTATAGCGTGTCTGACCGCACTCTTTATCGTCACCTCACGAAGCTCGCAGAGCTCGGACACGTTCAGATCATCGAAAGTACGCGACCTCACAGATACGTTATATCGAGACGTGCATTCATGTCATTGCAGTTAAACGATCTAATGCAATCGATTTCTGAGCGCGTTCAATCCTTTTTAAGCCAGAACGGTGCGAATAGTTAGTTTTTGTCATGATCATGTGAACTGAGGAATTCTTCTCACTTTATTTTGCATTACTTTATATACCCTTTCAGAGTATATAAGGCGAATTTTGAAACTTGAATTTCCGACCCCCCTGTCGTCATGACAAAAAGATTTAAAAAGAGAGGCGAAGTTTCGGGGAATCTGACTTTCCGCGCGCGATTGTCACGAGTGTCAAGAATTTATAAGCGTTTATTTTAAATATGTTAGGGTATGTCTATAGATGTCAGTAGGTATTTAAAATAAAAGCTTTTAACTTCTTGACACTCATGACAATCAGCGAGAGATACGCTAATTCCCCGAAATTTCGTCTGTCTTTTTAAGCGTTTAGGTCATGACGACACGCACTCCCGAAATCGCAGTTCCAAAATTCGCCTTATATACTCTGAAAGGGTATATAAAGTAATGCAAAATATTTTGAGATCAAAGAGATTAATAAAATTTAATCAAAAATGTCTGGCGACTTTCAGTCTAGCGTTATTCTCAGAGATCATTTCATACACTCCTACGCTATAATTCTTATATGCACTATCTTACACTGTAAGGTTGATGGAAGAATTAGAAGAGCTCATGAAAAGGTGGGAGGGAATAATCAAAAACGAGTTAAAGAAAAAATTTGGAGGCGAGTGGTATGTTAGTATCATACATGATGTTGAAGTGCGCCCAGACGTTGACGGAATAGAAGTTTTTACAATTTTTGCATCCCCAAATGATCATTCTGGCCGCGTATATGAACTGTTCTATCCCGTTAAGATTTATGAGATCTATGAACCAGACGATAAAGACCGA
>JANXED010000058.1 GCA_025058175.1 Candidatus Calditenuaceae archaeon | reverse complement strand
TGGATAGTTGAGATCGGTGAACCTCACGAAGAGGATTGAAAGCCAGCTCCAGCTGTGGTAACCCGTCGCAATCTAAAGCCGAACCTCACGAAGAGGATTGAAAGCCCCGAGCCGTGCAGTGAACTCATCCGCCTCATCTAGGAACCTCACGAAGAGGATTGAAAGGAGGTAATCAGAAAGGTCGAGCGCGACCGTGGCTCCACGCGAACCTCACGAAGAGGATTGAAAGAGCCGCTCCGTGAAGAAGGGAACCTCACGAAGAGGATTGAAAGCGAGCGAGAGCTCGCGGAAAGCCAGACCGCGAGGCAGAACCTCACGAAGAGGATTGAAAGGATCGAGCGCGAAGTGCGCGAGAGGGTCACGGAGCGAAAGAACCTCACGAAGAGGATTGAAAGCTCGTGGCGCCTTTCTGCTTCGTATATTATGCCCTCGAACCTCACGAAGAGGATTGAAAGGAAATGCGAATAGAGCCGCGAGCAGGAGGGCGGCGATGAACCTCACGAAGAGGATTGAAAGCGGTCGACAAGGCTACGACGAAGACGACGCAGAAGACGCCGAGGAACCTCACGAAGAGGATTGAAAGACCTCGATCGTGACGTAGTGCGCCCCGGGCGCGTATTCGGAACCTCACGAAGAGGATTGAAAGCGCGACCCTTCAGCTCGAAAAGTTCAGTTGTAGTCGTCTGAACCTCACGAAGAGGATTGAAAGTTCGCGGAGCTCGTAATACATTTCGTCGCGCACTTTAGTCTCGAACCTCACGAAGAGGATTGAAAGAAGATCTCCGCTACTTAGCGAGAAATTCCTCGCTGAAGCGCGACGGCGAGAACCTCACGAAGAGGATTGAAAGAAGATCTCCGCCTCTTCAGCGACAGCTCGCAAAGTCCGCTTCTGAACCTCACGAAGAGGATTGAAAGCGAAGCTCGCTACATCATTCAATTGCTTCGCCATAAACATCGTGAACCTCACGAAGAGGATTGAAAGTTGCGACTTTGCGGCCGCGCACGGCTGGCCCGTGCTGTTGTGGAACCTCACGAAGAGGATTGAAAGTGAAGAAGGGCCTCCTCGTCTAC
>JANXED010000057.1 GCA_025058175.1 Candidatus Calditenuaceae archaeon | reverse complement strand
AATTGCGGTCTTAGCTGGTATGTGGAGGCGCGAACCTCACGAAGAGGATTGAAAGTGCGCCTTTCCGCGCGCGCACCGAACACCTCCCGCATGCGGAACCTCACGAAGAGGATTGAAAGCGCAATAGCACGGCTCTGACGGCGGGAGGATTCATCTTGAGAACCTCACGAAGAGGATTGAAAGCATCCGCCTCTGCCACGCCCTCGTCTTCTCCCTCGGGCTCGCGAAGAACCTCACGAAGAGGATTGAAAGTTACAGCGGCCCTTCTCGGGCCCTTCGGCGCCGTCACTATGAACCTCACGAAGAGGATTGAAAGACTCACGCAGGCCGTGGTGCAATCTATTGACTTAGAGAAGAACCTCACGAAGAGGATTGAAAGATGGGGTTTAGACTGAGACGGATCACTGCAGCTGGAGCTGGGAACCTCACGAAGAGGATTGAAAGGATGTCAGGGTAGGGTCGTGGTGCAGGCTCATCACGCGGAACCTCACGAAGAGGATTGAAAGTTTGTAGCCGTTGGGGTAAAGTTCTTCGAAACGCCAGGAACCTCACGAAGAGGATTGAAAGATTTTGTTGATCTGTCACGAGTAGCGTGTGACGAGCGAGAACCTCACGAAGAGGATTGAAAGACATTCGTGCCGTTCACTGTCACGCGCGTGATGGTGACGTTGAACCTCACGAAGAGGATTGAAAGCGCCTGTCGCCCTTTCCCCCAACACAAGGTATTGGATGAACCTCACGAAGAGGATTGAAAGTTCAACCGTTCACCGACGCTCTCAGAGTGCTCTGGGAGAACCTCACGAAGAGGATTGAAAGAGCCGAGGGCCTCACGCTCACGCAGCAGGTCAAGGAGGAGAACCTCACGAAGAGGATTGAAAGGATGGGCTGTGTAACCTCGCAGCGTCGCGCCGTTTCGGCGAACCTCACGAAGAGGATTGAAAGCCAAGATGTCGACCTCGCCGCTTCCGGCGAGCCATTCGAGTTTGGAACCTCACGAAGAGGATTGAAAGCGAGCGCGGGGGCCACGTACCCGAGGCCGGCAATGATGCGAACCTCACGAAGAGGTTTGAAAGCATCATCATC
>JANXED010000056.1 GCA_025058175.1 Candidatus Calditenuaceae archaeon | reverse complement strand
GCGTGATAGATCACGGAACCTCACGAAGAGGATTGAAAGAGCCAACCTCCGAAAGCCGGCGACCATCCAGGAGCTGCTGAACCTCACGAAGAGGATTGAAAGTGCAGAAAAGCGTTATAGTCAGCCGCGCTCGTGAAGTCAAGAACCTCACGAAGAGGATTGAAAGCGTCGTCGTGTGATCTGTCACGAGTAACGTGTGACGAGGAACCTCACGAAGAGGATTGAAAGTTCGTGTAAATGTCACTATAAGTGCGAAATGTGATCGGAACCTCACGAAGAGGATTGAAAGACGTCGGGGATCGGATGCTGCACTTCTTCTGAGTACGCCGAACCTCACGAAGAGGATTGAAAGGGCGAGATATAAAATGCCGGCAATAAAACGACTGTTCAGGAACCTCACGAAGAGGATTGAAAGTTACGAGGGAAACGGCTAGGGGAATAAAAACATTTTGTCCCAGAACCTCACGAAGAGGATTGAAAGATGCTCGCGACCACCGGCGGCGGGTGCTGGATGCTCTCGAACCTCACGAAGAGGATTGAAAGGAGAGCGAGACGGTCTCATATTTGTATGGTATCATCGGTGAGAACCTCACGAAGAGGATTGAAAGTTTTGCTTCACGGAGCGGCGCTCGTGAGTTTTTGCACCTCTGAACCTCACGAAGAGGATTGAAAGGGGTAGTACGGCACGAGCAGGCGTAGCGGCTTATTCGTCGAACCTCACGAAGAGGATTGAAAGGCGTGTCGCTTCTTCTACATTATCGCCAAACACGTAGAGGAACCTCACGAAGAGGATTGAAAGGTGAGTAATGCCTCACGCACTCTCTCGTTCTTCCACCACATAGAACCTCACGAAGAGGATTGAAAGCGGTCGGCGCGTGAGGGAGAGCGCGACGATGAAAAAGATGAACCTCACGAAGAGGATTGAAAGGATCTGTGTTTGTATCATGTTAGATTGTGTCATATTCGGGAACCTCACGAAGAGGATTGAAAGAGCGCGCTGGCGAGCGCTCTAGAAGCGCGGGGTCTTTACGAACCTCACGAAGAGGATTGAAAATGCTCAGCGGCAAAATCGCACAGCTTTAC
>JANXED010000055.1 GCA_025058175.1 Candidatus Calditenuaceae archaeon | reverse complement strand
GAAAGAAGAATGAAAAAGCTCGAGATGCTAGCGTCGATATTTCTTCGGAACCTCACGAAGAGGATTGAAAGACGGGGCGTTCGAGATGAGTTTGCCACCGGGCTGCAGCACGCGGAACCTCACGAAGAGGATTGAAAGATCGTTACAAATGGCCGGCTATACACCGGCTGTACCGGGAACCTCACGAAGAGGATTGAAAGTCAAGCCCGCAAACGGTCACATCATCACGGTCACGCTCGTCGAACCTCACGAAGAGGATTGAAAGTCTCTATCACGATGCAGCGCTGTAGAAAGCCTTTGTTTTCGAACCTCACGAAGAGGATTGAAAGCACACGCTAGCGCGGCTGAGGGACTATGTTGACTTCAAAGGAACCTCACGAAGAGGATTGAAAGATGGGCATATTTATGATATCAACAATCCTGAAGTCGGAGGAACCTCACGAAGAGGATTGAAAGGATTACCTCGGGATCGCAGCCCTCCTGCTCGCGGCTCTATTCGAACCTCACGAAGAGGATTGAAAGGTGGCGTCTTTCATATACTAAGCGACCCGCACTCGCAAAAGAACCTCACGAAGAGGATTGAAAGAGGCTCACGGTCACTTCGCTCGTGGAAAAGTCTCGTGTCGTCGAACCTCACGAAGAGGATTGAAAGAGCCGCGCCGTGAACTCGTCCGCCTCGTCGAGGCCGAAGAACCTCACGAAGAGGATTGAAAGAAAGCTGTAGTCTGCACCAGCGACCGCCTCTCGCAATCGCGAACCTCACGAAGAGGATTGAAAGTACGATATTTACAAGCGTGGGGGGAGGCCTTTCGAGCTGTTCGAACCTCACGAAGAGGATTGAAAGGTCGCGTGGAGCGCCCATCTCGCCGGCCTCTTGGCCGGTAGAACCTCACGAAGAGGATTGAAAGGACTTTCCCGAGCCAGACTTTCCGGGCTTGGCTTCTTTGGGAACCTCACGAAGAGGATTGAAAGCGTATACTTCCTCATCAATTACGTCATCTTTTATATCCTCGGAACCTCACGAAGAGGATTGAAAGACGGGATGCTCAACTGCCCGATTTCGGTCTGCAAGATCAACGAACCTCACGAAG
>JANXED010000054.1 GCA_025058175.1 Candidatus Calditenuaceae archaeon | reverse complement strand
TCCCAGACGGGGATTGGCTCGGGACGGCGTGGGGAGCGGAAAATCGGCTCGGAACCTCACGAAGAGGATTGAAAGCGAGACCGAGGACGAGGGCGAGGGCTCTCGCGACTCTTCACGAACCTCACGAAGAGGATTGAAAGTTTGTAACGATTGGGGTAAAGTTCTTCGAACCGCCAGAGAACCTCACGAAGAGGATTGAAAGGTAGGGCACGGCACCGGCTTGATAGACGATGAACACGCCGAACCTCACGAAGAGGATTGAAAGCTTCCGATTATCACGAGATGCCACCGACGTAGGCCAATATGAACCTCACGAAGAGGATTGAAAGTAAAGCCGCCGCCTTTCCCAGCGCGGCCGATTATCGGTGAAGAACCTCACGAAGAGGATTGAAAGTCAAGATAAGTTTCAGCACCAGCTCGCGGATTTCTTTTGCAGTGAACCTCACGAAGAGGATTGAAAGAGCGGGACGAGAACGTTCTCCCACAACGCTTTGAGAGCGTGAACCTCACGAAGAGGATTGAAAGGCGCTACAAGTCATGCAGTCAACAGCGCGTGGCACGAAGAACCTCACGAAGAGGATTGAAAGCGGCGGAGGGCTGGAGCAAATATCACTTTCCGTCTTCGGAACCTCACGAAGAGGATTGAAAGGACATATCGTTTATCGCGAGTACGCGACTGGTACGCGCGGAACCTCACGAAGAGGATTGAAAGTAGTATACTATACTGTAGATTGTCCCCGCCCGTGGTCTGGTGAACCTCACGAAGAGGATTGAAAGCCAAGCCTACGCCTCTGCACACGCGCGCCGAAGACCTCTCGGAACCTCACGAAGAGGATTGAAAGGGTCGGCGCCCTTCGCGCTCGCGTCCGTGGCAAATTGATGAACCTCACGAAGAGGATTGAAAGCATTCGGTGGGCTGTTCTTTTTGCAGCAGATCGCGCTGATGAACCTCACGAAGAGGATTGAAAGAAGGTGATAGTAGAACACGTAGCGCCAGCGTGTCGCTTCTTGAACCTCACGAAGAGGATTGAAAGCGTTTATTCACGACGCCGGGCTACACATACGCTAGCGCGGAGAACCTCACGAAGAGGATTGAAAGTGAGCTGCGAGAATG
>JANXED010000053.1 GCA_025058175.1 Candidatus Calditenuaceae archaeon | reverse complement strand
AAGGGGGGGAGGGCCCCTCCCCCTCCGATCACTCTCTTTCAATCCTCTTCGTGAGGTTCGGCGCTCGTGAAAAGAACGAAATGAACGGAGACGAGCTCGCCTTTCAATCCTCTTCGTGAGGTTCCTCGTTGCCCCTTCCGATTATCACGAGATACCATCGCCGTCTTTCAATCCTCTTCGTGAGGTTCGCGTTTGAGCGTAAGAATGTCAGCTGAAGAGCGTATAATCGCTTTCAATCCTCTTCGTGAGGTTCATTATGATGGCTAGTAAGCATGATATGGGAAATACGTTCTTCACTTTCAATCCTCTTCGTGAGGTTCACTTCTCTCGAGGAGGAACTCACGAGCGGCTCCGTGAAGACTTTCAATCCTCTTCGTGAGGTTCCGGGGAAATCTTCAACGTAGTCAGCATAGAGATAGACTCTTTCAATCCTCTTCGTGAGGTTCCGATCGCCCACGTCTTCGCGTCACGCGGGTAGGTGTAAGCGCTTTCAATCCTCTTCGTGAGGTTCTACAGACGATTTAAGAGCCACGGGTGGGTCTTCTATAGTGAAGCTTTCAATCCTCTTCGTGAGGTTCTTTGCTCATCGACTCAGATTTCATGCTTCTTCCAGTTCTCCGACTTTCAATCCTCTTCGTGAGGTTCCCAAAGAGCAGGTAACAAAAATTTGGAATGCAATCGTCTTTCAATCCTCTTCGTGAGGTTCTGACTCTGGAGCTGTTGATATTCTCCAAGTCACAAACAATCTTTCAATCCTCTTCGTGAGGTTCCGCGGCCGTGATTGTGTCCCAGTGCATGGCGATGATGGGGCTTTCAATCCTCTTCGTGAGGTTCAGGGGCGATCAGGCATGTCTCGTTAGGCGCGGATTATGAACGTATCTTTCAATCCTCTTCGTGAGGTTCTGCGAGGGTGGGTGAGGACGGTTCTAATTGGTATGTCCACTTTCAATCCTCTTCGTGAGGTTCTGCGATGCTCGATCTCTCGCGCACCCACTTTCTTCGGCTCCGCTTTCAATCCTCTTCGTGAGGTTCGCTGCGAGAGGCGGTCGCTGGCGCAGACTACAGCTTCCTTTCAATCCTCTTCGTGAGGTTCCGAGCCGATTTTCCGCTCCCCACGCCGTCCCGAGCCAATCCCCGTCTGGGA
>JANXED010000052.1 GCA_025058175.1 Candidatus Calditenuaceae archaeon | reverse complement strand
AGCGAGAGAACCTCACGAAGAGGATTGAAAGGTTCTAGTTTTTTGTTTTCCATGGCACTCCTAGACGCAGAACCTCACGAAGAGGATTGAAAGAGAAAGCTCAACACGAGCGTAGCTTCAGTATGCCGACCGGTGAACCTCACGAAGAGGATTGAAAGGCTAACGTCTCTCATTACGACGCGGCTGTGAAACTTTTGAACCTCACGAAGAGGATTGAAAGACCCGTGGCTCTTAAATCGTCTGTAGCGCGTCTCGGGAGAACCTCACGAAGAGGATTGAAAGGGCTGAGAAAGCCGGCGACCATCCAGGAGCTGCTCCAGCGAACCTCACGAAGAGGATTGAAAGTCGTCGGTCCATTGCGCGCGCGGCGTGTAGTCTTTGACTCCGTGAACCTCACGAAGAGGATTGAAAGCGAAGAACGGCCGCCCGAAACGCCTCGCGAGCGGCCTCGCGAACCTCACGAAGAGGATTGAAAGTTGTTGAGTGGATTCGCGAGCAGAACCCGAAGCTCATAGGAACCTCACGAAGAGGATTGAAAGTCAAGCCCACAAACGGCCACATCATCACGGTCACGCTCGTCGAACCTCACGAAGAGGATTGAAAGACCCTCAGCGGCCGCTGCATCCGCGCCGTCCCCGTGGGCGAACCTCACGAAGAGGATTGAAAGATGACGGCGTCCCCGTCGTAACGACGAAGGAGCTCTTAGACGAACCTCACGAAGAGGATTGAAAGGCCCACGCTGGGTTTAACAAATGTCGACATGTATGTAGTGAACCTCACGAAGAGGATTGAAAGTTCTGTCGTAGCGCGGCGCGCGTTTCCAGCCGCACGCGAGAACCTCACGAAGAGGATTGAAAGTCTTCGATAAACCCGCTGATAACAAAAGAATTCCTCGCTGAGAACCTCACGAAGAGGATTGAAAGTTTCTCGTCGCGCGCTTCTTTGAGCACTTCTTTTGCTCGATGAACCTCACGAAGAGGATTGAAAGAGCGAATAGCTCGATGGCCACAAAATTGTGATAAGCGATGAACCTCACGAAGAGGATTGAAAGCATCTTTTCAACAATTAACTCGTTAGCATTCTTGATCACGGAACCTCACGAAGAGGATTGAAAGAGCCCCGCTCGTGGCGCAATTGCCCGCTCGTGATGATCTGAACCTCACGAAGAGGATTGAAAG
>JANXED010000051.1 GCA_025058175.1 Candidatus Calditenuaceae archaeon | reverse complement strand
TTCGTGAGGTTCCTCACGGCCGTGCTCGAGCTTTTGTGGGGCGGGAATAGCTTCCTTTCAATCCTCTTCGTGAGGTTCTTAGCCTCGGGAATGCCGGGCACGGCGACGAGCGAGAGCTCGCTTTCAATCCTCTTCGTGAGGTTCCTCGTCAACAACAGCAAAACCTCGCCGCTCAGAAGACGTGACTTTCAATCCTCTTCGTGAGGTTCGTAGACGGGGAGGTAGTCTTCGCGCGACGCGTGAAGCACCCCTTTCAATCCTCTTCGTGAGGTTCTTGATTCAATTCAAGTGGAGCACGGAAAGGAGCATCGAGCTTTCAATCCTCTTCGTGAGGTTCGGCTACATCAAGATCGAGCATGAAGTGCGCGAAAAAGTCACCTTTCAATCCTCTTCGTGAGGTTCCTTTCATGAACTATTTGCGCGCGTGGATTGACGGGTTTCGATCTTTCAATCCTCTTCGTGAGGTTCACTGTACCGGCTTCAGCGGGCAGGGCTCGTCGTAATTTACCGCTTTCAATCCTCTTCGTGAGGTTCGCGTTTTGAAGAACTTTTCCCGCTCGGCTACAAAATGCCTTTCAATCCTCTTCGTGAGGTTCATAGATTTGTTCAGTACCGTGCGAATCAACTTGCCCACATTGCTTTCAATCCTCTTCGTGAGGTTGGATTTACCTACCGCGATTATGTAGAGGTCGGGCTGGATTGCTTTCAATCCTCTTCGTGAGGTTCCGTTTGCAGCCGAGACGATAGATGATGCGCTCGCCCAGCTCTTTCAATCCTCTTCGTGAGGTTCATTTCGCCCTCGAGGACAGCGACATCTACGAGGAGTTAATCGCTTTCAATCCTCTTCGTGAGGTTCCTACAGAATAAGCTTCGAAATGCCTCGCGTTTTTTGGGCTTTCAATCCTCTTCGTGAGGTTCTCACGATATGAAAGATGCCACGGGGGGTCAGTAAGGACTGCTTTCAATCCTCTTCGTGAGGTTCGAAGCGACACGCTGGCGCTACGTGTTCTACTATCACGTCCTTTCAATCCTCTTCGTGAGGTTCCTTGATTAAGAGCGATTTGCGCCGTGTTGACACGGGTCTGCGCTTTCAATCCTCTTCGTGAGGTTCCGCTAAAGCTCGTCGCGGTCTATTACGCCGAGCCTCGCTCGCTTTCAATCCTCTTCGTGAGGTTCCCC
>JANXED010000050.1 GCA_025058175.1 Candidatus Calditenuaceae archaeon | reverse complement strand
CTTGAGCACTTTCAATCCTCTTCGTGAGGTTCCTGAGTACTCAGCCCTGACCACGGCATCGGCGTCCACCGCTTTCAATCCTCTTCGTGAGGTTCTTCACCAGCCCCGTTTTTAATCGCGAGGGCCTCCACGGCTTTCAATCCTCTTCGTGAGGTTCCTGGGCAAATTCTTCGCTGAAGCTTTCATGAACTATTTGCGCGCGCTTTCAATCCTCTTCGTGAGGTTCCGAGACCGTGCCCTACCTCTATTTCGTCGGCGATAATGAGTCCTTTCAATCCTCTTCGTGAGGTTCAGCACGCCCATACGCCGCGCGCCACGGCCCACGATCACGACTTTCAATCCTCTTCGTGAGGTTCCGCGCCGTGGGCTCTCGGGCTTACGCGCACGCTTAAGCTCGTCGCTTTCAATCCTCTTCGTGAGGTTCTCTTCACGACGGGGAAAAACGGGTGTGTTGTGGGTAACTTTCAATCCTCTTCGTGAGGTTCTTTAGTTGCTGCACGAAAGCACGACCCGCCGCTGTGCTTTCAATCCTCTTCGTGAGGTTCTGTCGAGTTCTTCACGAGCACGCGCTACAACCGCGACACTTTCAATCCTCTTCGTGAGGTTCAGATGCATGTCGACGAGCTGGTAGCGGGGCTCCGTCTGACTTTCAATCCTCTTCGTGAGGTTCTGTTGTTTGCGAAAACGATGTTAGTGACCTCAGAAGAGTCCACTTTCAATCCTCTTCGTGAGGTTCGGTCGTCTGCGGCGTGGGTTTTGCGGGTCGACGCTCTTTCAATCCTCTTCGTGAGGTTCGGTCGTCTGCGGCGTGGGTTTTGCGGGTCGACGCTCTTTCAATCCTCTTCGTGAGGTTCGCCCAGCAGAATCGTAGATGTTGACCTCGACGCTTTCAATCCTCTTCGTGAGGTTCATAGCGACGATAAGCCTCCGCCGTGTCCTTCTCGAGCTCGAGCTTTCAATCCTCTTCGTGAGGTTCAGAGAGTGTCTTGTTGCTACTTGACAACAGCGGTAGTACTTTCAATCCTCTTCGTGAGGTTCGCTACTCGGGGCGTATCTTTCGCGTCCATCGCGACTATACTCTTTCAATCCTCTTCGTGAGGTTCTGAGCCGTGTAACCTCGCAGCGTCGCGCCGTTACGGCCGCACTTTCAATCCTCTTCGTGAGGTTCCATTATAGTATAATGTAGATTGTCG
>JANXED010000004.1 GCA_025058175.1 Candidatus Calditenuaceae archaeon | reverse complement strand
ACCCAAAACGCGCCTCGTCTCATTAACTATTTTCTCATATAGAGCTCTATAAACCTCAAAGAACTCCTCCCTAACGCGTTCGTAAGGTAGGAACTCCTTATCGTACGCCTCCTTCAGGCTCTCAGGGTCCCCGCGATACCTCATCGACCCAATTACCTCCCTGTCAGTTCTGTATAGCTCGTCATGTAGCCAAAGCACCCTGGCCTCGCCCTCGAGACCAGGCCCAGGAATAATCACCACGTAACTGTCTAAGCCATCAGTGAATACTAGGAGAGGGCGGATCAACCTGTTCCTCTTCCAATTCCTAGCTACGCGAGTACACATCCCCCTACTCATGCCGTCTCCAAGCTCAACGACCACGAATTCCACATAATCATCGATGTACAGCCTGACAGCCCTCTTGACGTTGAGGCCTCTGGGGAAAACACCCTGCTCGCCCAGAACCCTAACGCTGAGCTCCTCCTCCTTAACGGGATACCCCAGCTCCCGGGCCCTCTCGACCCAAAAACCATAATCAAACCTCAGCTCAGGGACGGTGCCACTTGACATCTCCCCAAAAACTAGACCCCTCTCTTATATCTTTGGCATGTAACAATCAGAGCTCCAGAAGTGCGAGAAGAGGACCGTCTTCGGCTTCAAGTCCTTGCACATCAGTTCGTTGACGGTCTCCTGGAGCGCGACGGCCAGGCCATTCCTCGGGTTCCCAGAGAGGACCTTCAACGACCTCCTCCACGGATCCGAAGCCCGAATGCCTTTAAAAAGACATCCAAGACCTCGACGAGGGCGTAGTTCCTCCTCTGCCGCCTGAAGCCCTAGGGCTGAAGCTCTAAATACTGCGACACCAACATCTCCTCGAGGATGCCGCCCATCGAGGCCTCGCATGGGGCTAGTATGTCGGTAGTATATAAGCATTTGGTTAGATCATATACTGGGCCCGTAGCTCAGCCAGGATAGAGCGCCGGCCTTCTACACCCGGAGAGAGCCGGAGGTCGTGGGTTCGAGTCCCGCCGGGCCCGCGCCCTGAACCAGTGAACCCCTCCGACGCTCCGGTCTCCTCAGGTCGCCGCCGGCCGGAGGTCCTGAATGCGGCAAGATCTATTAGTTGAGCTCCAGCGAGGTGCCGTGGAAGGAGATGGTGACGACTCACAGGTGCGCGTTCTGCGAGAGGCAGTTCCCACACGGCGTCGGGATGCTATACGTGAGAAGGGACGGGACGCTCCTCTGGTTCTGCAGCAGGAGGTGCAGGGTCTACATGGTCGAGCACAAGAAGGACCCGAGGAGGGTCAAGTGGACGCTCGCGGGCAGGGCGACGGCGAGCCAGAAGCGGCGGGTCACTGGATCCTAACCCTTCTGCCGGAGCTCAATATCTCGGGGTTCTCGAGCACCGCGACGATCACGGGCGGAACGTTCCTGCCCTTCAGCATCGAAGCCAGCCTCCTGAGTAGGGCCTTTCTCGCCTCGCCCAGGTAGATCGCGTCGAGTCCGACCGCCTTCTCCAGGTACTCGTTCCCGAGCTGTACCAGCTGCGATCGGTCCACCTTCCCCCTGCAGTAGGAGATAGTCAGGAGGGCCAGAAACACCAGGTACCTCTCCCTCTCCGGAAGCCTGTCCCTCTCGACCCGGAGGGCGTCAACGATCTCCGTGAACTCGTCCCTGATCTCGACCGCAACGCCTGGGGTCTCGGCGGTGGAGGCCGCAGCATTAACGGCCGCCGGCTCGGCTCTAGCGGCTGGAGCTGGAGGTCCCCTGTCGACGGCTGGAGGTCCTCTGTCGACGGTCGGAGGTCTCTCCACCTCAGGGCGCTCCTCCTCGGGGGGCATTGGACGTCCAATCGGCGGCGGCCCTGCGTCGGCGACGTTCCCTTGGAGCACCAGAGCGCACCACTTGGCCTCCTCGAGGGTCAGGTCGAAGGACTTGTGGTTGTAGATGAGGAAGACGGCGGTCCTCGTCACGGCTGAGTCGCTGAAGACCTCCATGTAGCTCCGGAAGAAGCTCTCCGGGTACCCCTCTTCGAGGGCCTTCGTTAAGACCCTCCTGATCTGCTCGTAGGCGTTGGCCATCAACTCGAGGTAAGTCCGGCTATCGATCTGCCTCGCGAACAGCATCCTTGAGTACGTGAACATGGAGCTGCGTATCATTTGGAGAGTCGAGACGTCCCGAACGTCCTCCGGGAAGGACTGCATCGACCGGTAGTCTAAGAAGGACGATCGATGACCGGACGTCGGGTCGTACTCGTCCCTCTCTACTGCGCTCTCCACTGAGCAAAGAGATGCGCCAGTGCAAAATAAGTTTTATCGAAGACTATTATCGATCACCCTTCAGGTGAGCTCGGAGGGGCTAAAGAATATCGAGCTCTCTCGGGAGAAGCTCTCAGCGCTGTCGGAGGCGTGGACCAAGTTGTCAGTCAGGTCCAGCCCCAGGTCTCCCCTGATGGTCCCGGGCTCTGCGTTCACGGGATCGGTCGCTCCGGTGAGCTTCCTGACGACGGAGACCGCCGACCTGCCCTCCAGCACCATCACCACGACCCTCCTCCCGGTCATCCTGCTTACCAACTCCTCGTAGAAGTGCTTCCCCCTGTGGACGGCGTAAAGCTCCTCCGCCTGCGCCCGTGTCAGGGTCAGGGTCTTCATCGCGACCAGCCTGAGCCCCTTCCTCTCGAACCTCGAGATGATCTCGCCGATCAGCCCCCTCTCGACCGCGCTCGGCTTCAGCATCACGAAGGTCCTTTCGGTCATCACGGAATGCCCCACCGGGACCAATTTGAGGTCAACGGGCCTCGCGCTCGAGGTCAGACTTATCACCTCGGAGCCGCCCCTCCGCCCGTGAGGGTTAGGGTCAGGGTCTTCAGGGTCTCCTCCTACAGCGACCCGGACACCGGGAGGCCCGGCAAAGTCATCGAGCTAGTCGAGGTCAGGCCCGCTCCCTCCACGAGGGGCGTCTACGCCGCGGAGGAGGTCGTCGTCGCCCAGCAGATCTTCCAGTCGCTCCTCACACAGCTTCAGTGGATGGGCCTGATGCCGGTCCAGAGGGACAGGGTGATCCCGAAGATGGTCCTCTACCTGACCGAGGAGGAGTACGAGAGGCTCGGAGTTAGGTTCGAGGTGAACGATGAGTACGAGCTGGTGATGGAGGAGGGCAAGCTAGCCTTCCAGAGACCTCCCTGAGGCGAGGGCCCTTGAGGTTCGAGTGCTTAATCTGCAGGGTTGAGGTCGAGTCGGTCCACGAGGAGGACAGGGGCGACCACTACTACGTCATCTGCCCGAGGGGGCACGAGCAGTTCGTGAGGAAGAAGCGTCAACGGTGAGCCATCACGAAGGCGTTGGGCGACCTGTCCTTCACGCAGTACCCGAACCTCTCGAACTGGACGTGCGTCCCGACCTCCAGCGAACTCACCGCCCGTTCGGCTACGCCCTCGACGACCTCGAGGCTCGACTCGTTCAAGGTCCCGTCCGGGTTGAGTAGCGGCCCAGGGATCAGGACCTTCACGCTCACTGCCTCCTCGACCGGCACCCACTGGATCACCCTGAGACCTGGAGAAGGTGGAGCGACATCCAGGACCCCCTCCGCATCGCCGTCGGAGACCGACCTCAGCGTCACGTTGCCGAGGAACTTCAACCTGAGCGCGCCCCCGGGACCGACGGTCCTCACGTCCTCCGCGGGAACGTAAACCTCCCCCGAGACCCTAAGCCTCCTCGCCCCGAGCCTCCCGTTCGGGTGCAAGGGCACGTCGACCTCAAGGACGCCCGCTCCCTCGAGCCTTATCCTCACCGGGTCCTTGACGAAGAACATCCTCGGCGCCCGGTCGTCGATCAGCCTCCTGTTGATCGCGTAGAGAAGGTCCCAGGAGTAGACCTTCCTGCTCTGCGTCAGGGCTACGTACCTCTCGACGAACTCCCTCAGCGCCTCCGGGACTATCCCCCTCCTCCTGATCGAGGCGATCGTCGCGAGCCTCGGGTCGTCCCATCCTGAGACCACGCCCCTCTCGATCAGCGACCTGATCTCCCTCCTCGAGACTGGCGTCCCCTCGAACTCGAACCTCTCATACTCGACGTAGGTCGGGTTGGGCATCGAGAGGTAGCTCCTTATCAGGTCCTGGAGCTCGTCCCTGAGCATGAACTCAGAGGTCCTGAGGACGTGGGTGACCCCGCATATCGCGTCCTCCACGCTGGCCGCGAAGTCGTAGGTCGGCCAGACCCTGTACCTGTCGCCCTTCAGCGGGTGCGGCTTCTCGACGATCCTCATTATCACCGGGTCCCTCAAAGTCGTGTTCGTCGACGCCATGTCCCCGACGAGTCGCAGCGAGACTTCGCCCTCGGAGAACCTGCCCTCCAGCATCCCCTCCCAGAGCTCCATGTTCACCTCGACGGGTTGGGCCCTGTGCTCGCAGGGGACGCCCTCGGACCTCAGCCTCCTCACAGTCTCGCGGCTGCACGCGCAGGCGTAGGCCTTCCCGGACTCGATCAGCTCGGCAGCGTATCGGTAGAAGAGCTCCATGTCGTCGCTGTTGCACTTCTCGTGGTCCCACTTTATCCCGGCCCAGCTGTACCCGTCCCTGTAGCTGTCGTAGTACTCTGGCCTCACCTTCCTAGGGTCCGTGTCCTCGAACCTGAGCCAGACCTTCCCGCCGTACATCTCCTTGTAGAGGTAGTTTAGCAGTCCGCTGAGCGCGTGCCCGATGTGCATGTACCCGCTCGGCTCGGGCGGGAGCCTCGTCACCACGTTCCCCGGGACCGCGTTCGGGAGCGGGGGGAGCCTCCTTTTGGCCTCGACCTTCCTCTCGACCATGAGCTCAGGGGCCAGCTCCGAGAGGGCCTGCGCGATCGCGTCGGGGGACATCGAGTTGACCCGCCCTACGACCTCCCTCACCAAACCCAGCAGCACGGCTATCGAGGCCTTCAGGTCCGGTCTCTCCGCGATCACCTTAGAGATCACTGCCTTCTCCTGTGCAGACCCGCCGTGGTCATGGGCGTTCTTCAGGGCCCACTTGTAGATCAGCTGGCGGACGTCCTCGGGATTCATCCGGCAGTCGATCGGCCGGCCTCGGAATAAATGTCTGGGGTCGGGGCTCAGCTGGAAACGCTATAGCCCGCTGAGCACTAGAGTCGATGGGGATGCGGGAGCTCTCGATGGCCCCCGTCCACAGGATGCTGAAGAGGGCGGGGGCCGTCAGGGTGAGCGAGGAGGCCGCGGAGGAGCTGAGGGCGATCTTGGAGCAGATAGGGATGAAGATCAGCGCGAGGGCGATCGAGGTGGCAGCGTCCGCGGGCAGGAGGACCGTGAGGAGGGAGGACGTCATCGAGGCGGCCAGGTCCCTCTTCCCTGAGCTCCGCATCGGCAGGGTATAGCTCAATTAGGCGCCCGATCGCAGGACAACCCGCGGTTATGGCGCGGGTCATCGTGACGGCGGTTCCGGGCTCTGGCAAGACGACGATCCTCAGGATGGTCCGGGAGAAGGCCCCTGACGTCGTGGTGACGAACCTGGGAGACGCGATGTTCGAGATCGCGAGGACGAGGTACAACCTGAGCTCCAGGGACGAGATGAGGAAGGTCATCCCGGTCGAGGAGTACAGGGTCGTTCAGCTCGAGGCCGCGAGGAGGATAGGCGCGATGGACGGGAAGGTCCTCGTGGACACCCACGCCCTCATCAGGTCGCCCTTCGGTTACTACCCGGGTCTGCCGCCGGACCTGCTGGACGCGATCAGGCCGCACGCGGTCGTCTTCCTGGACTTCAGGCCCGAGGACATCCTCGAGAGGAGGAGCAAGGACGAAGACGTCTCGAGGAGGCGGGGGCTCGAGCCCCTCGAGGAGATCGAAGAGCACCAGAGGCTGAGCGAGGTGGCCGCGATAGCCGCGGCCTCCTACGCCAAGTGCTACTACGTCAAGATGTCCTGTAGGTACCCGCAATCCTACCCGTTCCAGCACGCTCAGGAGCTCTCCTCCAGGCTGATCGAGTACCTCAACCTCCTAGAGTCCAGCCTCAGGGTCACCTGAACCCCATAGGCAGCTTCAGGTTCCATGATGAGACGTCCGCCGCGTTGACCCTCCGGCCTGACGCGATGAAGACCGTGTGGCCCCGCGTCACGTGGACCGGCCTCGTCGCGCCCACCCTAACCCTCCACGGCCTTATCATCAGCTCGCCCACGAAGTAGTCGACGATTCCCGAGGCCCTCATCGCCGAGACCGTCCTCTCGAGCTGGTTCACGGACGGGACGATCGCGACGAAGGTCCCTCCTCCCCTCAGGGCCTTCACCGCGCCCCCGATCACGCTCCAGGGCTCGGGAACGTCAACGACGAACGCGTCGACTTCCCTCTCCTCAGGCTCACCGAGGTCCCCCCTCTTCAGCACCAGGGCCTCCTTCACGCCGAGCCTCTCGGCCATCCGCTCTATCACGGGGAACCTCTCGTCGGAGAGGTCGTAGCTGACCACTAGGCCACCGGGGCATACGCGGGTCGCGAGGTATAGCGCCAGCACGCCGCTCCCGGTTCCCCCCTCGACGATCTTGGAGCCCGGCCTCGCGTCCGCGAGGAACGCGATCATCCCGAGGTCCTTCGGGTACACGATCTGTGTCCTCCGGGGCATCGAGGCCAGCAGCTCGTAGACGGTGGGGTAGAGGACCGCGGCCCTCACGCCGGTTGTTGACTCGACGACGTCGCCGTGCTCGAGCCCCACCAGCGAGTCGTGGCTCAAGACGCCGTCCTCCGAGTGCAGCCTCTCCCCCCGCTTGAGCGTCACAAGGTACCTGTTGCCCCTCTCGGTGAGTAGGAGCACCCTGTCGCCGTAGTTCAGGACCAACCCCTCCCGACCGGATTATCCTGGGGAGGGGCCGATAAAAGAACCGAACCCTCTGGACCGCGCGGAGAACTCTAATTACCCGAAGTGTCTCAGTTAGGACCAGGGATGGCCGAGCTGGCCCAGAGGAGCAACCGGAGGATCAGGATACTCCTCGCGAAGCCAGGGCTCGACGGCCACGACAGAGGCCTGCTGATACTGGCTAGGGCCTTTAGGGACGCGGGGATGGAGGTCGTCTACGGCGGCATACTCCGGAGCCCCGAGGAGGTCGTGGAGATCGCGATCCAAGAGGACGTCGATGTAGTTGCCCTGAGCCTCCACAACGCCGACCACATCCCAAACTTCATCAGGGTCGCGAGGCTCTTGAGGGAGAGGGGGGCGGGCGACAAGATCGTCGTCGGGGGAGGCATTATCCCGCCGGAGGACAGGCCGATCCTTGAGAGCGAGGGGATCTCTGGGAACTTCGGGCCAGGAACGCCGCTGGACGTGATCATTAAACACATCGTCGAGAGGGTGAGAAAGGAGAGGTGGAAAGAGGCGGTCTGAGGGCGGAGCAGCTCCGGTTCAGACGATCTGGGGCTCCTTCCAGGTCCCGAAGACCTCGCGGCCGACGTTCATGATCTCCTCCAGCGTCGCGTAGGACCTGACCGCTTCGATGATGTAGGGCATCACGTTGACGTCCTCGTGCTCGAAGGCCCACCTGAGCTGGTCGAGGGCCCTCCTCACCCTCTCCCTGTCCCTCGTCCTCTTGACCTCCTCGAGCCTCGCGACCTGAAGGTCCCTCACCCTCTCGTCGATCCTGAGGTACCTGATCGGCTTCTCGTCGGGGATAACGTACTTGTTCACGCCTACGATCACGGACTCGCCCCGCTCCACCGCTAGCTGCGTCCTGTAGGCGACCTCGTGTATCTCCCTCTGGACGTATCCCGTCTCAATCGCCCTCAGCATTCCCCCGAGCTCGTCGATCTTGTAGAAGTAGTCGAGGGCCTTCTCCACCATCTGGTCCGTCAACCACTCGACGAAGTAGGAGCCCGCGAGCGGGTCGATCGTGTCTGGGATGTCGGTCTCCTCGGCGATTATCTGTTGGGTCCTGAGTGCCACGAGGACCGCCTCCTCGGAGGGCAGTGCCCAGGCCTCGTCGTAGGAGTTGGTGTGGAGCGACTGCGTCCCGCCGAGGACCGCTGCCAAGGCCTCGATCGTGGTCCTGATGATGTTGTTCAGCGGCTGCTGCCACGTCAGCGAGGCCCCGGAGTTCTGGGTGTGGAACCTCAGGGTCAGGCCCCTCGGGTTCTTGACGCCGTAGAACTCCCTCATCACGGTGGCCCAGATCTTCCTGGCGGCCCTGAACTTAGCGATCTCCTCGAAGAAGTTCATCGTGGAGTTGAAGAAGAACGAGAAGCGCGGGAGGAACTCGTCGGGATTGAGGCCGGACGAGATCCCCAGGTCGACGTAGGTGAACCCGTCCATCAGGGTGAAGCTAAGCTCTTGGGCCGCGCTGGCCCCAGCCTCCCTGATGTGGTACCCGCTGACGCTGACGTAGTGCCACCTGGGCATGTTCTTAGTGCAGAAATCCATCATGTCCCTGATGATCCGGAGGTGGGCCTCCGGAGTGAAGGCCCACTCCTTCTGGGCGATGAACTCCTTCAATATGTCGGCCTGTACTGTACCGCTGAGTACCCGCATCGGCACGCCCTGCTTCTCCGCGACGACGATCAGCATCGCGAGGAGGACCGCTGCAGGCGCGTTGATCGTCATGGAGACACTGACCTTGTCCAGCGGGATTCCGTCGAAGATCACCTCCATGTCCTTCACGGTCGCAACGGAGACTCCGCACTTCCCTACCTCACCCTCGGCCCTCGGGCTGTCGGGGTCGTAGCCGTAGAGGGTCGGCATGTCGAAGGCGAGGCTCAGGCCCGTCTCGCCGTGCTCAAGCAGGAACTTGAACCGGCTGTTGGTGTCCTCTGGGGTCCCGAGGCCCGCGAACATCCGCATCGTCCAGACCTTGGACCTGTACATCGACGTGTAGACCCCCCTCGTGTAGGGATATTCGCCCGGGAAGCCGAGGTCGGTCTCGTAGTCGAGCCAGCTGACGTCCAAAGGCGTGTAGAGCGGCTTGATCTCAATCCCCGAGGTCGTCTCGAAGGACTTCTTCCTCTCCGGCGCGGTGCAGACGCTGTCCTGATACTTCTTCTCCCAGAGCGATTGGAGCGTCCTCAGCCTCTCTAACGCCTCCTCCTTGAACATCGGGGACCTTTTCCTCCTCTCCTCCCTCCTGGACTTGAGGTCTGCCCAGTACCCGAGCCTCCTGGACGACCAGTCGGAGAGCCCCTCCGCGATCCTCCCCATCTCGTTTCACGAAGTTTTTGAACGATAAATAAGCTTAACCCAAAGAGTTAACTCGAGCAGAGGAGTTACCCGTGCCTGTGCCCCATTCCGTGGTCAGTATGTCCGGCCGCGGTCGGGGCCTTCGCGTGGAAGTGGAGGACCTTGCCGCTCTGGAACTTCAGGGTGACGTGGTACACGTTGACCTTCTCGATCTCGCCGAAAACCATGATATGGTAGCCCTCCCCCTCTGCGCCCCTCATCCTGACGACGCCGAAGGGCCCGACGCAGACCTTGTCGACCTTGACCATCTTCATGACGTTCCCTTCCATGACGGTCGTGTGGAGCTCCGACTGTAGGTCGACCCTCTTACCGTCCTTGGTCTCGCCGTAGACCTCGACGCCCACCACGCAGTCGGCCAAGAAGCCGTTGTTCCTGAGGTTCAGGAAGATGGCGCCCGCCTTGGTGCCGTGCCTCGTGGCTATGTCCTCCGCGACGGGCACCGACCCTATGCCGAAGACGACGCCGACGCCCGCGACTAATGCCACCACGACCGCCAAAGCCACGAGGTAGAGCCGCTTCACGTTCAGAGCACCCGCGACCGAGAATTTCAACATGATGCTAATTTTCGCAGGTTAGACCCGCCTTCCCCTCCTGCCTCCCTTCTTCCTGACGCTGTCGTGGGGCGTGGGCGTGACGTCCTCGATCCTCCCGATGAGGACGCCGGACCTGGCGATCGCCCTTATCGCGGCCTGAGTGCCCGGGCCCGGGGTCTTCGACTTCACGCCCCCAGGCGCCCTGACCTTGATGTGGACCGCGTTGATGCCCTTCGACTTCGCGACCTCCATCGCGAAGCTCGCCGCCCTCATCGCGGCGTAGGGCGAGGCCTCCATCCTCCCTCCGGTCACGAACATCCCGCCGGAGGCCCTCGCGAAGGTCTCTGAGCCGGTCAGGTCAGTCACGTGGACGACGACGTTGTTGTATGAGGAGTAGATGTGGACGACTCCCCATACGAGCTTCTCCTCCCTCCTCGGCTGCTGCGCGGGCGCCTCCGTCGACATCCCTGCGGTCCAGCCACGGGTTTACCTATTAAACGTTGGAACGCGCCGTCTGCGAGGGGTTGAGGGTAGCTCTGGTCAACTACACCTACGGGGGCGCGAGCGGCTCCGGCAGGCACGTCCAGCTCCTCCACAGGGGTCTGAAGGAGGAGGGGGTTGAGGCGGTCGCGGTGCACTCGGGCAACTCATGGGCTCTTGGGATCCCGAAACTCAAGTCGCTCACGTTCTCGGTCGGGGCCTCGCTGAGGGTTAGGGGCTTCGACGTGGTTCACGTCCACTCGCCGAAGCTTCTGCCCACGCTCGCCTTCGCGGAGAGGGGCGTGGTCACCGTTCACGGCGGAGAGGTCGAGTTCAGGATGAAGTACGGCCCGGTCACCGACGCGCTCTGGTTCGGGATCAGGGCGATGAGGGGACGGGTTGGCGCCGTGACGACCGTGATGCGTTACGAGGCCGAGAGGAGGGGATGGATGTGGATCCCCAACATGACCGACGTCCGGGCGATCGAGGAGGTCGAGCCCGCGGAGAAGAGCTACGTCCTCTTCGTGGGGAGGAACGACCCCATCAAGAACTATCGCCTTTTCAAGGAGGTGGTGAGGAGGCTAAAGGTAAGGCACGTCGCCTTCGGCGTCGAGCGGGTCGCGCCCTGGAAGGAGGTGATATCCCATATGAAGTCGGCGGTCTGCCTGATGATCACGTCGCGGTGGGAGGGGATGCCGAGCGTCCTGCTGGAGGCCTGGGCTTCGGAGTGTCCGGTGATCGCGAACAGGATCCCTGCCTTCGAGCCCTTCAGCGACGCGGTGCTGCTGACCGACCCCGTCCCGGAGAGATGGGTTGAGGCCTTCGGGGAGCTGGAGTCGAAGAGGGACAGGCTGGTGAGGAGGGGTAAGGAGATCGTGAGGGAGTTCGACTACAGGACGGTCACCGGGTCTTACATCAGGCTCTACGAGGCCCTCGCCTGACTGGCAGACGCCCGCCTCCGGGCCCAGAGGACCAGAGAGACTCCGGCCGCGATCATAGCTGAGGAGACGACCGCTGAGACGGCCATACCCATCGCCTCCGGCCCCAGAAGGCCGCCGCCAGCGAAGAAACCGCTGACCACCAGGACTTCGTGGGAGGGCGCGGTCACCGCTAGGACCCGCTTCTCGATCAGGCGGCCGTCGAGGTACACCTCCAGCGCCACGCTCCCCTTCACCGGGACGACCAGCGAGAACGAGCCGTCCGCCCTCTGGACCGCGACCTCCTTGCCTGCCTGATAGGCCCTCAACGTCACGCCGGGCGACTTCGCTCCGAGCCAGTCCCTGACCTCGATCGTCACCGGTATCCTAGCGCCGGAGACCCTGACCTCGGCCCTCCCCCTGGTCGGGTCGAGGTCCTCCGCGTGGACTACCATCCCCTCGTAAACGACCGTTACCCTCAGCGGGACCGGTAGGGTCCTGAGTAGGGCGACGCCGGAGCGGTCCGAGGTCGCGTTGATCCTCTTACCCGTCCCCGGCTCTGTGGACTGGACTAGCGCCCCCGAGAGCGGGGACCCGTCGGCGGCGACCAGGCTGACCGCGAGCTCTGCCCTCCTTACCGCGAGCCCGAGCGATGTGCCCTCGAGGGTCAACCTGTGCGTGACGTTGAGGAGGTATCGCCCGCCGAGGCTGAGGCTCAACCTCAGGTCCCCGGCCTCGGCCGCCTGCGAGGCCGGCAGGGCCCTGAACCTAACCCTCCCCTCGGAGTCGGTGACCCCGGAGTCAAGCTCGCCCCTCGCGGAGCTCACCGACACCCTAGCCCTCGCTATCGGGTCCTCGCCGTCGGCCAGCGCCCTGACCTCGAGGTCCAGCGCGTTCGCCACGAGGGTCAGGTTGGTCGACCTCGCGAGTTCCAGCGACGCCTCCAGCAGCGTGAAGTTCACGCGGTTCCTCCCGTAGAACCTAAAGACCGAGAGTCCGTACTTTCCGGCGACGTCCGACGTCAAGACGCCCCTGAGCTCGGCGCTGCCCTCCGCGATGTTAGCCCTGTAGGTCACCAGGCCGGTGAGGAGCGTGACCGTGCCGTTGGGTAGGGGATTGCCAGCCAGGTCGACGACCCTTATCCGGACGGTCGCGAGTGGTCCCACGAACTCGTAGCGCTCCTTCGAGAGGTCGTGCCGCAGGGTACCCAGTTCGGTCGTGACCCCTTGGGCCCTTATCGAGACGGTGTAGACGCCCACGGCTTGGAGCTCCGAGAGCGGCAGGTTGCTGAACGTGACGGTCCCTGCCTCCCTGGTGACAGCCTCCCTGACGACCTTTCCCGCGCCGGCCGCGACCCTGACCGTCAGGTCCCTCGCAGGGAGGCCGTCGGCGTCGAGGACGACCAGGCTGAGCGGCGCGACCTTTGCCACGAGCCTCGGCCTCCCCTCCTGCGGCACGGTGACCGTCTCGTTGAGGACCAGCACCCCATCCACTTGGAGTTGGGCTAGGTAGGTCCCGGCCTGTAGGGCCCTGAAGACCGCGAGCCCCGCGTCGGTGGTCCTGAAGGCCCTCCTCACCCCTCCGTCGATCAGCGCCAGCTCGACCCCGGACAGCGGCCTTCCCGTCGCGTCGACGACCTGCAGCTCCAGCTGGTGCTCCTCACCGACGACGGTTCCGAAGCTGGCGAAGATCAGGGCTGCGAGTAGCGCAAGGAACGCGAGCCTGCCGATCAAGCGCGCCTACCTCAGGGTCCTCACTTGGCCCTCCTGGATTGACCTCCTCAGTCCGTTCAGGAAGACGTTCGCGACCCTCAGGACGGACTTCGCGGTGTTGTAGGTGAGCTGGTCCATCGCGTCCTCGTACTTCAGCCACGCGTAGCCCTTGTGCTCGTGACTGAGCCTTACGTCGAAGGTCCCGGTCTTCGCGAGGTAGAAGACCACGCTCTTCCTCACCTCGCCCTGCTGGCTCTTGTAGGAGTACTGGATCGTCTGCCTGAACCCGTCTATCAACTCGATCTCCCTTATCCCGGTCTCCTCGTAGACCTCCCTGACCACCGCCTCGACCTCGGTCTCGCCCTCCTCGATCCCTCCCTTAGGGAAGTCCCAGTGCCCGGCGCTGTAGAGGAGCAAGAGGTAGTACCGGTCGCCGATGCTGTCGTTGAATATCACCGCCCCAGCAGACCTCCGCTCCAGCAACCCGTCGTGACAGTCCGAACGCCCCTTTTATAACCGTAACCGTCCGCCCTTACGTCCTCGAGTCTGGACCTTCTCGGCACCTCCCGGAGACCACGCTTAAATTGTTGCGGCAGCAGCCCACAACGGACGATGAAGGTCTTCGAGCAGTGGGACGTCAGCGGCGTCGAGGTCAGGGACCCGGGACTCCGCGCCTACATCAACCTGAAGGCCGTGGTCCTCCCGCACAGCGGCGGCCGGCACGAGCACAGGCGGTTCGGGAAGGCGAACGTGAACGTCGTCGAGAGGCTCGCGAACATGCTGATGAGGCCCGGAAAGAACGGAGGGAAGAAGCAGAAGGCCCTGCTCGCGGTTAAGAACGCGCTCCACATCATCCACCTTAGGACCGGCGAGAACCCCATCCAGGTCCTGGTCAGGGCGATCGAGAACGCGGCGCCGAGGGAGGACACGACGCGGGTCACCTACGGAGGCATCACTTACTTCAAGGCAGTCGACATCTCCCCTCAGAGGAGGCTCGACCTCGCCCTGAGGTGGATGGCGGAGGGCGCGAGGTCGAGCTCGTTCAGGTCCGCGAAGACTATAGACGAGGCGCTCGCGGACGAGATCATCGCCGCCGCATCGAACGACGTCAAGAGTTACGCGATAAAGAAGAAGATCGAGCAGGAGAGGGTCGCGCTGGCCTCCAGGTGAGCTCGCCGCCCGTAGACTTCGCACGGCCGGTCGCCAGACGGATGCGCTCCGGGGTCGGAGCTCCGCTCGGCTCTCGGGGAAGAATTTTAAATACGGCACGATGGTTCAGGACTCCGAGCTAGGATGTCTGGAAAGCCGCACATCAACCTGATCGTGATAGGGCACGTCGACCACGGGAAGTCGACGACGATGGGCCACTTCCTGGTGCTGAACGGCGCGGTCGATGAGAGGCAGCTGAAGCAGCTCGAGGAGGAGGCGAAGAGGCTGGGGAAGGAGACCTTCCTCTACGCCTTCATCATGGACACGATCAAGGAGGAGAGGGAGAGGGGGCTGACGATCACGCTGAGCTTCCAGAAGTTCGAGACGAAGAAGAACTTCTTCACGATCATCGACGCTCCAGGCCACAGGGACTTCGTCAAGAACATGATCACCGGGGCCTCTCAGGCAGATGCGGCCGTGCTAGTGATCTCCGCGAAGAAGGGGGAGTACGAGGTCGCGATCGCGCCCGGCGGCCAGGCGAGGGAGCACCTCTTCCTCGCTTACATGCTCGGCATAAGGCAGATCCTCGTGCTGATCAACAAGATGGACGACCCGACCGTCAACTGGTCAAAGGAGAGGTACGAGGAGGTCAAGCAAGGCGTATCGGCGCTGATGAGGCAGTTAGGCATCGACCCCTCGAAGATCCACTTCATCCCGGTCTCCGGGTGGACGGGCGACAACCTCGTCGAGAGGAGCAAGAACATGCCTTGGTACACCGGGCCGACGTTCCTCGAGGCCCTCGACACGTTCCAGGAGCCGCCGAAGCCGATCGATAAGCCGCTGAGGATCCCGATCCAGGCCGTCTACTCGATCAAGGGTGTCGGCACCGTGCCAGTCGGGAGGGTCGAGACCGGCGTCCTGAAGCCCGGCGACCAGGTCATGATCATGCCGGGCGGGATCAGGGCTGAGGTCAAGAGCATCGAGATGCACCACACGCCGCTCCAGCAGGCGGTCCCCGGCGACAACATCGGGTTCAACCTCAAGGGCGTCGACAAGACGCAGCTCGCCAGGGGGATGGTCGTCAGCCACCCCGACAACCCCTGCAAGGTGGCTGAGGAGTTCAGGGCCCAGGTGATCATCATCAACCACCCGACAGCGATCGCAGTCGGGTACACCCCGGTCATGCACGTCCACACTGCTCAGACGGCAGTCAGGTTCGCTGAGCTGGAGGCGAAGATCGACCCGAGGACCGGCCAGGTCGTCGAGAAGAACCCGCAGTTCCTCAAGACCGGCGACGCCGCGATGGTCAAGCTGCAGCCGTTGAGGCCCGTAGCACTAGAGCCCTACAGCGAGTTCCCCCAGCTCGGGAGGTTCGCGCTGAGGGACATGGGGATGACCATAGGCGCGGGGATCGTCAGGGAGATCACGAAGCTCGGGAAGTAGAAGCCCAGGCCTTCAGCTCTTAACCCGCATCTCAATAGCTATAGTCTCGGGGACCTGGATCCTCATTATCTCCCTCATGACCCTCGGGTCGGTGATCGTGAGGTCCATCAACCTCTTGTGGACCCTCATCTCCCACTTCCTCCAGGTCTTCGTGCCCTCGCCGCAGGGGCTCTTCCTGACCGGGAGCACGAGTCTGGTGGTGGGGAGTGGGGTAGGTCCCCTCACCTTCGCGCCGGCCCTCGTCGCGATCTCCTTGATCTCCCTACAGAGGCTCTCCAGCCTCTCGAGGTCCGTCGAAGCCAGCTTAATCCTGACGACCTGCTTCATCCTCCGGGACCACCTCGCCCTCGGCCGACTTATCAACCGTTGCGGTATCCCCGTCGACCGGCTCGGCAGGGACCTCATCGGTCAGCTCCCCGACCTCTTCCAGGACGACCTCCTGAACCGCCCTCAGCCTCTCGATCTTCTGCGCGACCTCCTCCTCGGTAACCCTACCCATCACGATGTCGTACCAGATGGAGTAGGCGTCAACCGGCATCGAGCTCCTGTACCAGGGGACGTCGTGCGAGACGCCGCAGCTGCCGCAGCTCACCCTCGCGGCGTAGCCGCTTACGTTCACGACCGTCACCGCCTGCTGGTTGCACAGGGGGCAGTAGAAGACCTTCGGGAACGGCCTGGGCGTCCTCTTGACGATCTTCCTCCTCCGCCTGCCCAACTCGCACCACACCTCCCCACGCTTCATAAAAGCTTGAGCCGGCCCGTTACGCCCTAACCCGCGCGACGTGGATAAATCGCGGAGTCGTCCTCGGTTCCGGGATGCCCACGAACCTCCCGGCGGAGGCGAGGGCGAAGCTCGCGGAGTACTCCTCGGCCAGGACGATCGAGGAGAAGATCGCGAGGCTCGAGGAGGCGATCGGACTGATCCCCGACCACAAGGGGACGGAGAAGCTGAGGAGGCAGCTGAGGAAGAGGCTCGCGGAGCTCAGGTCCGAGCTCGAGGAGAGGAGGTCGAGGAGGTCCGGTGGAAGGGACGAGTTCTCCGTCGAGAAGGAGGGGTGGGCGCAGGTGGCCCTGATCGGCCCCGCGAACTCCGGGAAGTCCTCGCTCCTCAACGCCCTCACGAACGCGAAGTCCCCAGTTGCGGACTACCCGCTCACCACCACCAGGCCCTACCCTGGAATGGCGCTGATCAGGGACGCGGAGGTCCAGGTGGTCGACCTGCCTCCGGTCCTCACGGAGGACCTCCGACCCACGGGCCTCGCGAGGAGGTCCGTTTCGGTCGCGAGGAACAGCGACCTGATCCTGATCGTCGTCGACGCGGCCTCTAACCCGTTAGCGCAGCTCGAGGCGGTCAAGTCCCTTCTCGAGGACCACGGCATCTCGCTGAAGAGGCCGATGTGCGAGGTCAAGGTCCAGAGGACCGACGGCGGCGGGATAAGGCTGGTAGTCCTGGGGAGGATCCGCTGCAGGGCCGACGATGTCGTCGAGCTCCTTAGGTCCTACGGGTACAGCTCCGCGGTCGTGAAGGTGATCGGCGATGCGACCCTCGACGAGATAGAGGAGCAGGTGATCGTCCAGCCGGTCTACAGGAGGGCCTTGGTGGTCCTCAACAGGTCGGACCTCGTCGGTGCCGAGAGGGCCAAGGAGCTCGCTAGGGAGCTGGAGGAGCGCTCGGGGCTCAGGGTCGTGCCCGCGTCAGTCGACGACCCACGCTCGATCGAGGTGCTGAAGGAGGAGGTCTTCGGAGCGCTGACGCTGGTCAGGGTCTACACCCAGAAGGACGGCGTCATCTCGAACAGGCCGATCCTCCTTCCCGAGGGCTCGACGGTCATCGAGCTGGCGGAGCTGATCCACAAGGACCTCGCTAGGGGCTTCAAGTACGCAAGAGTCTGGGGGAGGTCGGTCAAGGTCCAGGGCCAGAGGGTCGGGCCGGACCACGTCCTCTCCGACGGCGACGTCGTCGAGATCAAGGCTGGTTGAGCCGGCGTTCAAGCTCGGCGGCCAGCAAGTCCGCCCTCGTTCCCCGGGCCCCTTCCTCGCCCCGTCGACTCCGCTCGCCTCCGTCCGGTCCCGGCTCGAGTTCGGACAGGCCTCAAGAGGGAAAGCGCTAATAGATGACGTTGCTCACGGAGACGGCGGGAGGCCCCGGTAGTATAGTCCGGTCAAGTATACCGGCCTCTCGAAGCGGTCGGGACTGAAGAAAGCCGGTGACCCGGGTTCAAATCCCGGCCGGGGCACCTAATCGGTCAGGAACCCGCCGTCCACTACTATTACCGCGCCGTTGACATAACTAGCTAAGTCTGTTGCCAGGAACAGGACGACCCGTGCGACCTCATCGGGCCTCCCGAGCCTCCTCATCGGTACCCTTGGGAGGTAACTGAGCCCTGTCACGAAGAAGTCGACCTGCAACCTCTTCAGGGCCTCCCGCATCAGCCTGTCGGTCCCGGGCGTCCTTATGCCTCCCGGCATGACTGCGTTCACCCTGAAGCCCTGTACGCCGTACTACCTCGCGAGGCTCCTGGTAAGGGCGACTAGGCCGATTTCGCTAACGCTGTAGTGCGTGAGCCCCTTCACGAGGTGCAGGACCGCCTCGATCGAGCTCACGTTCACTATGACCCCTCCTCTCTTCTGCCTCGACTTGATCATGTGCTGGCACATCAGGAAGGCGGACTTGAGGTTGACCGCGAGCGTCCGCTCTAGGAACTCGGGATCGACCTCGAAGAAGTCCCTGGTCTCGTAGACTCCGACGTTGTTGACTAAGACGTCCGGGGCCGCGCTAATAACGGTGCCCGGATCGAGGAGCGTCCGTCAAAGTCTCGGAGTCTTGTCAGGGGATTGCGAGCAGGTCTTGAGCCGCTGACCCGCATCACGTAGCCAGGACCCGGTTCGCCAGCCGAGGATTTATCGAGGAAGTCCAGAGTGAATCGCGTGGTTCGTCCTCCGAGCTTCATCATGCAGGAGCGGGTCCACGTGCTCAAGCATGGAGACGCAAGGACGCGGGGCGAGTTCGCCTCGTACCTGATGTACGCTTCCCACAGGTCCGTCCACAACTACGCGCTCGAGTACGCGGTCCACGCGGCCAACGAGCTCCGGAGGCCCTTGCTGGTCCTGTTCCCCCTGATCGAGAGGAAGCCCCACCCAAACCTGAGGAGGTTCAGGTTCATGCTCGAGGGGATGGTGAAGCTAAGGAGGTCCTTGGCCGCGAGGGGGATCAGGCTTGTGGTCGGGAGGAATTTCGACTTCGCCCGATTGATCGGGGAGTCGTGCTTGGTCGTGCTGGACTCGCCATACCTCCCTCACCAGAGGAGGTTCCTAAGGGAGGCGGTCGAAGGGGCAGAGGCGCCGGTCGTGATGGTCGAGGGCGACGTCGTGGTCCCAGTCGGGGTCGCGTCAGCTAAGGCCGAGCCCTACGCGAGGACGATCAGGCCCAAGATCCTGAACAACCTCCAGAGGTTCCTCGAGGAGGTTCCCCAGCTCGAGCTGAAGGCCCCCTCCCTTGACGTCGACGTCCCCAGCTGGGACGAGGACTCGGTCGAGGACTACCTGAACGAGCTGGACATCGACGTGACGGTCCCGCCGGTCGACTATTACGTCGGGGGCGAGGACGAGGCCCTCAGACGGCTCGAGGTCTTCGTGCGGGAGAGGTTGAGGTTTTACGCGGAGAGGAGGTCGGACCCCGGCGCCGACGCGACCTCGGAACTCAGCCCTTACCTCAGGTGGGGGATGATCTCGCCGGTCCAAGTGCTCAAGGAGGCCCTTAAGCGTTTCGAGCTGGACGACGAGAACGTGAGGAGACTGATCGACGAGCTGGTCGTGTGGAGGGAGCTCGCGAGGAACGCGGCGGTCTACAACCCAGACTTCGGGAGGTTCGGAGGCCTCCCCGATTGGGCGAGGAGGACGCTCGAGGAGCACGCATCTGACAGGCGCGAGCACGTCTACAGCCTCGAGGAGCTGGAGAGGGCTCAGACCCACGACAGGTATTGGAACGCCGCCCAGAGGGAGCTCCTGAGGACCGGGAAGATCCACAACTACATGCGGATGTACTGGTGCAAGAGGCTGATTGAGTGGACCGAGGACCCGAGGACGGGCTTCGAGTACGCGGTCTACCTCAACGACAGGTACGGGCTCGACGGCGTCGACCCGAACAGCTACCTCGGGATCAGCTGGTGCTTCGGCGCCTTCGACAGGCCCTTCACCGAGTCCAGGGTCTTCGGGAAGGTCAGGAGGATGACCGAGGAGTCGCTGAGGAGGCATCCCATGATCGAGAGGTACCTGAGGAGGTACTCGTGAAGGAACCTTTCGTTCGCGAAACCTAAATTGAGAGTCTCGCGTTTCCGGCCGAGGGGCCGGTAGATCAGCGGCAGATCGCCCGGTTTGCACCCGGGAGGTCGCGGGTTCGAGTCCCGCCCGGTCCACCTCAGCTCCGGGCCGTGAACTTCGCCTTCAGGTCCTCGACGTCAGCCTTAATCAGGTCTACGACCCCACCGATCAGCCTCCTCAGGCCCTCGTCCGGGACGCTCAGGTCCTCGAGGACCGGCAGCAAGTGGGTCATGAGGAACCTCAACAGGGCCCTCTCGAGCTCCTCCGCCCTCTCGGCGTCACCTGCCCCTGCGGTGAAGGCGTCCATCGCGAGCCTGGCCGCGAGTGCAACCATATTGATGAGCCCGTCGGCCGGCTCCGGGACCTCGTATCCCATCCTCTCCGCGAAGGACCTCAAGTGGAGGTGGAGGTGCCTCCTCAGTCCCTCCGGCAAGTCGACCCGGACGTCCCTCGCGGCGACCCTTCCCAGCTCCCTCGCCACCGTCCTGTCTAACTCCGGCACCTCGACGCCGAGCGCCTCGAGAAACTCCCTCACCTCAACGGGCGGCTCTGAGCCCTCCGCTAGGCTCTGGAGGAGCGTGAAAATCGAGACATAGAGGTTCGCCCTCTGAAAGGGGTCAAGCAAAAAATTCACCAGACTTCTATTACGGGTGAGTCACCAGACGATCTGGTGCGCGGGCAGCTTCTTCGCCTTCCCCGTCTTCACGATTTTCACAGGGTTGTAGAAGTAGGACTGACCCGCGCCGATCCAGGAGACCATCGGCCAGTCGCCGAGAGACTCGTCGCCAAGCTGGATCGGGTTCGGAGTGACTCCGTTGAACCTCCACTCGTCAACCGCGAGGCCCTTCACGTAGTAGTCACTCGGCCTGTCGGTGAAGAGGACCCTCTTGACGACCTCTGGGAGGTGCTTGACCGGGTTGACCGCGGTCTCCGGGACGACCATCCTCTCAGGTAGCTCCCTGAGGGCCTCCGGCGACTTCTTCATCTTGACGTAGTTCGGCCTGACGAGGACCGTCTCCGCCCACCTGCCCATCCCGTAGGGCACCGCGACGACGCCCTTCGCGACCGAGGCGGTCACGACGGCCGGGGCCTCGATCGAGCCGTATGGGCTCTCGATCAGGACTACGTCGCCTGTCTTGATCCCGAGGACCGTTGCGTCCTCCCTGTTGATCAGCACGAAGTTCTCCGGCAGGATGGTCTTGATCCAGTAGTAGTTCGCGCTCCGGTGCTTGGTGTAGAGCGGCCCTGACTCGAAGGTCAAGAGGAACGGGTACTCGCTCTCCGGGTAGAGGGCCCTCAGGGAGGTACCTGCGAACGGCACGCCTTTCGCCTCAGCCTTGACTGGCGCGTAGGTCGCAGGCTCGAAGTACGCCGGTCCGCCCCAGAACTTCTTGCCGGTGACGCTGTTGGGCGTCTTCGCGAGCTTGTCGTGCCAGAGTTGTAACACTCTGGTCCCCGGGACGCTCCTCTTCGAGAAGCCCCTCTCGGTGAAGGACTCCTCGTATTTGGTGAAGACCCCTCCCCTGGCGAGGCAGTAGGCCGCCGCCCTCCACTCGTCCTCCGGGAGGACGTCCTTGAACTTCGCGATCGGGTAGTTCTGCTCGACGAACCTCACGTCCTCCCCAGGTATCTCCTTCGGGACTACCCCCCTCTCCATCGCGCTCGCGGCGCCGTTGGCGTAGACCCTGAGGATGTAGTCCCAGGCGCTGTGGACCGGGAACCACTTCCCCTCATACTTCCTCCGCGGGGTGCCGGGTATCGCCTTCTCGCCGAATCCAGCCGCGCCGAGGGCCTTCCCGACGTCTATGAAGAACTCCCAGAACGAGGCGTACCTGGGCTTCCCGTCAGGGCTGTCGCTGATCCTCTGGGTGAGCGGCATGATCACAGGAGACCTCCAACACTCGGCCAGGAGCCTCCCGAGGCCTCCTCCGTAGAGGAAGTGGACGCCCATTGTCCCGGTCTCGAGGTATGTGGTGTCCGGCACTAGGTAGTCTGCGTAGAGGTAGGTCTCGTTGATGGTGGTGGTTATCCCGATGAAGAGCGGGAGCTTCCTCGTGTCCTTCAGCACCTCGACGAACTTGACGCCGAAGTTGGTCGCGATCACCGGGTTCGCGAAGTACAATATCAGGACCTTGACAGGGTACGGGTAGCCCTGGTCGATGCCCGCGAAGAGCTCGGTGTAGCTCTCCTCAGGCGAGAGCGGGTACCAGGGCCTCTTGGCGGGGTATGGGTTCTCGCCGCGCTTGACCTTCCTGTAGTACATGAGCGTCTTCTCATACTCCGCGTAGTGCCTGTCGATCGCCGGGCCCCACCTGACAGGCTCGCCGTAACCGCTCGCGCTGCAGTTGTAGAGGTAGTTGTTGTAAGATGTCAGGGACGGCCTCCCAAGTATCCCCCCGATCCTGTGGAAGTTCCCGATCAGGATGTCGAGGCTCCTCAGGGCCCAGACGGTGTACTCGCCGTTCGGGTGCATTGCCACGCCTCTGTGGATGTAGGTCGCGGCCCTCGGCGCGGCCTGTCCGAAGTCCCTTGCCATCTGCTCGATCAGCTTCGGGTCGACGCCGCAGATCTTCGCCCACTCCTCTACGGTCCTGCTGAACGCGGTCTCCTTGAAGATCGTGAAGGCGGTCTTGACCAGGACCTCCTCCCCGGTCGCGAGTCTCACCTTCCCCGAGAACTCGAGCTCGGCCCTGTCGACGGCGTCGTGGACCGCGAACCCTTCCCCTGCCCTGACGACGGCCTTCCCGTCTTCCCCGATCCCCAGCGCGGTGTCGGTCAGGAACGACCCGTAGAGTTTGTGCTTCTCCTCCATCACGACGAGCCAGGTCGCGTTGCTGCAGTACGGGTACCCTATCTTCTCAGCGGCCTTAAGGGAGGGCGCTTGGAGGAACTCCCTGTTGATCCACCCGTTCTTGATCATCAGCTGCGCGACGGCTAGAGCGAGCGCCGCGTCGGTTCCCGGCTTAACAGGGACCCAGACGATATTGCCGTTCGCGGAGACCCTCGGGCCGATCGGGTTGACGTAGTAGACCTTGACCTCGCCGTTCGCGGCCCTTTCGATTAGGGCTCCCTGTCCGGTGGCTCCCGGGTGGAGCCTCCCCAGCGCCCCGCCGGCCATTATCAGGACCTCCGCGCCCATGATGTCCGCGTTGATGTCGTAGAAGCCCGACCAGAGGTAGTTGCCCGCGTAGAAGGCCAACTGGCAAGAGGAGGTGTGCCTCAGCCAGTTGACGCTCCCGACCGCCCTCACGAACCTGTTCGCGAAGGTGTCGGCGTTGTCCTGGCCCCTCCCCCTCATGTACACGAGCATGTTAGCCTTGGTCCCGAGGTCGGGGTTGTCAGGGTCGATCAGGACGTCCTCGAGCTTGACGCCCTTCTCGCCGAGGATCCTAGACCACTTCTCCTTGAAGGCTTTGACCAGCTCGTCGAGCTTCTCCGCGGTGACCGCGGGGTCGGCCGCCTTCTTCACCAGCTCGTCCGCGTCGCGCCTGATCGCCGTCAAGATGTCGTTCGGATTCTCGAAGCCCGCGTCCCTCAGCCTCCCAAAGACGTAGATCTCCCTGATCCCCGGCAGCCTCTCGCCGGTCTCCTCGATGACCCCTCCCTCGACGACCTCCTTGATCAGCTGCTCCCAGGAGATCTCCTTCCACTTGCCGCTCCCCCTCGGGCCAGCCCTCTTCAGGGGCTTGACTATCCTGTAGGGGTCGTAGACGTAGTGGATGCCGTCCTGACCCCTGGCGCAAAGGGTCGACCCGACCTTCAGCGCCTCGCTGGGCGACGTCCTGTAATCGATCTCGCTGTACCTGTTGACCTGGTGGTCCACCGAGACGTACCTGTTGTAGGGATGGTACGGGTTGCCCTCGATCCTCTCGATCACCTCGATGCCGTCGACGGTCGCGACCCTCACCCTGATCCCGCACCTGACGTTGCAGCCGAGGCAGGACGTGTAGACGTATCTTACTCCCGTCCCAAAGGTCCTGTCGGGCTTGTAGAGCTGCGCGGTCGGCTTCACGATCCTCTCGACGGTGTGCCAGTACCCTGCCAGGAAGACTCCCAGCGAAGCCGCTCCGACTACCCCCCTCACTACCGCCCTCCTGCTAACCACTCCCCCTCACCTCCAAGGGGAAGATCGATGAGAGGACGACGAAGAGCAGGACGCCCGCGGCTATCGGGGCCGCTGTCTCCAAGACCCACGGGCCGTGGAGGTGGGGCTCGAAGTAGGCCAGTCCCGTCTTGGATATGGTCTGGGCGTTGATCAGTATGTTCCACTTGTTTGCGAAGGTGCCCGCGAACGTGACGAGCGAGACGGCGAGGGTGGCGGCCGGGAACTTCACGGCCACGAAGGAGACCGCGAAGCTCACCAGCATCAGCGCAATCACGAGGTAAAGGATCGGGACGATGTGCGAGACCATCGCGGAGACCGAGGGAGACCACATGTCCCAGACCGCCATCTGGAGGCCTATCAGTCCTGCCACGGAGACGGAGCTCGCGCCGTGGATCCTCAGCATCGGCTCGAGGACCTCCCGGTCGACCGAACGCCAGTTCATCGCGTAGTAGAAGAGGAGGAAGCTCGCGGTGGCGACGCAGAACGTCTCTACGAAGTAGATGACCGGGAGGAGCGTCCAGTTCCTCCAGATCGGGTTCCAGGTCTGGATGACGAGGAGCGTCGCCGGGTAGATCCCCCACATCACCATCGGGAAGAGCATGACGGCACCCACGACCTTGGCGGCCCTCAGGACCGAGCTGTACTTCTCCTCGCTGTTCACGTTGAGCGAGAGGGCCCTGTGGATCGCCCTCTGTATGCCGGCCGAGGTCGTGGACGCGATGTAGGACGGATAGGAGAAGATCAGCAGCGCGAAGACGGCCGCGAGCACTACTCCGACCACCCAGAGGACGGACTGGAGGGCGATCAGCGAGACGCCGGGCACGGAGGCCGTAGGTGCTACGTGCGGGGTCAGGAAGATCAACGGAGCCCTGTGAGGGACGCCGAGGTCCGCCAGCGGCCCGAGCAGGACGATCGCGAAGAATGCCAACCCCAGGGTCGTCAGGAGAGGTATCGCCCTCCTCAGCACTCCCGACAGGTGGGCGACCGCCGCGAGGATCAAGAGGTCGGCTCCGGAGATCAGCAGCGTGTAGGCGAAGAGCACCGGACGCCAGAGCAGAGGCTGTGCCGCCTCGTTCGGGTAGAAGTACTCGACGACCATCACCTGTTCACCTCATCAGGGAGGCTAAGGTAGAAGATCATCGGCTCGGCGCCGGTGTGCGGCTTCAGGACCTGAGTCGGCCTGCTCCTCACGGTCCTCGAGAGCTCGTTGTCCTCGGTCAACGGACCGAATACCCTCGCGCCGGTCGGGCAGGCGTCCACGCAGGCGGGGAGGAGGCCCTCCGCGATCCTGTGCTCGCAGAACGTGCACTTGTCAGCCACTCCCTTGACCGGGTTCCTGTAGCGCGCGCCGTAAGGGCAGGCCTCGATGCAGGCGCCGCAGCTGATGCAGAGCTCGTCGTTGACCAGAACGAGCCCGTCGGGCGTCACATAAGTAGCGTGCGTCGGGCAGGGAGGCACGCAGGGCGGGTCGTCGCAGTGGTTACACTGCTTCGGGATGAAGAGCCTCGTCCCGTCGGGCTTCTCCAGCTGCTCTATCCATGTCCTGAATACCCCTAGGGGGACGTTGTTCTCTGCTGCGCAGGCGACAACGCAGGCCATACACCCGAAGCACTTCTCCACGTCGATCAACATCGCGTACCTCTTCCCGGTCCTCTTCGGTGCCGGTCCAGGTGGAGTGACGCTCAACGCTACGGTCGAGGCGACCGCGGCTAGGAATTCCCGGCGCGTCGCCGTCATCGCCTTTAAGGTGTCATTCCCTTCAATATTAACCGTTTTGCGTAGTTTACATCTGCATACAATTGTATAATAGAAGACCGATAGTTCAACGCCTTCTAGGTAACACGAAATTGTATAATCACGTCGTTATATCAATCACCGGCTCGTTGTTGTATGAGTTCGAGTCATCGATTCACGTCTTACGAGCCGGAATTCAGGAGGCTCGGACCGCTCTGGCGAACTCATCCGGGCGTGGGGGACCTTCAAAGTGGGCAAACGCTTAATGACGACCGGAAATCGTGGGGGTCGGCTTGGAGTCGGAGCCGCAGGTTAGGCCAGAGGAGTCGCCGGAGCTCACGAAGCTGGAGAGGAAGGTCGCCTTAGCGGTCGCGATGATGCTGACCGCGGGGCACAGGCAGCCCGGCGTAAGGGGGTGGGAGCTGAGGAGGAGGCTCGGGAGGAACTACCAGAGGGTGCTGGAGGCCGCGGACGCGAGGCTCAGGAGGGTGGGCTTGAAGGTCAGGGCCGTGCCGGAGGAGGGAGCCGATGACCCAGACAGGGTCAGGTACTACGTCGTCGTCGCGGAGCCGCTCTCGCTCTACGACCTCGGGACGATGGGCTACTCGATCGACGAGGTCGCGATCCTCGCGGTGACGCTGGCATATCTCTTCGCGAACAACGAGAGGGCGCCCTACAAGCAGGTCGTAGAGCTCCTCGAAGCCAAGTACCAGAAGTGGAGGGTCGAGAGCGTCCTGGAGAGGTTGGTGAGGCGCGGATACCTCGTCAGGACCGAGGACGACGCCTTGGTCGTGGGGTGGAGGTCGAAGGTCGAGGTCGACAGGCAGGAGCTCATGAGGGCGATAGCCTCGCTCAGCTCCCCCGAGGCTCCTCGGCGGACGGACGAGGGCGTGCCGGAAGAGGGCTGAATCGGGGCAGAATTCCGTGGGCCGTCGGGCGCTGCTCGCACCGTGTGGATCGGACGCGCGGGCCGCCTCTCCGAGCTAACCGAACGGGACGCGTTGACGGGTCCGGTTTTAATACCGCAGCAGGTAGGACGCCGACGAATGGCTAGCCTGAGAGACTACGTCTCGCTGACCAAGCCTAAGATCGCCCTCTTGAACGTTCTCACGGCCCTAGTCTGCTACTTCGCAGCAGGAGGAGGCTCTCTCGGTGCGGTCGCACTCTCCGCAGCCGGCTACCTCGCAGCAGGCGGGTCTACGGCGCTGAACAACTACCTCGATGTTGACCTGGACTCGAGGATGAGGAGGACTTCGCGGAGGCCGCTCCCTTCAGGAAGGGTCTCCAGAAGGGCGGCGCTGGTCTTGGGGCTTGTAAGCTCGACCGCCTCGCTCGCCCTCTCCTGGCTCGCCCTGAACCCGCTCGCGACGCTGTTCATCGCTTCGGGCATGCTGTTCTACGTCGTCGTTTACACTTTGCTCCTGAAGAGGAGGACGGTCTGGAACGTGGTGATAGGAGGAGTCGCAGGGAGCTTCCCTCCGCTGGCCGGTTGGGCCGCAGCCACAGGCGAGATAGGCCTGCCGGCTGTCCTGCTGGCCGTCCTGGTCTTCCTCTGGACCCCGGGTCATTTCTGGGCTCTCGCGATAAGGGGCGTCGAGGAGTACAGGGCCGCGGGGCTCCCGATGCTCCCGGTGAGGGTCGGAGTCGAGAGGGCCTCGAGGATAACCGCGCTCTCGAACCTCTCCGCGCTGCCGGTCTGGGCCGCTGGGGCGCTCGTCGTCCCGTCGCCGACCGTCTACGTGCTCGCCTCCCTGCCTCTCACCGCACCCTTCGCGCTCTACAGCCTGAGGCTCCTCAGGAGTCCGGACCCGCAGCTCGCGTGGAGGTCGTTCAAGGCCTCCTCGCCATGGCTCGCGACGGTCTCGATCGCGCTCCTGGCGTCGATCAGGCTCTGAAGCGAACGGGAGCCCTTCGGGATGGGCTCGACTCAATCGGACGGCAGGCGACTCAGGTCAAGCCTCCCCTTGCCCAGGAACTGCCTGCGGTAGACGTCCGCGACTTCGGAGAGCGTCGAGACCTCCTCGGGGCTCTTGTCGTCCCTCACTCTGACGACCCTCGCGAACCTGAGGGCGTAGCCTGACTCGTACCTGGGGCTCCGCTGGACCTCGTTGAAGGCGACCTCGACGACCACCTCGGGCCGCACCTCAACCCCCCAGGGATGTTCGGAGGTCCTGAGCTCGAGGAGCCTCCTCGTCATCCGCTCGAACTCCTCGTCGGTGAGGCCCTTGAAGGTCTTCCCGACGACCGCGTATCCTCCCCTGGATTCGTCCCTCACGGCCAGGTGGTAGTTGGAGAGCCATCCGGACCTCCTGCCGTGGCCCCACTCCGCGGCCACGATCACCACGTCCAGCGTCTCCGAGGGCTTCAGCTTCAGCCACCTCGCGCCCCTCCTTCCGGGGTAGTACCTGCTCTCGGGGTCCTTCGCGATCACCCCTTCGTGCCCCTTCCTCAGGGCCTCTTCGAGGGCCTCCTCGACATCGGCCTTCGTCGCACAGATCCTGGCAGGCGTGAGGAGCTCGGGGTCGACCGCGGACTCGAGGGCCCTCCTCCTCTCCGAGAGCGGCCGAGTTATCGTCGGGCGGCCGTCCGCGAAGATCACGTCGAAGACCCAGAGCCTGACCGGCACGAGCGGCGCCACCTCCTCCACGCTCCTCTCCCTCCCGACCCTCCTCATCGTCTCCTGGAAGGGCAGCGGGTTTCCCCACTCGTCGATCGCGACGACCTCGCCGTCGAGGATGAACTCGTCCCACCTCACCGACCCGGAGACCTCCTCGACGACCTCCGGGAGCGCGTGGGTGACGTCCTTTAGCCTCCTCGTGAAGACCCTCACCTCCCCTGACCTCCGGTGGACCTGGACCCTGACGCCGTCCATCTTCGGCTCGACGAGCGTCCTCCCCCCGTGGGCTGCGAGGATCTCTGAAGGGTCATATGCCATCTCCGCCAGCATCGGCCTGACCGGCCTCATCGGCTCGAGCCCCACCTCCTTGAGCGTCCCCGTGAGCGCCCTACGGACCAACTCGCCGACGTCGCCCAACAGCATGTCCGCGATCGTCACCTCCTCGAGGTCGGTGGAGGAGAGCCTCGAGGCCACCTCTAGCATCAGGCCGTGGCTGACTCCGTGCCTCATCTCGCCTGAGAGGATCCTGAGGAGCCACTCCCTCTCGAGCTCGTCGCACCTGCTGAGGAGCGCAGAGAGGACCCTGACCTTCTTCTCTCTCGAGCCGGGACCAGTGTGGGCCTTTAGCCCCTCGAGCGTCGACCAGACCTCCGAGACCGTCAAGGGCCTGTGTTCCAGGAGGACGCTCTGTCCCACTGACCTGAGGGCCGAGCTCAGCGCGCTCCAGCCTATGGCCGCGAGGTCCCTCTCCCTCTCCCTAACTGTCCTCCCGATTATCAGCATGGCCGCGACCGCGGCGTCGTCCGGGTCCAAGGACTTCAGGTACTGGGCCGCTATCCTCACCTTCTCGGACCTAGATGGGGTGGACTCGAGGATGCCGCAGACCCTGGCGAAGGTTCCAAACGTCCGGTCGGGCTCGGTCAAGTCTCGACCCTGTAGAGGAGCTTGAACCCGACCTGCGAGGGCTCGAGGCCCGTCACCCTCACCCTCCCGACCTCGGAGGTCCTCGAGACGTGGGTTCCGCCGCAAGGGATCGCGTTGACGCCCTCTATCACGACCACCCTGTACCTCTCGGCCCTCGGCAGCCTGTTCAGGTTGAACGCGCCCATGACCACCTCCCTCAGCCTCTCGGGCCCGACGTAAACCGGGAAGACCCGCCTGTCCTGCCTCACGACTTCGTTCGCCACCTCCTCGAGGGCCCTCAGGTCCATCTGCCTCGGGGGTCCCTCGAACTCGATGTAGCTCTCCGGTGGACCGTGGAACGCCGAGGCCGACGTCAGCCCCTCCTCCCCAAGGACCTCCAGGACCGCGTAGTCGAGGACGTGGCCCGCGGTGTGGTGCCTCATCACCGAGTACCTCTGCTCCCAGTCCAGCTCCACCGTGACCTCGCCCTCGAGCCCGGAACCCGAGGCCAGCTTGCCGTAGTGGACGACGACGTCGCCCAGCTCGAGGACCTTCCTGACGACGAACTCCGCGCCCTCACCCTGTATTCGCCCTGTGTCAGTCGGCTGGCCTCCTCCCTTCGGGTGCATCACGGTCCTGTCGAGGACGACGTATCCTGAGGACTTCGTCTCGGGGACGTATCTCAGCACCCTCGCCCTCGCCTCCCTGAGGTACGAGTCATCGAGGTAGAGCCTCACGGTGGGAGGGAGCCCGGCCACGACTTCCTCCAGCCTCACCAACCCGTAGTCCAATCACTGGACCGCCCGAAAAATCATCGCCCGCGCTCCAGACCAATCGACCTGAGGACCGCGAGGAAGTCCTCCTCGGAGAGCGTCCGCTTGTACCTCCTCAGGACCTCGGGCTCGACCGATGGGTTGAGCCCCGCCCGAAGGAGCGCGTCCCTCGCGAGGCGCCTTGCGATGAAGCCCGCGATCGAGGTAACGTTCTTCGGCCTCAGTGCGAACCGGGCCGAGCCGAAGTCGATGATCACGACCGAGCTCCCTCGGGTTATCACGACGTGCTTCGAGGGGTCGCTGAGCTCGCCGTGGTCGATCCCAGCTGCGTCTAGGGCCCTGCACTGCCTCAACAGGGACCCGAGCACCGCGACGACCTCCTCCCAGCCAGCTGCTGGCAGCCAGTCGGCTAGCTTGGTCCCCTCGACGACCTCCATGAGCAGAACCCTGCCCGCGGAGCCTCGAAGCCGCGGACCCACTCCGACCGCGTTCGCAGCGCCGTGGACTCTCGCCTCCCTCCAGACGTCGTCGTGGGGCCAGTCGTCGCGCCTGACCTTCGCCGCGAGGGCCTCTCCGCCCCTCCTCACGAGGAAGACCGCGTTCCTGAAGCCCTTCCCTAGCATCAGGGGCCTTCCCTCGTCGGAGACCGCGACCTCTTCGACGCCCAGCGACGTGAGGTCGGCGACGACCCGGGACGCGTAGCCGGCGTTGCCTCGAGGGTAGGAGAGCGACCTGGCGTCCTCGCTGAGCTGGCTCAGAGCCCTCCACTTCATCTCGCCCTGAGGAACGGAGGCCTCCCGTCGAGGAAGGAGTCGATGAACTGCCCGAACCCCATCGAGTCGAGCCTGTTCGCGGCGTCGCGGTCCAGCGCGACTACCTCTGCCCTCCTCAGAGGACCATCGAGGTCCCTCGGGACCGAGACCGACCTCCCCTCGAGCCAGCGCCTCGTCAGCTCCACCGCCCCCCTCGCCTCCCTCCTCTTGAGGACGTAGAGCCGCTCGCCGTCGACCCAGGGCCCTGCGGCCGTGAGCGGGTCCGAGGCGTGCCTCTCGACGAAGTCGAGCGCGTTCTCTAGCCACACCGGAGGCCCTTCCCTCAACGCGAAGGTCGGGAGCTCGAGGCGGTCGAGCTCTAAGAGGACGAGGACCGAGTCCTCCGTGCCCTCCACCGCCCACCTCCTCACCTCGAAGCCCTCCCTCGAGAGACTCGACGCGACGCTCCTTGCGAACTTCAGGGCCTCGCCCCAGAGCGTGTCGACGGGTAGGCCCTGCGGCCTGTCGAACCTGATCGCAATCACCTCCCTCCAAGCCTCTGGGCGCCTAGGTCTCGGAGGTGCGAAGAAATCCAGCGAGGGCCTCGCGAGGAAGAGCTTCGCCGCGAGGACGAATTCCGAGAGCTTTGTAAGGGTGACCGCGGACGCGACGTTCCTCCTGGGGTCGACGGGGTCCGTGACTATCAGCGGGCTGTTCTGGAAGAGCACGAGCGCCCTCTCCTCGCTCAGCTCGCCGGTCATCTCGATCACCTTCGGCGGCCTCCAACGGGAGGCGTCCTCGAGCAGCTCGATGAAACCTCCGGACCTCAGGACCAGCAGCTCCATCAGGTACCCGCTGAACCCCCCGACCTTGATCTCGGCCCCGTAGACGCCGATCCCCATCGCGAAGGCCTTCGCGAGCCTCACCTCCCTCCTGAGCCTCTCGTCGAGCCTCGAGGAGACGTACGCGGTGTGGTAGGGGGTCCTGTCGACCGCGCTTATCCACCTCCCCCTCTCGACCTCGTAGCACCCGACCACGTTCACACCGACGCCGGAGAGGAAGCCCTCGACGTAGGGGTGCTCGGCGTACCTGAGCCTCCACGAGGCCCCGACAGACTCGAGCGCGGCGATACCGCGCGTCACGACCAGCTCCTCGAGCCTCTCCCCCGGGATCTCGGGAGAAAACATCACGAAGACGTCGACCTCGGGCCTCGACCTTACCCAGGTGCCCTTAGCCGCCGACCCCTCCACCGAAGCCCCGAGGTAACCCTCGACCCCGGAGAAGGAAGACCTCACGGCCCCGAGGACCCTCTCCGCGACCGAGCTCAGTCTCTCCTCCTCATCGCGGGTTGGGACAGCAATCCCCTCGGCGGCCCTCAGGACCTCTGCCAGGACCTCCGGATCGGCCCGGCGCATGGTCACCTTGCCCAGAGCGGGTCGACCTTCCTCATCAGCCCGATCAGCTCCTCGAGCGCCCTCAGGGAATGCTCGTCGAGCTTAGACGAAAACTTCGTGACCAGGAGCCTGGCGTCCCTCTCCGGGACCAGGACGTACAGCGTCTCGCCCTCCTTCACCTGCCTGCCCACGGTAACGCCCCTGATCGAGATCGCGACCTTCATGCCCGCGGTGGCCCTTGGGAGCGGCCTGCCCATCTCCTGGATCTGGTGCACGTCGCCGACCTGCCTTCCGGACGAGTTGACCAGCTTCACGCCGGGCGCGATCTCGCCCGCGAGGACTTCGACGCCGAATATCGCGGGGTCGCTCCTCCTGAAGACGAAGCCCTCGAGGAACTTGATCTTCCCCGGCTTCACGAGCTTCCCGAACTCCGCCTCCTCCTCTTCCCTCTTTCTCTCCGCGACCCAGTTCAGGTATTCGTCGACCAGCCTGAAGAGGACCTCGCCCCTGAAGATCCTGATGCCCCTGCTGTTCGCCTCAAGCTCGATCTCCTTGTCGACGTCGACGTTGAACGCGATCACGTTCCCGAGGTACTTGTCCTTCATGTGGACCACCTCCGCCTCGACTACGTCCCTCTTCGAGACGTCGCCTATGTCCGCCAGCCTTATCGGGACCCCGCGCTCCCTCAGGTAGTTGACGAGGACCTCCAGCGACCCGAGCGTGTCAGCCTTCGCGACGACACCTATCCTGTCGGTCGTGATCCTGAACTCCTCGAGCTCCTCCTGTAGCCTCTCGACCGCGGCGCCCAGGTCCTCGTCGCGCCTCAGCCCAAAGACCGGTGAGCCAGGGTAGACCTCGTCGAGACCCTCGGCGACTAACTTCACGCCCGCCGCTGCCCTGACCGACTCGACCCGCTTGAAGACGTCCCGCGGGTCCCTCATCTCGTCTAGGGGTTTGGGGAGCAGAAGGGCCCTGACCTTCGCGACGACCGGGCCCCTCCTCCCCATCATCACGACCCTGTCGCCTTCCCTTAGGACCCCGGAGCTGAGGATTACGTTCGCCGTCGCCCCGAGCCCGACCTCCTCAACGACCTCGAGGACCACGCCCTCGATTTCGTCCTCCGAGACCTCTAGCCTCTTGGTCATGTAGGCCTGGGCCAGTCCGATCATCAGGAGGAGGAGATCTGGTACGCCCTCGCCGGTCTTAGCGCTGACCGGGACCACCGCGAGCGTCCTCGTGAAGTCCCTGATCCTGGTGTAGAGGTCCGCGGTGAAGCCGTACCTCGCCAGCTCGCCGACCAGCGCGTAGGTCCTCTTTTCGAGCTCCTCGACGGCCTTCTGGTGCTGCCTCGAGAGCGTTTCCTTCAGCGGCGCGCCCGGGACCGGTTTCCACCCCGGGATCAGGTCGACCTTGTTGAGCGCCACGACGAACGGCGTCCTCCTCGACCTGAGGAGCTGTACGCTCTCGACGGTCTGCTCCTGGACGCCCTGGATCGCGTCGACCACGAGGATCGCCATGTCCGCGACCGAGCCTCCCCTCCTCCTCAGGTTAGCGAAGGCCGCGTGGCCAGGCGTGTCGATGAAGAGAAGGCCCGGCAGCTTGATCTCGGCCCTGACCTCGCCCAGGAGCATCCTGCAGGTCTCGAGGATCGCGTCGTAGGGGAAGAAGCTCGCGCCTATGTGCTGCGTGATCCCTCCGGCCTCCCTCGCCGCGACGATCGTCCCCCTCATCCTGTCTAGGAGGCTGGTCTTCCCGTGGTCGACGTGCCCGAGGACCACCACTATCGGCTCCCTCACCCACCTCTCTCCCATGCCCACTCCCGTCCCATCCGCCGAGTCATTAATAGTCCAGCTGCGTCACTTCCCGGTGGCTTACCTGGCCCTTCGTCACCTGGACGGTTCATTCGTTGGATGCCCGACGATTGTTGTCAATCTGACTGAAATGATCATAGATCTCGTCAAAATACCGGAGGAAGTAGGGCTTTGAGGCTTGCATCAACGTGAATTTGCGCCAAACTCCGATCAAACGACACGTATATTAAAGAGTCGGTTCAGGGAGGGGACGTGATGCTGAAGCCCAAGACGGTCGACGACGGGCTCCTCGAGGAGCTGACTAAGGTCGAGTCGATGGGCGCGAGGCGGAGATTGATCGCTTACAGGGCGGGGACCGTGGTGCTGAGGTCGATGGTCGAGGAGCTGCTCGACATGGGCTTCGAGTGGGTGCTCCCCGTGATGCTCTCAAGGACGACCGACCCGCTCTGGCCGGATCCCGGCGCGAGCATCGAGACGAGGCCGGAGCTCGAAGTCTACGGGGTGAGGGTCAGGACGATGCAGTCGATGATCGTTCACAAGAGGGTCCTGGTCTCGCTCGGGCCGCCGAAGTTCTTCATCCTCTCCCCGAACATAAGGATCGAGAAGAGGGAGAGGGGAAAGACGGGGTGGCACCTCTACGAGTTCACCCAGCTCGAGACGGAGATCGCCTATGGGAGGATGGAGGACGTCTTCAGGGTGTACGAGAGGCTCGTGACGAGCGCGATCAGGGCCGTCAGGTCGGAGCTCTCAGAGGATCTGAGGGAGATCGGGAGGGAGCTGAGGGACTTCGGGACGCCCTTCAGGGTCGTGAGCAGGAGGGAGCTCGAGAGGGCCTATGGTCCCGAGTGGGAGAGGGTCCTGCCCCACAAGATCGAGGAGCCGGTCTGGGTCACCGACATACCCAGGGAGTTCTACGACTTCGAGGACTTCGAGACCGGGACCTGGAGGAACTACGACCTCTACATGCCCGAGGGCTACGGGGAGGTCCTCTCGGGCGCCGAGAGGGAGCACGACTACGAGAAGATGCTCACGAAGATCAAGCGGGACGGCCTCAGGCCTGAGGACTACGAGGTCCTGCTGAGGCTCGCGATGGAGGGGAAGCTGAAGCCGTCGGCGGGCGCGGGGCTAGGGGTTGAGAGGTTCGTCGCCTACGTCGTCGGCGCGAGGCACGTCGCAGAGGTCCAGCCCTTCCCCAGGATACCGGGGATCGTCAGCCCGCTCTGAGCTCCGCGGTCTTCCTCTCCAGCAGCGTCCTTATCACCCTTCTCGCGAGGTCCCTCGGCTCCGCTCCGGCCTTGATCTCTGACCCCAACCACTCGGTGACCGACTCGGACCTCATCAGCTCCCTCAGCGACTCCTGGAGCTCGGACAACGCGGCCTCGACGACCTCCTTCTCGAAGATCCTGGCCCTCCTCCTCTCCAGCTCGCCGGACCTCGAGAGCTCCTCGAACTGGGCGAGCATCCTCGTCGCCAGCTCGGATACGCCAGCCCCGGTCGCTGCAACGGTCTTGAGCACGACCGCACCCTTCCTCCCCGTGAGCATGCTCTCCAGCGTGATCTTCATCGCGTTCGCCGCCGGGTTGTCGGACTTGTTGACGACGTAGAGGTCACCGATCTCGAGGAGGCCCGCCTTTACTGCCTGTATGCTGTCTCCGAAGTCAGGGGTGACCACGACCACGACGAGGTCCGCGACGCTCATGATCTCCACGTCGGACTGCCCGGCCCCAACCGTCTCGATCAGGATCACGTCGAACCCCGCCGCGTCGAGGACCCTCGTCATCGCCCTGACGTTCCTCGCGATCGCGCCGAGTGCGCCCCTGCTCGCGAGGCTCCTGAAGAAGACCTGGTCGTGGGAGACGACTCCGGTCAGCCTGACCCTGTCGCCCAGGACCGCGCCGCCCGTGATCGGACTCGACGGGTCCACGGCCAGCACCGCGACCCTCTTGCCCCTCGACATGAACTCCGCGACAAGCCTCGCGACCAGCGTGCTTTTCCCGGCTCCCGGCGGCCCTACAAGGCCAATTACAGGTATCCCCCTGACCGACGGCCCTATCCTCCTCAGCAGCTCCAGCCCAACGGAGTCGCCGGACTCGACGTGCGAGAGAGCCCTCGCCACGTGGACCCTGCTCCCCGCGAGAACGCCCGTGACGAGGGCCTCCAGGTCTCTGACCGGCTCGCCGGTCAGACCACCTCGCCCTCCTCAGGCACGACGGTCTTGAGCTGGGACCTGTACATCTCGACGATCTCCTCGACGGTCGTGGCGTCCTCTGGACCCTTGTCGAACCTGTACCTGCCCGTGAACCTCGGGAACCTGATAGCGAGGCCCGCGTTGGGCTGGACGGACCCCCAGCCGCAGGTGTGTATCGGGCTCACCGTGATCTCGTCCCCCACCAGCTCCAGCACGATCTCAGGCCTCACCCAGACGTCGGGCTGCATGAGCGAGTCTACCCTCGCGGGCTTCTCAGGAACGACGCGCTCGTCGATCATCGACTTCAGCCTCTCGAGGTCCTCCTCCTTGAACCCTGTTCCCACCTTGCAGACGCTCTTGAAGGTGTCGGTCTTCGGGTCGTAGGCGGCCATCAGCAGCGTCCCGTACCACCCGCTCCTCTTCCCCTTCCCGTGGAAGGCCCCTATCACGACCAGGTCGAGGGTGTCGGTGAGCTTCGAGACGTAGGACCGCTTGTACTTGATCCAGAGCCAGCCCCTCGCGCCGGCCCTGTACACGGACCTCGGCGAGACGTCCTTCACGATCACGCCCTCGCATCCGTCCTCGACGGCCCTCTGCAGGAAGGAGTCCAGGTCTCCCTGGTCGTCCACGAGCTTCGCGACCGTGAGCCCGAAGGCCTCCGACGGTTCGACTATCTCCTCCAGCACAGACCTCCGCTCCGGGAGCGGCCTGTCCATCAGGTCCTGGCCGTCGACGTAGATCGCGTCGAAGAAGAACAGCCCGACCGGGTAGAGCTCCGCGGCCTTCTCCACGTCGTACTTCCTCCTCCTGTGCATCAGCTCCTGGAACGGGAGCATCGAGCCCGTGTCCGGGTCCATCGCGACCGCCTCGCACTCCACGATCGCCTGCTTGACGCGGAGCCTCTCGGAGCACATCCTCACGACGTCGGGGAACTGGTGCGTGATGTTCTCCTGCCTCCTGGAGAAGATCATCACGCGGTCCCCGTCCTTGTGGATCTGGAGCCGCTCGCCGTCGTACTTGTACTCCGCGAGCCCCCTACCCCCGAGCTTCTCGAGGATCTCGGCCGCGGAGGTCAGCCTCTCCGCGAGCATCGGCCTCACTGGCACTCCGACCCTCAGCCTCACGGACCTGACCGCCTCGATCCCGCCCACCTTCACGAGCCTCACGACTTGACCTATGTCCGAGGATATGTTGTAGGCCCGCTCGATCTCGTCCCTGTAGGCCGCCACGTCCCCGAGCAACGCGGAGGCAGCGTCGATGAACGTCATGTCCGCGACCCCGAGCCTCATGGTCCCCGTCACGAGCCTCACGATGTACTTCGCCTCCTTGGGGTCCGCCTTCGCGAGCAGGCCAGTCAGCAGCTTGACCTTGTTCTCCACCGCGCCCTCCCCGGTCTCACGGGCTATCCTCTCGAAGGTGGCGTAGACCTGCTCGACCGTGAGGGGTTCCTGGAGGAGGATCGTCTGGGCCTTCCTCCTCGAGATGAGCTCCTCGGCCACCAGTCCCAAGTCTCCTCTCTTCGCGAGCAGCCTCTCGACCTCGGCCTCGGAGGCGCCGGTCACCGACCTGATGGCCCTTATCGCGAGCTTCTCCGCCATGCCCAGCTCGATGCCGACGTAGGGTGGATAGAGCCGGCCGAGCGAGAGCATCGCGATCCTCTGTGCCTCCTCCGGCGTCGCCTCCCTCAGCAGCTCGACGAGTATGTCCCTCATCTCGAGCCTCTTTGTCGTCGCCTCGAGCCTCTCGTAGTACTCCGCGAGCCTCCTGAACTCCATCCCGGTCCACGTGCTCCGGCGTCCGAGATAAAGCGAACTTCGCGGCCGGGGGCAGAGTTCAGGGGCCCGCGCTCAGAGCTTCCTCACCTCGAGGTAGTAGGGCAGGCCCCTGGCCTTCTCGACGAACCACCTGACCTTAGCTTCGGGCCCCGATAGCCTCATCGCGACCTCGTGGAGCTCGCCGTCCCTCGAGATCCGGGCCTCCAAGACCTCCAGCCTCCCCTGCTTCACCAGCACGAAGGTCTTGATGAGGGCCTCGTTACCTCCCCTGACCCTGAGGGAGACGTCGTGGATCTCCGGCTTTCCGCTCACGGCCCTCGATCGGCCTGTCCGCTAAAAACCGCTCGCCTCAGGGCTTAGGAGGTTTTAGGGATTTTAACCGCCGACCGCGAGACCCCGGGGATGCACCCGACAGCCGCGCTGGCCGCCCTCCTCGTCGTGGCCCTGGTCTCCTTCTACCCCAGCGAGGTCGCCTACCCGCCTGTTAAGTCGACGCCCTCCTCGATCGCCGTCATTCGGGACGGAAGGGCGCTGCTGACCCTTCCGGCAGAGAGGTCGGTCGCCGTCTTCGACATCGGCTCGGGGAGCCTCTGGAAGGTGGAGCTCGGGTTCGCGCCGGACGGGCTCGCGGTCTCTGGGTCGAGGGCGCTGGCATACTCGAGGCTCGGAGGCGTCTACGTGGTCGTCGACGTCGAACGTCTGACACCGTTGAGGGAGTTCAGGACGAGGATCGAGGGCGTGTGGCCGGTCCCGGGGGGCTTCCTGGTCCACAAGGGCGCGGGGCTGAGCCTGTTGGACCTCGACGGCGAGGAGCTCAGGTACCTGAGGGTCGGGGCCTCGTCGATCCCGTGGCACGTGAGCTCTTCGGGCCGGACGGTCTGGTTCGTCGGCGAGGACCTTAGGAGCATACACGCCCTCGACCTGGAGCGGTGGGAGGTGAGGAGGGTCGCGACCCACCAGGGCATGATATCCTCGATCGCTGCACTCTCGGAGGAGGCCGTGGCCGTCGCATCGGAGGCTTGGATCGGGGTCTACCGTATCGATGGGTCCTCGCGGGCCCTCGAGCTCCCGTACCGCGTCTCCTCGAGGGTCTTGGTCCTGCCCGCGAAGGCCAGCAGGGTGGTCTTCGTCGACCAGGCCGAGGGGAGGATCGGGATGGTGGGGGGAGGCGTCAAGTGGCACTCGCTGACCGGCGTGAAGCCCGACCTCGTCGCCTCGCCGTCGCCCTCGAGGGTCTACGTCTTCGACGTCTCCCAGATGAAGGCCGATTACTACGACATGACCTTCAAGCCGGAGGTCAGCGGCGTCAAGCTGGAGGCGAAGAGCGGGCCGTCGGTGCACGTGGAGGCGACCGTGAGGGACTTGGACGGCGACCTCCTCGAGGGTGGCGTCTCGGTCCGCCTGAACACACTTGGTGGACCGATTGTGGCAGCGATGCGGCCGATCGGCGGAGAACGCTTCGCCGCGACGGTCGACTTGAGGGGCTACACCGGAGAGCTCGAGGTAGTGGTGGTTGCGGTCGACGGTGAGGGCAACGAGGCTGAGAGCCAGCCCCAGAGGATCGAGGTGAAAGGGGAGTCGGCCGTGGTGGTCACGACTCCAACCCAAGCTGCTGGAACCGGCCAGACCTCCCCTCAGGCCGGAGCCCCGCTCCCCCTCTCAGACCTCCTGGCCTTCTCGGTCGAGCTGGCCTTCTTCGCGGTCCTGCTGGCCGCCCTCGCGCTCGTCGCGGTGAGGGGCAGGAGGAGGGAGAGGAGAAGGTCGAGGAGGAGGTAGCGCCGTCGCCCGGAACCGCTTATATGCGGGCCTCGGGGACTGATCGTGAATGCCGTCCCACAGGCTCCTCTGGTCGCCCTCCGAGGAGGACGTCAGCCGTTCGAACGTCTCCGCGTTCATCGATTTCGTGAACAGGAGGAGGTCCCTGGAGCTCACGGGCTACTTCGAGCTCTACGACTGGTCGATAGAGAACGTTCCGCAGTTCTGGTCAGACGCCTGGGACTTCCTGGGGATCAAGTCCTCAAGGCCCTACGACGCGGTCGTCGACGACCTCAGCAAGTTCCCCGGCGCGAGGTGGTTCGTCGGGGCGAGGCTCAACTTCGCCGAGAACCTCCTCAGGCATGACGACGGTCGGGTCGCGATCGTCCAGCGGGACGAGTCCCTGGAGAGGGATGTCTACACCTACAGGGACCTACACCTCGAGGTCGCGAGGTACAGGGAGTTCTTGAAGGAGGAGGGGGTCGGCGTCGGTGACAGGGTCGTCGCCTACATGCCGAACGTCGCCGAGACCGTGATCTGCATGCTCGCCGCCACGAGCCTAGGCGCCATCTGGGCCTCCACGGGGACAGAGATGGGCTACACCGCGGTCGTCGACAGGCTCGGCCAGCTCGAGCCGAAGGTCTTGGTCACGGTGGACAGCTCGACGTACAAGGGGAGGACGACGGACCTGAGGGAGACCGTCACGAGGATCGCGAGGGCCGTGCCTTCGCTCAGGAGGGTCCTGGTGATCAGCAGGAGGAAGGAGAGGGTCGACGTCTCCAGCATACCGAACGCCATCGCCACGACGGAGGTCCTCTCCGGGAAGGGGGAGGCCGAGGCCTTGAGGTTCGAGCAGGTGGAGGCGAACCACCCGGTCTACGTGATGTTCTCCTCCGGGACCACTGGGAGGCCGAAGTGCATGGTCCAGAGCGTCGCCGGCGTCCTGGTCAACCACCTGAAGGAGCTCGTCCTCCACCACGACCTCAGGCCTGAGCACGCAATCACCTACATCACCTCGCCGAGCTGGATGATGTGGAACTGGGTCACGAGCTCGCTCGCGGTAGGGTCGAAGCTGGTAGTCTTCGACGGTAACCCGCTCCACCCCGACTGGAGGACGATGTGGAGGGTCGTCGAGGAGGAGGGGATCAACGTCCTCGGATGCAGCGCGAGCTACGTCAACGCCCTCAGGGCTGCCAACGCCGAGCCCGGCGAGGCCTTCGACCTGGGCGGACTCAGGGAGATCTCCCAGACGGGCTCGCCTCTGTCCGCGGAGGGCTTCGTCTGGGCCTACGAGCACGTCAAGCGCGACCTTTGGTTCAACTCGATCTCCGGCGGGACCGACATCAACGGGTGCTTCTTCGCGGGCAGCCCGACCCTTCCCGTCTACGCCGGCGAGCTCCAGGCCCCAGCTCTGGGGATGAAGGTCAAGGCCTACGACGAGCGCGGCAACCCGGTCTACGACGTCGAGGGCGAGCTGGTCTGTGAGGCACCCTCGCCGTCGATGCCCGTCTACTTCTGGAACGACCCTGATAACAGGAGGTACCTCGAGAGCTACTTCGAGCACTTCAGGCACGTCGGGAGGAACGTCTGGAGGCACGGAGACTGGGTGACGATCTTCTCAGACACGAGGAGCACGGTGATCCACGGGAGGTCCGACGCGACCCTCAAGGTGAAGGGCGTGAGGATAGGGACCGCGGAGATCTACAGGATCGTCGAGACGGTCCCGGAGGTCGCGGACAGCCTGGCGGTCGGCTACGGCGAGGGCGACGACGTCAGGGTGGTCCTCTTCGTGAAGCTGAGGGAGGGCCAGGAGCTCACTGAGGAGCTGAAGGAGAGGATCAGGAGGAGGCTGAGGGAGGAGGCATCGCCGAGGCACGTCCCCGACCTTATAGTCCAGGCTCCCGACATCCCCTACACCTTCAACCTGAAGAAGGTGGAGATAGCAGTCGCGAACATACTGAGGGGCAGGCCGGTCACGAACAGGGAGGCGATAGTGAACGCCGAGTGCCTCGAGTTCTACGAGAGGTTCGCGGAGCAGATGAGGGGAAAGAAGCAGTAGGTCCGGTGGCGCTCAGACGGGCTCGAAGCCCAGCAGGTCCAGGACGCTTCCTACCCTTCTGCCCCTGAACTTCGGCCTCACCCTCATCCCGACCCGCGGCTCGCCGTCCCCGACGAACCTGTGGAGGATCCCTCCCTCGAAGCCCTCGAAGCAGACGAAGACCCACTTCAGGCCCTCCGGGTCCGTCGTCCAAGTCAAGACCGTTCCGACCTGTGGCGCCTCAACGAACTTGACGTCGTGCGACATGCACTTGGTGCAGAACCCGAGCGGCGGTATCATTCGCTCTCCACAGCCCTCACACTCCATCCCAACCAGCTTCCCCTCCTTCAGCCCCTCGAGGTAGGCGGTCATCCCCCTGCCAGCCGGGTACTCGTAGGCGTTCTCAACCGTGTGATGGTACTCCATCTCACCTCACCGGAGCGAAGTACAATATGTCGGTGATCTCGCCCCTCCTCTGCTCTTTCGGCCTCCAGACCGGCTTGACCTTCATCCCGATCCTGACCTCGCTGGGCTCGACCTCGCCGAGCTTGTGCATCAGTCCTGCCGCGTGGAAGACGTGGTGCGAGTTGGGCCTGACGACCTTCGTTCCCTCGAACCAGATCACCGCGACGACCTCGGGCCTCGCGAGCCTCTCCCTCGGGTTGGTGCCGATGTAAGCGACCGAGTAGGTAGCGACCTCGCCCTCGCCGCTGTGCTCGACATAGGTCCTGACGCGCCTGAAGCAGAGCTCGCAGAAGGACCTCGGAGGAATGAAGACCCTCCCGCACCCCTCGCACCTGGTCCCGATTATCCTGCCCTCCTTAAGGCCCTCGAGGAACCTCCCGACCGCCTCTCCGGTCGCCCTCCTGTACCTGAAGTCGAAGAGCCAGGGCTGCACGACCAAGCCCGGGAGCGCCATCTCCGGGACCCTCTCGTTGAACTCGGAGACGGCCTTAGACCACGACTGCTCCCTGCCCGATCCGACCTCCTCGGTCGCCCTTCTCAGGAACCCCGCGAACGATGCCGGGAGACCCTCGAGCTGCTCCGGTCCGTACCTCACGACCCTCGCGCTCATCTCCTGCACACCACCACAGTCCCGACTTGCATCAGGTCTCCCCACGCCTGGGCCACTCCCACCTCCGCGTCGGGCACCTGCCTCTTCCCAGCCCTCCCCGAGAGCTGGAAGTAGAGCTCGGCGACCTTCATCAGGCCCGCAGCCGCTATCGGGTTCCCCACGCCGAGGAGACCTCCCGAGGGAGTCGTAGGGCAGTCACCGTCCTTCTCCATCTGCCCCTCGGCGAGTAGCTTCGGCGCGAGGCCCGGCCTCCCGAGCAGCCCGTCCATGTGGTGAAGCTCCTTGTATGTGAACGGGTCGTAGGGCTCCCAGACGTCGACCTCCTTGAGCGGCGACGTGATCTTCGCCATCCTGTATGCCATCTGGGCGGCCAAGTAGACGTAGTACGGGTAAGCGAGGTCCCTCATCGTCCAGAACTGCGAGTCGAGACAGGTTGCGACGCCCTCGATCCACACTGGGTTGTCGGTGAGCTTCTTCGCTACCTCCTCGGAGGCTAGCAGGAGAGCGACCGCGCCGTCCGAAGTCGGGCTGATGTCCAACCTGTTCACCGGCCAGACTAGCACCTCCGAGTTCAGGACGTCGTCGACGGTGATCCTGGCACCTAGCTGGGCATGGGGGTGGTCGAGCGCGTTCCTCTTGTTCTTCACCGCGACCTCCGCGATCAGCTCCTTCTTCAGACCGTGGGCCTCCATGTACCGCATCATCTCCAGCGCGAAGATCCAGATGAGGTTGGGGCCGAGGGGCTTCTCGAGGACGGGGTCGAAGATCGTCTGGAAGAGCTTCTGCGCGTGCGGGTACGGGTGGCTCATCTTCTCCCACGCGACCACCAGCAGGGTGTCGAAGGCTCCGGAGGCCACGTGGTACCAGCCCGCGACCCCCGCGGCCACGCCGCTCCCCCCGCCGACGAAGACCCTCGTGATGGGTTTCCCGATGGCGCCCGCGGCCTCGACCGCGATCGCGCCCTTATCGTGGTACCCGTCGAAGGCGTCGGGAGCAGAGGTCGCGAGGACTCCGTCGACGTACCTGATCGAGAGGCCGCCGACGTCGTCGAGGCACCTCTTGACCGCGAGCCTGATCATCTCCGGCGAGGTCAGCGGGAGCATCGACCTGAAGTCGGTCATCCCCGCCCCCACTATCGCTACCCGCCTCATCCTCCCGACCTCCTGAGGAGCGCGACCGTCCCGATCTCGGCTATCTCCGAGTGCGTCGAGACCACCAGCCCGCTCTCCGCGCCCCTGACCTGGACCGCCCCCGCTTCCCCCCTCAGCTGCTTGACCGACGCGATGAAGGCCCTCATCCCAGAGGCCGTAAGGGAGTTCCCGTTCCCCAGGCAACCTCCCGACGGGTTGACGACCGGCCCCGACCTGCCGTCGAGGTGGACTCCAGGGTCGATCCCGAGCTCCGAGGCTATCATGAGCTCCTGGTGCGCGAAGAACTCGGTCATCTCGACGAAGTCGACGTCCCTCGGGTCTGCTCCGTGCCTCGACTCGATCCTCTTCAAGGCCGCTCCGACCCACCTCGCCCTGCCCCAGTCCCTGAGCCAGAAGTGCGGGGTTGAGCTGGAGCCCGCGCTCTCCACGGCGACCAGCTCGACGCACTCCTCGGGCACGGGGACCGCGTCCTCAGCCGCGAGTAGGACCACGCCGGCGTAGTCCGAAGGCCTCGCGACGTGCCTCCTCCTGAGCGGCGCATAGAGGTAGCCGTCCGACTCGAGATCCTCCGGTGAGACCCTCTCGCCGTAGGGCCCTCCCGTCAGCGCGGCCCTGTTGATGTTCTTGGCGGCGACCTTCGAGAACGCCACAGGGTCGGTCCCGGTCCTCGCGAGGAAGGCTCTGGCCTCGAGGCCCGCTATCACATAGGGGTCGAAGCCGAGGGGCCTCGAGCAGTAAGGATCGAGGGAGCACCGCAGCACGTCCCCGTAGTTCTCGATCTCGGAGGGCTTCGCGTGTCCGTCGACCAGGACGACGTCCAGCATCCCTGACCTCACGATCATGAACGCGTGATAGACTGCCTCCAGCGCGTCCCCTGAGACCAGCATGTTGAACTTCAGCCTGCCTCCGACCTGGTCGGGCGTGAAGGAGTCGGTGATGCTGACGCCCTCGTTGAAGTCGAGCCCCGACGAGACGATCCCTTGCACGTCCTCCGGCCTTAGGCCCGCGTCCAGGTACGCCCTCTCAGCCGCCTCGAAGGTCATCTCCCTGATCTCGAGACCGGTCTCGCGCGCCTTCGGTGAGAACTCGCCGAGTCCCACGACTAGGACTCGCCTCATCTCGCGGTTAGCGTCCAGGGGCATTATAAAACGGATTCCTCGGAGGGTCGGGGGTTCAGTAGGACTTCGGGAGCCTGAGGACGTGGGTGGCGATGTAGCTCAGGATCAGCTCGTTGGTCACGGGCGCCGTCTTGAAGAGCCTCACGATCGGGTAGAGGTTGAGGACGTCGGTCTCGAAGTCCCACGCGTACCCTCCGAAGGTCTGGACCGCCGCGTCCAGGGCCTCAACGGCCGCCTCGGAAGCCATGAACTTCGCGGCGTTGGCGAGCTCGACGCTCCCGGCGTCGTTGTCGTAGAGTCGGGCCGCTGAATAGATGAGGGACCTGGCGGCCTCCAGCTTGATCAGGGCCCTCGCGAGCGGGAACTGGACGCCCTGATGGGATCCGATGGGGACGTCGAAGACGACCCTCTGCCTCGCGTGCTCCGCGGCCCTGGCGAGCGCATAGGTCCCGAGCCCGACGGCTATCGCGGCTATCATCAGCCTCTCGACGTTCAGGCCGTGGAAGAGGGCCCGGTAGCCCTCGTTCTCCCTGCCGATGAGGTTCTCCGGTGGGACCTCGACGTCGTCGAAGTAGACCATGTACTGCCACTCCGGTGACTTCGTGTCGATGTTCAGCCTCTGGAGCCTGAGGTTCGGGCTGTCGGTCTCCACGACGAAGATCGATATCCCGTCGCGCTTGTCCCTGACCTCCTCGTACCTCTTGGTCCTCGCGACGACCATCATGAAGTCGGACTCGCCTGCGCCGCTGATGAAGACCTTCTGGCCCCTGAGAACGTAGCCGCGCTCCTCCCTCCTCGCGAACGTCGAGATCCTCCAGGTGTTCGAGCCGGCCTGGGGCTCGGTCAGGGCGAAGCTCAACCTCTTCCCGTCGACGCAGGTGGGCGTGACGAACCTCTCCTTCTGCTCCCTCGTCCCAGCTTTCAGGATGATGTCCCTGACGAAGTGGGTCACGAGGAACTGGATCATCGGGAGGCCCTCCAGCGCGAAGCCCTCCTGGACCAGCACCGCCCCCATCAGGCCCATTCCGGAGCCCCCGAGGTCCTCCGGGACGCCGGTCCCCGCGAGTCCCTCATCCTTCATCCTCTTCCAGAGCTCCCTCGGCTCCTCACCAAGCGACCACTTCTCCAGCCAGTACTTCCTCCCGAAGGAGCCCGCGACGGACCTAGCCGCCTTCAGGACCAACCTCTCCTCGTCGCTGAGCAGGTCGTGGGAGAGGACCCTGACCGCGCTCACGACGCGACCGACCTCCTTATCGCCCTGAGAATCCTCTCCGGGTTCGGGAGGTAGTGGTGCTCGTGGACGAGCGGGAACGGCGTGTCGTAGCCTGTCACCCTGAGCACGGGCGCCTCCAGGCTGTAGATTTCCCTCTCTGCGATCATCGCGGCGATCTCGGCCCCGAAGCCCGCGGTCCTCTGGGCCTCGTGGGCGATCACGGGTCGACCGGTCTTCCTCACGCTCCTCGATATCGCCTCCCAGTCGTAGGGAACTATCGTCCTTAGGTCCAGCACCTCGACGCTCACCCCCTCCTTCGCCGCCCTCTCGGCCGCTTCGAGGGCGTCGTAGACCGTGGCGCCGTAGGTGATCACGGATACGTCATCGCCCTCCCTCACGAGCCTCGCTTTCCCGAGCGGGACAGTGTAGTCGCCGTCGGGGACGTCCTCCCTCAGCGAGTGGTAGAGCCTCTTCGGCTCGAAGAAGATCACCGGGTCCTCGTCCCTTATCGATGAGATAAGCAACCCCTTCGCGTCCGAGGGGGTCGAGGGTATCACGACCTTCAGGCCGGCCGTGTGGGCGAAGTAGGCCTCGGGGCTCTGGGAGTGGTACATGCCTCCCCTCACTCCGCCCCCTACAGGGGCCCTCACCACGACGGGTGCGAAGTAGTGGCCCGCGTTCCTGTACCTGATCTTGGCGAGGTTGGAGACCAATTGCTCGAAGCCGCCGAAGATGAAGTCGGAGAACTGGATCTCCGCGACCGGTCTGAGGCCGTTCATCGCCATCCCTATCGCGACCCCGATGATGGCCGACTCGGAGAGCGGCGTGTCTATCACCCTCGAGGGCCCGAACTCCATCAGCAGGTGCTCCGTGCACCTGAAGACGCCTCCGTTGACCCCGACGTCCTCGCCCAAGACCACGACCCTCTCGTCCCGCTTCATCTCGTGCCGGAGGGCGTCGTTGATCGCCTTGGCGAAAGTCATCACGGTCATCCCTTGGTCACCTTCTGGAGGCCCGAGAGCTCCTTGAGCTCCTCCGCCTGCTCGAGCAGGGTCCAGGGAGGCGAGGCGTAGACGTCTTCGAAGATCACCGCCGGCTCGAGCCCCGGCCTCTGGAGGGCCCTCTCGACCTCAGCCGCGACCAGTCCCTCTATCTCAGCCCTGAGCGCCACGTCCCGTTCCTCGTCGATCACGCCCTTCGCGATCAGGTAACCCCTCATCCTCTCTATCGGGTCGAGCTTCGCCCACCTCTGTACCTCCTCCTCGGTTCTGTAACGCTTCGGGTCGTCGCTGGTGGTGTGAGCGCCCAGCCTGTAGGTCAGGGCCTCTATCAGAACCGGTGCACCTCCGTCCCTAACCCTCTCGACTACGGCCCTCGTCGTCAGGTAGACTGCGAGGACGTCGTTCCCGTCCACCCTGATCCCCTCGAGCCCGTAGGCCACCGCCTTCTGGGCGATGGTGCTCGAGCCCGTCTGCTTGCTGACGTGGGTCGAGATCGCGTACTGGTTGTTCCTGCAGACGAAGACGACGGGGGGCTTGTGGACGCTCGCGAAGTTGACGCCCTCGTGGAAGTCGCCCTTCGAGGTCGCGCCGTCCCCGAAGATCGTCATCACAACGATCCTCTCGCCCTTGACCTTCGACGCCATAGCGTAGCCAACGGCCAAGGGTATCTGGGTCGCGACCGGTGTGGGCGCGGGCACTATGTTGTACCTCCTGTCGCCGAAGATCGCGAACTCGTGGCCCTTCAGCGGGTCGTCGACGGTGTTCAGCATCCTGTCGAGGATCTCGGAGACCGGGACCCCCCTCATCAGGAAGGCCCCCAGCTCCCTGTAGGACGGGAACAACACGTCCTCGGGCCTCAACGCGTAACCGGTCCCCACACCGACCGCCTCCTCGCCGATCGTCTCGGCGTAGAGCGCTACCTTCCCCATCCTCTGGAGCCTCAGCAGGTACCTGTCGAGGACCCTCGTCAGGACCATCGTCCTGTACATCCTCGTCAAGTCTTCGCTGGAGAGCCCGAGCGTCTCCGGGTCAGGAGGGGCCTTCCCTCTCAATATGGTGATGAATCCGCACCACCCCCCACCTCCTTTGAGCTCGGCTGCGGGTAATTAGCTTTCGTCGCGTCAACATCTGATACGGGTCAGCGGTCGAGTGACCGTAGACCGTTGAACGCGAGTCGCGTGGCAGGCGGAGGATTACCCCGAGATTATCATGGGCTGGCCGGAGGAGGTGGCGGCTCGATCGCTAATATCCGGCCGAAGGGTTGGATGCGGCCGATGCGGTTCGCCTTATGGGGTCGGCACGCCGACGGACCGAAGAGGGTCTCCTCGCTCGAGGCGAGCCTGAACAGGACGATATCGGTGCTGAACGGGAGCATCCTGAGGCTCAACAGGAAGTACTCCGATCTGGAGCAGAAGGCGAGGGAGTACTTCGAGCGTTGCGTCTACCACCTTTCGTCCGGGGACGAGGAGCACGCGAAGCTCTACGCAGAGGAGATCATGCATCTGAGGAGATTGGCCAAGGTGATAATGGGCAACCTGCTCTTGATGGAGCAGGTGAAGGTACGGCTCATTACCGTCGTGGATCTGACCGAGGTGCTGGCGCTAGTGGTCTCGGTGAGGCAGCTCCTCTCCAGGGTCGCGAGCGAGGTCGCCTCCGTCTCGCCCGAGGTCTCGGAGAACCTGAAGAGGCTCTCGGAGGAGATCGAGACGATCATCACGGCGACCTCCGCAGGCGTCCCGACTCCGAGCTCGGGTCAAGTCAATGCCCTTGAAGACGAGGCCCTGAGGGTCCTCGAGGACGCCAAGAGGATCGCTGCGGAGAGGGTGAGGAGGGCCTTCCCAGAGGTGCCCGTGATGACGGAGAAGGAGAGGATCGTCTACGAGGCGATCGGCTCGATCGAGGACCAAGCGGGGTTCGACGTCGAGGCGGTCTGCGGCGTCACGGGCTTGCCCAGGGACGTGGTGGAGGAGGCACTGGAAGGGCTCGCGAGGAAAGGCCTGATCGAGATATCCTACGCCGAGGTCAGCTGAGGGGTCAGACCGCGCCGTAGGCCCTATTCCACTCCTCGTAGCGTCTCAACGTCTCCGCGGATATCGAGGGCCTCCTCTTCTTCACCGCCTCCAGGAAGTCCTCCTGGGTTATCTCCGGCACCTCCTCCACTCCCTCCTCGAAGACCCTCCTGAGGGCGGTGGTCTGGGCGTCGAGGCAGATCGAGTAGATGTCGGCGGGCGAGTAGCCCTCCAGCCGGTCCGCGAGCGTCTCCAGGTCGACGTTCGCTGCGAGCCTCAGCCGCTTCGTGTAGTGACGGAGGGTCATCAGCCTCACCTGCCTGTCGGGCGGCGGGATGTAGATCCTCTTCTGGAACCTCCTGACGAACGGCTCGTCGAGGCTCCAGGGCCTGTTGGTCGCGGCCATCAGGAAGAGGAAGGACTTGTTGAACTTGCTGAGGATTCCGTCCATCTCCGAGAGGAGCTGGGCCCTCACCCGCGCCTCTCCCCCAACCTCGACGGCCCTGTAGCTCGTTATCCAGTCGACCTCGTCGATGAAGACGATCACGGTCCTGCCCCGCGCAGCCTCTGACCTCGCCGAGCTGAACACCCTCTGTAGGTTCTTCTCGCTCTCGCCGAGCCACTTCGACATCAGGCTCGCCGAGTCGACGACGTAGAGCTTCGCGTCGATCTCGTTGGCCGTCGCCGCCACTAGCAGCGTCTTCCCGCAGCCAGGTGGTCCGAAGAGGAGGATCCCGTTGTGCCACCCGAGCGGGAAGAGGTCAGGCCTCCTCGCCGGGTAGACGATGCTCTCCTTAATCGCCCTCTTCGCCTCTTCGAGGTCGACGACGTCGTCCCACTTCACGGGCGGCCTGAAGTCCTGGACCGGGGCCTTCGGCGGTTGAGACGGGCCGTCAGACCCAGGCTCCTGGTCCGCCCTTCCCTCCTGGAGCTCCATAATCCTCCGCTCGTAGGCCTCGATCCTCTCCCTGTAGACCTCCCGGTTGATCGGGCTCTCGGTCAACTCGATCAGCTTCCTGAGCATGCCGATCGCCTCCCTGTACCTCCTGATCGCCTCGGACTTGGAACCAGACCTGTCGAGCAGCACCGCCTCCCTCGCCTTCGAGGCCGCAAGCCTCTCCAGCTCGCTCATTCGCGGCCGCGCTCTCTACAGCCGTATTCGTGGGTTGAGAGCGGCCCTTTAGGTCGCTATCACTCCGGTAATACGGAAATGTGTGCGCAGGGATTCGACGGACCCCGTCCTAGACCTCCAGGTCCTTCGTGGAGCTCCCCAGGTACGAGTAGATCCCCAGCTTCAGCACCTTGAGGCTTAGAGTTGCGCACTTCACCCTCACGGGGCTCAGCTCAATCCCCAGCATCCCGAGGACGTAGTCCCGGTTCAAGGACCTCGCTTCGTCCAGGGTCATGCCCTTCAGCCGATCGGTGAGCATCGAGGCCGAGGCCTGGCTTATCGCGCATCCCTTCCCCCTGAACCTCACGTCGACGATCCTGTCCCCCTCGATCTTGAGGGACATCTCGATCACGTCGCCGCAGAGCGGGTTCGAGTCCTTCGCCCTCACGGTCGCGTCCGGGAGCTCACCGTAGTTCCTGGGGTTCCTGTAGTGGTCGAGGATCTCGTCGATCGTCTCGGTGTAGTCCATCCGATCGGGTCAACTCTTCGCCCCCATTTAGCTTATCGTCCGAGCTCAACGGGGCGTGGTCTCCCGGGTCGCGGGCCTGCTAGGGTTAAGTAAAGGTAGGGACGCGAAAGCTGAAGGGGGCCGTGGCCTAGCAAGGTATGGCGGCGGGCTCCAGGTGCAGATCGCTGGTCAGAGGTCACCCGCAGGTCGTGGGTTCGAATCCCACCGGCCCCATTCACGGTATTCTCCTCGCAGTTCTTAACTCGGGATCGTAAATTATTTCGCCCTTTACCGGGTCATCCATCCGTACGAACTCCGAGGTGTTGCTTATTGTCCTGAAGACAGCGAATCCGCGGATGTCTGCTTTAGGGTATAACTCTATGACTCTCTAAGCAGAGCCGAGCATCGTGTGCCCTTTTGTTATCACGTCATCCACTAGGATGACCCTTGTGGGTATTCGCTCGATCTTTCTGCCTCTCATAGAGTTGTAATGCTCTATAGGCGAAGGTCTTTCGCCCGGAGGACTGAGGGATGACCTCCTAATTGGATACGCCCGCTTTAACAACTCTAACTTGAGGCCCAATCCCCTCTTTTCCATCTCATCGCAGATGTCCCGGGATACCCATACATCGTCTGGCCTCGTTGGTTTACTGCTTGGAATGGGAACTAGGGCTACCTCGCCAGAGAAGAAGTCGCTGAAGGGAAGGGAACCCATCCTAGAGTCAAGGCTATCGACCGCCATCTTAATCGCATCTAAATCTTTGTTGAAGACTTGATATCTCTTGAGGGCGTAGCAAAGTGTTTTAGCCTTGTGGCCTTCTTCGTCTGTCGGTTTGTTAGTCCAAGACCAAAGTGGGCCAAACGGGAGCCTGCTAATCTCACCAATCAACCCTGCTACTTCAGAAGGGCGAGCAAGTCTTCATATTTGGAGGTTGGATACAGCGGCAAGGTCTCGCAGATCTCCTCGATGTTCTCTAGGTTCAAGACTTCAGCCCCGTAGTCGAGCATTCGATCGGGCCATTTCAAGTCCCGCCTCTCGAGAAGGAAGGGAGCCAGAGACAGAGGCCTCTTGAGCCTTATCGCCTCCCATCCCTGCGACAGAGTCCCTCCTCCGTCTTCGGCCTCGACGATGATCGTCGCGTCAGAGATCAAAGCCATCGTCCTGTTCCTCTTGACGAAGTCAGAGCGATGCGTCTTGTGGCCGAAGGGGAACTGACTCACCGCTAGGTGTTTCTCCATGATCAGCTGCTGCAGTTTTCGGTTCTCGGGGGTTAGAACCTGTCGAGAGGTGTCCCTAGCACGGCGACGGTCTGACCTCCGGACTCGATTGCGGTCGTGTGGGCCTCAGTGTCGATTCCCCTGGCCAGCCCGCTCACCACGATGATCACCCTCTCAACGAGCCTCTTGACCAACTCACGGGTGAACGTGACCCCCACGCGACTCGGCGACCTAGTTCCCACTACTGATATTCGCGGAGCTTCGAATGGGACCCTCAACGTCCCGGTCAGGTAAAGCTTCTTTGGCGCGTGTTTGCGCTCATATCCGTTGAGCGGTTGGCCTAAGAGGTCCTCCACGGTGAGCTCGCGGAAGTCAGGCCCCATCATTTCACTCCACTCAACATGTAACCATCCTCACATCGTCAATATCATTTCTGTAGACCATCGTGCTTCAATTGCGGGCGCGATACTTTGTACTCGTCTATTAAGAACGCCGGGGGCGGGACTCGAACCCGCGCGCCCCCCGAGGGGGCAGCGGCTTTCGCGTTCCGGCCAGACCCTTCACGATCTCGAGGCCGCCCCAATGGCCGCTATGGGACCCCGGCTCTGCGGAGAGTCATCCTGACTCGCTCTTAACCCTGTGACGGGACCCGGCCCTGTAGGCTCTTAAGGAGATCGCCGCGAGAACCGCGAGCTGGGCGGCGGCCGCAAAGGCCAGAGCGAGCGTCAGGTCGGTCGGCGCGTAGACGACGAGCTCCACCTCCCTCTCCCTGGAGGCGTCGAAGAGCCCCCCGACCCTTCCCCAGGGCGTCTCTGCGGTCGCGTTGTAAAGGTAGGCCGGCAACCTGATGCGGGCGGCGCCCTCGAGCTCAAGGGGGGTCGAGCCGTTCAGCGAGACCTTGGCCCTTATGGCATCCTGGTGACCCGCGAGCCTGACCCTGAGCTGGACCTCGGACATCGGGACGCTCAGGACGGTCGGCTCGCCCCTCCTCAGAATGACCTCGCGGACCACGCCGGTCAAGTTCACGCCCTCGATGATCAGAGACGGCTTCACCTTCAGCACGTCTTCGCCGACCTGGACCTCTCGCAGGTCGAAGCTCCTCGGGAGGAGCACGGTGGCGGCCCCGTCCCTAACGCCGATCATCCCCTCCACCGAGAGCGAGTAGTCCTCGATGGGCTGGCCGGTCCTCTCGTCGAGGACCACAACCTCGTACATCGGCACCTTGAGGGCGATCGACTCGACGGTCCCGGTCTCGTAGTTCAGGAAGACCAGCCTTATCCCCTCCCTCAACTTGTCGACGTCAGTCACCAAGTACGTCGAGAGCCTCGGGGCCCTGAACGCGAAGGGAGCGACCTCGACCGCGAACGTCATCGAGAACTGCTGGCCGTCGGGGGCCGTCCCCATCACCCTCAGCGTGTAAGTGCCGTACCTGAGGGGGAAGGTACCGCCCGGGCCGACGCTCCCGAGCTCCGGCAGCCTCACCGGGACCTGCGTCCCCCTCACGGGCCTTTCGTACCTGTAGACGCCGACCAGCGGATCGATCGTGTAGGTGAACGGCGTCTCGCCAACCTTACCGGAGATCGTCACGCGGTCGGGGTAGAGCAGGTAGACGACGACCGACCTGATGGGCCTCCCGAGCTCGAGGAGCAGCTCTCCGCCCGGCCTCGTCCAGAGGACGTTCCTGTCGTCCCTCGGCTCCTCCACGCTGAAGCCGATGTAGGGCGGACCCCTGATGCTCAGGACGATCGCGCCCCTGAAGTCCTTCTCCACCACGACCTCGCCGTAGATCACCGAACCCCTCTCCGAGACCGTCAAGGTCATCTCACATCTGTCGCCGGATACCAGCCTCCAGACGCCTCCGTCGCCGCGCCCGAACTCCTTCAGCCTCGTCTGAATCCCTCCTGCGAGTTCGTGACGTTCGACCCTGCCTCGCGGGTCGATCAGCTGGACCGTCGCGCCCCCTGCCGGGGTGAGGACGTGGAGCCGCTCGCCGACCGCGAAGTTCAGGGCGCCCCCGTCGACGAAGGGCAGGAACCCCTGACCTCCGTATCCGACCAGCAGCGCACAGGGCTCGGTGGCCTGGGAGGCGGCCGGCAAGGGCGCCGAGAGCAGGACCGCGACGATCAGCAGCTCAGCGCCTAGCAGCGACCGCCGCATACGCACCACCCAACAGGACGACGAGCGCGACCGCGAGCGTCCCGGCCGCGACGCCGTCTGGAAAGACAGCCGAGTAGTAGACGATCAGCGCGAGCAGGGCCACCGAGGCCGCCCCGGACTTGATCAGCGTCCCGTAGAGGGACTCGGACCTCAGCCCCAGCCTATGGTGGGCGAAGAGCAGGAGCGATATCAGGGAGACGGCCATTAGCGGCACCACCGGCGCGAGCAGCGAGGGATCGACCGCGCCCAGCTCCCTCTCCTGCCCCCTCAGGAAGGAGGAGATGAGCGCGTGGAGCAAGGCCCGCGGGTTTCCCTTCGAGATCTCGGCGCCGAAGAGGCCGACCATCGAGACCAGGACCGACGAGACGTACGCCCCCACGAGGCCCGCGACCGAACTCGCCTGCAGCGCCGAGGCCACGATCAGGACCGGAAGGGAGACCACGTATCCCCCCGCGAGGTCGAGGAGGTACAGGTTGTTGGAGGCGACCAGGTCGTAGACCGCGTAGAGCGCGGGGGCGTAGATCAGCGCGAGGGTGAGGGACTGCATCCTCGCTGGGAGCATGGTCGTGGAGAGGGAGATGAACCCGAGCGCCGAGAACAGGGTCCACCTCGTCTCGACGACTGTGGCCGCCAGCATGTATAGCGCCGGCGACAAGGCCATCAGGCCGAGGACCAGCTCGCTAGCCCTCACGCGCGACCGACCTCCCTGCGGCCCTGATGCTCGGAACGCCCTCCAGCTCCTCGATCGCGCACTCCTCCGGGAAGGCTGCCAAGTCCCTCGATTGGATGGCCTCGAGCAGGCCCCTCGCGAGGTCCATCGCGCGGCCCAGGTACGAAGCGACCCTCGGGTACACCACGAGGACCCTGCATCCCATCGAGACCGCCGCGCGTGCGAGCTCCGAGAGCTCAGGGATCTGCGCCGATCCGAGGGAGGTCACGACGATGAGAAAGGAGCCCGGCGTGAGCGACTCGGCCACCTCGGGGGCGTACTTCAGCCTCCCGACATCCGAGACCTCGAGCGACCTCAGGAAGCCCTCGACCTCCGCGGGCGACCTGGGCGACTGTGTCAGGAGCCCCTCCCCGGTCACCGCGAAGAGCCTCACCGAGTTACCCTGCTCGATGAACTGGACGCAGACGGGCTCAAGGAAGTCCAGCGCGTCGTCGAAGTAGTCGGGCGATGTCCCGAACCTCATCTCCGGCGAGCAGTCGATCACCGCGACGACCCTTCCCCTCGCGAGCCTCTCGAACTTCTTCACGAGAATCTCGTTGTCGGTGAGCTTGGCCGTGCTCCTCCAGTGGACGCTGCGGAGCTTGTCGCCAGGAATGAAGGGCCTTACCCCGACGAAGTGGGCGTCCTCACCGACGAACGGATTCACCACGGTCCCGAAGACCGGGCCCAGGAGCCTCCCGCCGGTCTCGAACTCACTAGACCTGGTCCTCTCCTTCGATGACCTGACCACGCCCGGAGACGGCACGACGACCGTCCTGCTGACGAGCCTCCACGGGTCGGTGAGCGTGCAGGCCACCCCCTTGAACTCCGCGGATCTCACTCCCCTCCAGAGGGAGGCCCTGTAGGAGAAGCCGAGCCTGCCCCTGCCGTTGAGCGTGGACCTGGCCGAGCTCGCTCCCTCCCTCAGCCTGAGGCCGCTCGGGAAGAGCTCCCGGACCTCCACGCCTCCCTCCCACCCCAGCTCCACCTCCACCTTGACCTCCACAGTCGAGCCCTCGGGCAACTCCTCCGCGGATAGCTCCCTCCTCACTTCGATCGAGGAGTGGTTCAGCGACGATAGCCTCCGAGAGGTCAAAAGCACGTAGAATGCGAAGAAGAACGTCAGGAAGGCCATGGAGAGGAACATGACGGGGTTCGGGAAGACGGCCCCGAAGAGGAAGGACGAGACCGCGGCCTCGATCAGCAGCAGTCTCGCTTGGACCGTCATCAAACCGGGACGTCCACCTCCTCCAGGGCCCTGCGGATCACCTCGAACTCGGACCAGGAGGAGAAGGGCCCCTTCCTCCTGGACCTCAGGATTATCCTGTGGTTCAGGACCAAGGGAGCGACTGCCTTCACGTGGTCCGGCGTGACGTAAGGGTACCCGGAGATCGCGGCCTTGGCCTTCGCGGCGTACATCAGGGCGACCTCGGCCCTGGTGCTGGCACCGAGGTAGACCTCCGGCATCTGCCTCGTCCTCCTGACGACGTCTACAATGTACGCCATGATGGACTCGTCGACGTACACCGACGAGATCGCGGCTATACCCTTCAGCACCGTGTCCGCCTTGACGACCGGGCTGACGTCGGGCTCCTCTCCGGAGGCCTGCTTCATCTTGAGGACTTCGATCTCCTGGTCGCGTTCCGGATGGGTGACGACGACCCTCATCAGGAACCTGTCGAGCTGGGCCTCGGGGAGCGGGAATGTCCCTTCGAGCTCGATAGGATTCTGGGTCGCTATCACCATGAAGGGCCTCGGGACCTCGTAGCTCACGCCCTCGACGGTCACCTGACGCTCCTGCATCACCTCAAGTAGCGCCGACTGCGTCCTCGGAGGGCCCCTGTTGATCTCGTCTGCTAGGACCAGGTTCGCGAATATCGGTCCCTTCCTGAAGACGAACTGTCCGGTGGCCCTGTCGTAGACCAGGGAACCCGTGATGTCGGACGGGAGGAGGTCGCTCGTGATCTGGATCCTGCTGAAGGAGAGGCTGAGCGTCCTGGCGAAGTACTTGGCGAGGTAGGTCTTCGCGAGTCCCGGCACTCCCTCCATCAGCACGTGGCCCTCGGTAAGGAGCGCGATGATCAGGGCCTCTATCGCGTCGTCCATCCCGACTATGACCCTGTGGATCTCGCTGACGACCCTATGGACGACCTCCTTCAGCTCCTGGAGGCTCAGCAGCTCTACCCTCTCCTGGCCGCCCACCTGACCAACCACCTCCTGGCACGGGGAGCCATTGACGTCAGGGCGAAGAGGGCCCTCATGCTGAGCCCAGAAAATCTCCCGGGGCCCCTCGGCCCCAGCCGGTAGAAGAGCCACTTAGCGCTTTTCAGGTCGATCGATTCCTCCTCGCCCAGCGCGTACCTCAGCGCTCGGGAGACCTTGTGGATGGGGGTGACGCGGGGCTCCAGCTTCGGCGTCCTCGGGCCCGCGAAGAGGAGCACAACGAAGGAGGCTGCGAGGAGCGCAATAAGCGAGTACGGGTAGCCCGGAATACCCGCGACGGGGCCGCTCATCGGGCGTTCATCCCCCTGGACGGATTTCGGCGCTCGCCGTCGAGCCTCCGTGGATCATCGGGACTATCGAGACCACGTCGTTGTCCCTGACGGTGACCCTGTAGTTGTAGACGGTCCTTGCGTCGACCCCGTTCACGAGCACCAGTAGCCCAGACCTGATGGACCCGTACTCGTCGATGACGAGCTCCCTCACGCCCTCGGGCAGGAGCTTGAGCGCCTCCTTCAACGGCATCTCCCCCTCCACCCTGACCTCGACCGTCCCGGAGCCAGCGGCCCTCTTCAGGTGGCTGAAGAGCTCTACCCTCATCCGGGCTCAGTCGGTCGCTCAGCTATTAACGTGTAACCCAACGGTTCAGGCAAGCGTGTCCGCCGTCACGCGGCTCTCTTGACCGACTCGAAGTTGTAGACCCTCACGTTCCCCGCCCTCTGGACGTTCTCCGCGACCCTCGCCCCGACCAGCAGCACCTCTCTCCCCCTCTCCTTCATTAGGTCCACGAGCCTCTGGGTCACGACGCCGTCGAAGACGACGTACTTCACGTCGCCATCGGAGGAGAGCCTTTGGTAGAGCTCGCTTACCGGGACCCTGAAGGCCTCCGAGAGGTCGTCCTTGAGGCCTATCGCCATCAGGCTGCCCTCGACCTCCTCGACGTACCTCTTCAGCTTCTCGAACGGCGCTGCGGCATGCTCAGCCTTCTCGTGCTCGATGTGGACCCCTATCCTCTTCAGGGCCTCTTGGAGCGGGACGGCGTTGGCGAGGGCCTCGGCGATCTCCTTGGCCCCCAGGGACTCCACCTCCCTGCCCGGAGGAGCCCTCGCGACCAGGTCGATCTTGATCCGCCTCGCCAGCTCCCTCAGGATCATGTCGCCTCCCCTGTCGCCATCGAGGAACGCGATCACCCTCTTCCTGCTCACCAGTTCCTCAAGGGAGTAGGGGACCTTGACGCCCTCGACTCCGATCGCGTTGAAATAGCCGTGCCTGAGGAGGTTGATGACGTCGGCCCTGCCCTCGACGACGATCACCTCGTCGCTGGTCAGGGCCTCGGGCCCCGCGGGGAGGTTGTCGGGCCCTATCTCGACGACCCTGGACTTCGCGATCGTCTCCTCGAGCTCCTTCAGGGCCTCGTCGACCTCCGGCACCCTCCTCCTCTCCCACTCGATCAGCAGGGACCTCGCCCTCTCGATGATCCGCTTCCTCTTCTCGGCCCTGACGTCCTCGATCTTCTCGATCGTGACCCTCGCGGAGTACGGACCTACCCTGTCGACGCTCTCGACCATAGCCGCGATCAGGGCGGTGTGGAACCTGTCGACGCTCGTGGGGACCAGGACCTTCCCGACGGTCCTGTCGCCCTGGGCGTGGATGTGGACCTCTATCCTCCCGATCCTCCCGGTCTTCTGGAGCTCCCTCAGGTCGAGGTCGGCGCTGAAGATCCCCTCCGTCTGCCCGAAGACCGCGCCTATCACGTCGTTCTTGTCGACGATGCCGTCAACCTCCACCTTCGCCTCTATCACGTACTTGACCGAGGACTGCTGCGAAGTCACGCCTTAACCCTGTCCGGATTGGCTCCGTCCATTTTTTTAAGTTTGAACGGCTTCCCGGACGAACGCCGGCGGCGTGAACGTTTTTTACGACCTGCTCGGCAGCTGGTGGGGATGGCGGCCCAACAGAGGGAGGCGAAGCTGATAGTCAGGCTGCTGGGGACCGACCTGGACGGGACCAAGCACGTCCCGTTCGCACTTGCCGCGATCGAGGGCGTCGGGATCAACCTCGGATACGCGATCTCGAGGGCCCTCGGGATAGACCCGACCTTGAGGTTGGGCCAGCTCTCCGAGCAGCAGCTCTCCCAGATCGAGGACGCGATCAGGAACCCATTGAAGTACGGCATCCCGGTGTGGATGCTCAACAGGAGGAGCGACCCGGTGACCGGGAAGAACCTCCACCTCATCGGCCCGGACCTGAGGCTGGCCGTCAGGGAGGACATAGAACGGGAGAAGAGGATCAGGTCGTGGAGGGGAGTGAGGCACGCGCTGGGCCTGAAGGTGAGGGGACAGAGGACGAGGACGACCGGGAGGAAGGGAGGGCCGGTCGGGGTCGCCAGAAAGGCCAAGTGACCCTTCAGGAGGAGGCCCTCCTCGCCAGCCCAGCGCCCTCGACGAGGCTCCGCTCCTTCTCGAACGCTACCTCCCACCCTCTCGTCCTGAGGCCGCAGTCGTTACAGGCAATCACCTTCGCGGGGTCTCCCAGGAGCTTGGCCGCGTAGAGCAGCCTGTCCCTCACGAGCTCCGCCGGCTCGACGAAGTCCGTGTGGACGTCGATCACGCCAGGCGCTATCTTGAACGGGACGTCGTGTTCCCCGAACTCCCTCAGTATCGAGTAGCCCCTCCTAGCCCTCGCGTCTAGGCCGAGGTCGGTCGTGTCCCTGTTGGCGCACTCTATCGAGAGCTCGTGAATCCTCATCTCGGCCACGTGGGGAAGGAGCAGTGAGTAATCGCTGTAGCAGACGTGGAGCGTGAGAGTGACGTCCAACCCCTTCACCATCTCGTTGAAGGCCTCGACGTAGTCCCTCACCTCCTCGGGCTTCGAGGTCAGCGCTGGCTCGTCGACCTGGATCCTCCTCGCGCCGGCCTCCGCGAGCGCCCTCAGCTCGGGTCTCATCACCTCCTCTATCAGGCTGTAGAGGAAGTCGAGTCTCGACCTCCTTCTCCTTTCCAGCGGGTCCTCGAGGTGGGCGTAGCGCCTCGCGAAGTAGTCGTCGAAGCTCCAGTCCATCAGGGTGTACGGCCCCGTGACCGGGACCTTCAGCTCCTTCGTGGCCTTAGACTTCGCGAAGAGGAACTCCTCGAGGTAGGCGCTGGACTTCAGCCTCGGAGGCCCCACTAGCTTCGCCTTGTTGTAGGTCTCCGCGTCCCAGACCTTAACCCTCCCCACGAACTCGAAGTTCTCGACGTGCATGAGGGGGTGCTCGTACATCTCGACCCTCCTCTGCTCCCCGTCCCAGACGACGTCGAGCCCCGCGGCCTCGTGGAACCTGATCCCGTAGAGCGAGGCCCACGGCAGCAGTTCCGACGTTCCGGCGCCCCTCCTGATCAGCTCAACCAGCTCCTCGTGTCCCTCGACGCCAAGCCTGATCCCCCAGTATCTGGCCTGGAAGGCCTTCTCCTCCAAGCTGCCCTTTAGGAACGGCGCCCTCGAGAGGCTCCCGACCTCCTGGGTCCTGAAGAGGACCTCGCCTCCGGTCAAGTCCCCCACCTCTCCCTCAACAGCCTCGCACACGCCGACAGCGCACGCACCTTCTCCCTCGCGACGCCTGCGGGGAGGAAGTCGAGGTCCGTGTTCGTGGTGACGTGAACTGCCCTCGCGCCGGTCGCCTCGACGGCCCTCTCAGCTAGCGACGCCATCCACCCGGGCTCCTCCACGACGACGCTCCGCGAGTCGACCACACCGACCGCAAGCTCCCTGTCGACGTCCACGCCCTTGAGCGCGGAGGCCGGCGTCGCGTGAAGGTCTATCCCGATCACGTCAACCCCGGTGTCGAGCAGCGACCTGAGGCTCCTAGCCGCTGAGAAGAAGAACGTGTGGAGCTGGACCTTGCACCCGAGCCTCCGCTTAAAGAGTCCCACCTCCTCCCTGACCAGCTCGAGGTCGTCGGCCCTCAGCTCCCTCGCGAGCTCCGGCGCGCTGAGCTGGACCAGACTCACGCTGAGCCCGTGCCTCGAGACCAGCCTAGAGGCCTCGGCCGAAGTGACCTCTGCTAGGTCCATCGCGAGCTCCGCATGGTCCGTGTAGCCGCTGTTGACGGAGAGCCTAGCGAAAGTGAGGGGTTCGGGGATGACCAGCTTGACCTCGAGGCCCCTGAGGGCCACGGGGAAGAGGTACCTCTCGAGGAACGGGTCTCCTAACCCGAGCCTCCCGAAAACCACCGGAGCCCTGTAGAAGAGGTTGTTGTCGTACCACCTCCTCAGCCCGTCGACGGCCATCCCCTTGACGTTCTCCGCGAACGGCCTGAAGTGGTCGTGCCATAGCAGCATCGGGTCCGTGACAGGCCTCAGGCCTAGCTCCGCCTGTAGCCTGACCCACTCGGCGGTCTCCGCCTCAGCCGCGGCCCTCACCTCCTCCCATCCGGCCTTGCCCCTCGAGTGCCTCCTGAGGACCCTGAAGACCGAATCACCCCTGGGGAGGTTTCCGGAGAGGTGCGCCTCGACCCTCAACTCCCCGCCATCGGACCGATTCCCCGTCAAAAACCGTGTGCCCGCCACCTCACCACGCCTAACCGGGCAGGGGCCGAACACTAAATTAGACGGGGCCGTGCGGAAAGCCGGGAGCAGGGCCCTTGATGTTCCCGATCAGGTGCTTCAGCTGCGGGAAGCCCCTCGCGCACCTCTGGGAGAGATACAGGTCCGAGGTCGAGTCGGGTAGGCACCCGGGCCAGGTCCTCGACGAGCTCGGGATCAAGAGGTACTGCTGCAGGAGGATGTTCCTCTCCCACGTCGAGTACATCGACGAGCTGATCGCCTTCGAGGTCCACTCGAGGCAGAGGCCTCTCAGGCGGTGAGGCCGGGGAGGAAGGGGTTAAATCAGGAGAAGGGGAGCAGCGTGACGTGTCTAGGGCAAAGCGGCTCGAGCGGGTGACCGCGAGGGTGGTCTTCGACAGTAGGGGCGATAAGACCGTGGAGGTCGAGGTCACGGTCGACGGCCACACAGCGAGGGCCGGAGCTCCGTCGGGGAAGAGCAGGGGGAAGAGGGAGGTCGTCCCGTTCCCGGAAGGTGGTCCGGAGGCCGCGGTCAGGCTCGTCCGGGAGAGGTTCGCTGGGCTGCTGGGCCGCGAGCTCGACGGTCTGCTGGCGATGGACGCGCTGCTGGCCGAGATCGACCGCACCCCTGACCTCTCGGCGATCGGGGGTAACACGGCCATCGCGCTCTCGGTCGCGGCTGCCACCGCTTACGCTGCCTCGGAGGGCAAGAGGCTCCACGAGGCCCTCGCGCACCTGACCGGGGAGACTCCGGCCCTACCCTTACCGCTCTCGAACGTCCTGGGAGGAGGTGCGCACGCCGGCCCCGGAGCTCCGGAGATCCAGGAGTTCCTGCTGATACCGCTGGGCGCGAGGACGATGAAGGAGGCGATTGAGGTCAACGTCATCGCGTACAGGAGGCTCGGGAGGCTGCTCCAGCGCGAGCTGCCCGGGTTCCCCCTGGGCAAGGGCGACGAGGGCGGCTACGCGCCCCCGATCGGGAACAGGAAGGCCCTCGAGCTCGTGAGGGCCGCGGCCGACGAGGCCTCCGATGAGACCGGCGTCGAGGTGGGAGTGGGGCTCGACGTCGCAGGGAGCAACGTCTACGACCCGAAGTCCGGGAAGTACGCGCTTAGGTCCGAGGGCCTCTACCTCACCGGTCAGGAGTTCAGGGACTACCTCGCAGCCATCGCGGACGAGTTCGGGCTCGTCTACATCGAGGACCCCTTCTCCGAGGACTCGCCAGAGCTGTACGCGGAGCTCCAGCGCGACCTCAAGTCCGTGCTGGTCTGCGGCGACGACCTCGTCGTCACCAGGGCAGAGCTGATATCGGAGATGGCGAGAAGGGGCGCGATAAGGGCTGCGATCGTCAAGCCCAACCAGGTCGGGACCCTCACACTAACACTGGAGGCGGTGAAGGCGTGCGCGTCGAACGGTGCGGTGGCCGTCGCGTCCCATCGCTCCGGCGAGACGACCGATGCCTACATCTCGCAGGTCGCGGTCGGAACTGGCTGCAAGGTTATAAAGTGCGGCCTGATCGGCGGTGAAAGGGTGGCGAAGCTGAACGAGCTGCTGAGGACAGAGGAGGAGGTTGGTGAGGGGAGGATCAGGAGGTTGAGGCCTTGACCTCCGACGTCGCCGTCTCCCCTGAGGTCGAGATCGCCGAGGTCCTCGTGAAGTGCAATGCCCACCTCGGGGCCAAAGTGAAGGTCGCCCACATGGAGAGGTTCGTGTTCAGGCAGAGGTCCGACGGTGTCCACCTCTTCGACGTGAAGAAGGTCGTCGAGAGGCTGAACCTGGCCGCGAGGCTGATCGCCCTTTACCCGCCTGAGAAGGTCGTCGCGGTGTCAACACACGTCTACGGCACGAAGGCCGTCCAGAGGTTCGCGGAGGTCACGGGCGCCCGCGCCATCTCCGGGAAGATCCCCGCAGGGGCCTTCACCAACAAGGCCCTCAGGTACTACATGGAGCCGGAGATCATAGTCGTCTCGGACCCTAGGTTCGACGCCCAAGTGGTGAACGAGGCGCGGATCGCGAAGATCCCGATAATCGCGATGTGCAGCAGCGACAACACGACCTCCAACGTCGACCTGATAATCCCGATCAACAACAGGGGTAGGCTCTCGCTGCCGTTCGGGTTCTGGTACCTGGCCAGGAGGGTCCTGATCGAGCGCGGCCAAGCTACGCCAGAGCTGCTCGCGAACGTCACGCTAGAGCAGTTCGTCACGACCGCGGCCGTCGAGGGCGTCGCGGAGTAGGCCCGCAACCGTCGACGCCTTGAGCCCCCTCGAGGCCCTCAACGCGGCCGTCACGACTGCGATGCTCGCCGTAGCTTCGGTCATGGACCTGAGGCGGAGGGAGGTGGACGACTGGGTCTGGCTGCTCCTCGCCTCGCTCACGCTGCCCTCGACGGCATACCTCTACGTCCTCAGGCACGACTCGGACTACCCACTCATGGCGACCGCGTCGATCGCCGTCTCCACTGTCGTGGCCCTGCTCTTCTACAGGCTCGGGTTCTACGGCGGCGCCGACGCGAAGGCCGTCATCGCGATCGCCATCGCGCTCCCCGTCTCCCTCGACGGAAACAGGTTCCACCCGTTCGTACCGATCACCTCCCTGCTCAACGGGCTGCTGATCTCACTCTCCGTCCCCTCAGCCCTCCTGGCCTACAACCTCCTAGTCAGGCCGCTGCTCAAGGGCGAGCGGGTCTTCGAGGGGCTCGAGGGCGTCCCGGCGCACCTGAAGCTCGGGGCGCTTCTCCTAGGGACAAGGGTCGACTGGCCGAAGAGCTTCTGGGCCAAGGTGACCGTCGGGAGCGGCAAAAGGCTCTCGTTCTCGCCGCCCCTCGACGACTACTTCTCCGACCCCTCGGCCAGCTCCTCCGAGAGGGTCTGGGCGACCCCGGGCATACCCTTGATCGTCTTCATCGCTGTAGGTCACGTCGTCAACCTTCTTTACGGCGACCTGCTCTTCCCAGTGGTCAGGACCCTGCCGAGATAGCCTTCTCTATCTCCCTCTTCCCTATCCCGAGCCTCAGGACCTCCCTTAGCCTCGGCATTATCGACTCCAGCATCCTCTCGGCCTTCGCCCTGTTCCTCGCGATGACCCGGCCCCGCCTCGTCAGGCTGAACTTCCTGTTCCTCTTCGCCCTGTCGCTGGTGACCAGTCCGTTCTTGATGAGCCTGTTGAGGGAGAGGTAGAGGGTTGGCTTCTTTATCTTAGTCGCCTTCTCCAGCTGCGATACCGTCATTGGTGATTTCAGGAGAGTTTTCAATATTATCGGTTCCGAATACCCCTTAGGATTTCTCTTAAGCCGTCTCGCCATCGATATAGACGCAGTTAAGCTGCTATATATTTCTAATTGGTCACCTCTACTCTCAGATATCAGGAGAACCACGCGCTAAAGGTCTGGAGGGACTGAATTATCAGAAATTCTAGAAGCGCGGCCACGAATAGCACGAGCAGCCCCAACGCGACCATAAACGACGTTGGTCTGATCTCTGGCCTAAGTCTCCTCTTCGCGATCGCGAGGAGAAGCCTGATGCCCTCGCTGAAGCAAATCCCGTAACCGAAGAACTCGAGGACCCCGTAGACCGCGAGGACGGGGACGACTGCGAGCAGAGCCGGAGGGGTGCCAGAAGTTATGGCGAGCGCAGAGAGATAGAGGCCTGTGTTATAGATGACGTACAGTCCAGCAGCTGCGCCTAGCAGGGGCACGACCATCAGCAAGGCAATCGCTGCGTTGTTCGCGAAGATCTTCAGCGGCGAGTCTATCGATGCTGCGATTGACGAGAGCTCCTCGGACATCCGGCGCGCTTCCTCCCGTCCGAGGGGCACGTGCGCTGCCGCAGCGAAGACCACGTAAAGTATCGCTGTGGTTATTGCTGCCCACTTCAGCCTCTCAATCGCCCACAAGCTCACGCTCCCTCCACTGCTCGCCTGATCCTGGAGATCGTCGGTATCTCCCTCGGGTCGACACCGCGCAGGGCCGCGGCGTAGATGCTGACCGCGTCTGCCCACATCACCGAGGACATCAGCTCGTAAACGGGGCCGCCCGCGAACGAGACCGTCAGCGTGAGCTCCAGAATTGAACCGAGGACACTGAATTGCAGCGCTACGTCCTGGGGCTCGTTTTTCGACCTGAGGGCCACGTGCCTCAGGCCCTTGAAGGCCCCCATGGACTCGACGGTGTTGTGGAGGTTCTCAGGGACCTCGTTGACGACGCAGGGGAGCTTCGCGTTCTCCGCGAGCTGGTTCCTCAGCCTCAGGGCAGCTATGTGCATGTGTCCCCACCCGAAGACGCTGAGCGTACCCTCGGAGGTTAGGAGGGCGCACGTCTTCGCGTCGTTCTCCTCGGGTTTCACTTCGGGGGAGATCCTCCTCCAGAAAGCCGAAAGCCTCTCCGCCGCGGACGACACAGACTCGGGCGAGAACGCCTCGCACTCGGAGACCCTGTGGTATACGGCGACCAGCACCCCGAACATCTCGGGGACCGACATCCGCGGGGTCATCTCGGGAGTGAGCCTCACGGTCGGCAGCCCTATCTCCTCCGCTGACTGCAGGAGCTTCCCGCCGCTAGCCAGTACCAATGGCTTGATGCTCCTCTTCGACAGGACGTCCAGCGCCCTAATCACCTCAGTCGTCCTCCCCGAGTAGCTCACCAAGGCCACGAAGTCGTCCTCGCGAATCCACGCTGGCGGATGGGAGCCGTTCGAGACCACGACCGGGACGTCGGCGTGAAGCGAGGCGAGCGAGGCCAGCATCGCGCCCGGCATGGCCGACCCTCCAAGGCCATACACAACGAAGGCCCTCACGGGCCTATCAGGGACCGGGACTTTGACGCCCTTCGCGAGGCCAACTCTGTAGAGGACCGGCTGGTCGGAGATCTGCTTGAGCATGGCGCCGTACCGCTCGTCGCCGATCAGCTCCGAGGCGCTGAGCTCGCGGCTCAACCCCCTTCCCTCGCCTCGATCCTCTCGAGGGAGGCCGGCATAAGTCCCTTGACCTGCTCCTGGAGCTCCCGCAGCACCTCCTCGACGACCCTCCTCGCCTCCTCCTCGCTCCCTCCCTCGCCGTGGACCACGATCTCCACCACCGATCGGCCGGCCTCGATGCCCTTCGGGTGGGACTTGACGTACGTCTGCTTGTGCCTCCTGCTGACCGCGCTCAGCACCGGCGCGAGAGCCGATTCGGGGACGCCCCTCACCACCAGTCCTCCGACGCTCCTGAAGGTCCTCCTCGCGCTCTTCAGCAGGAGAGGTTCGACCTCGTTCTCGTAGATGTCCTTCATCTCCGATGGGACCCCTGGAAGCGAGATTATCCAGGACCTGCCGTGCTTGAGCAAGGAGCCAGGCGCCGACCCGACTCGGTTCCGCAGGGCCTTCGCGCCCCTCGGCAACATGGCCATCTTCAGCCTGGAGGGGGTAAGCTCCCTCTCCCTCACCACGCCCATCTCGTAGAGCCTCGAGTACCGGTCCCGGAGCATCTCGAGCGCCTCCGAGTTCAAGACGAGTCTCCTTCTCGTCGCCAACGCGACGCCCCTCAGGGTCATGTCGTCGTCGGTCGGCCCCAACCCGCCCGTGGTGAAGATCCACTCGGTCTTCCTCCTGAGCGCCTCCCTCACTGCGGCCGATATCTCCCTTAAGTCGTCCCTAACCGCCGTGACCCTCCTCAGGACGAGCCCCGAGGCATAGAGCCTCTTCGCCAGCCAGTTGCTGTTGGTGTCGAGGACTTCGCCGTTCAGGACTTCGTTGCCCACGACCACGATCTCAGCCGTCGAAGCCCTCGGCCTGCCCATCCCCCGACCACCTGCCCAGGTCCTATTATCGTCTCCTTTTTGAGGTGCGTCCGAGTCGACTGAGCGGTTGCGGGTCACTGTATCGTGGAGCACCGGGAAGGATAGCGCCCTGACGCTCCACGAGGTGATCTCGCGCGGCCATGAGGTGGCCTGTCTGCTCACGACCCTCACTGAGGGGTTCAACAGGGTGACGATGCACGGCGTGAGGCGAGAGCTTCTCCTGAGGCAGGCGGAGTCGCTCGGGCTTGAGGTCCTCGAGGTCTGGATTCCTCCAAACGCACCGAACGAGGTCTACGAGCGGAGGATGTCGGAGGCGGTCGAGCGGCTGAGGACCGAGTTCGGCGTCGACGCGGTCGCGTTCGGCGACATCTGGCTCGAGGACGTCCGGAGGTACAGGGAGGAGAGGATGGCCCGGTCCGGCGTCGAGCTGCTCTTCCCGCTGTGGGGCGAGGACCCCGCGAAGGTCGTCGAGAGGTTCGTGGGCCTCGGGTACAGGGCCGTGATCTGCGTCGTCGACGGAGACGCCGCGGACCCCTCTGCGCTGCTGGGCAAGGAGCTCGACACTGCACTACTGAGGTCCTCGGCAGCGGGCATCGACCCCGCGGGCGAACGCGGAGAGTACCACACGTTCGTCTACGACGGCCCGACGTTCAGCAGGCCCGTTAGGTTCAGGCTCGGCGAGTTCGTGGTGAGGGACGGGAGGTTCCACTACGTCGACCTGATACCCGAACTGGATCGTCCGATCCCCGAAAGTATTTGACGCGGCCGCCGGATTTCCGTCCAAGGTGGGCCCGCTGAAGTTCGGGGACTCGGCGCTCAGGACGCTCGTTGTCTTCGAGCCGGGCATGAAGGAGTACAGGCTCGAGGGAGCGACCTTCATCGAGGGCCTCCCTGGGATAGGGATGGTGTCTAAGGTCGCGATCGCGCATATCCTCGGCGTCGTGAAGGCGAAGAGGGTCTGCAGGCTCTACTCTCCGGAGTTCCCGACCTCCGCGTTCGTCTCGGACGGCAGGATCGTCCTCAACTTCGCGGACATATACGCGGTCGAGGAGCCATCGCCGACGCTCGTCTTGTACGGGACCGCCCAGCCTTCGTCGAGCTACGGGCAGTACGAGTTCTGCAGCACGGTGATAGACCTCGTGAAGGGAATGGGCGCGACGAGGGCCTTCACGGTCGGAGGGCTGGGCGGGAGGGAGAGCGTCTCGCCGAGGCGCGAGGTCTACTGCTCCTCCACCGACAAAGCGGTCCTCCAGAAGTACGTCAAGCTGATAGACGGCCAGGTCTACTCTGGGCAGATCGTGGGGGCAGCGGGGATACTGATGAACCTCGCAGGCATGGCGGGGATGGAGAACATGGGGATGCTGATCGAGGTCTCCGAGTCGACCCCGGACTACTACGCGTGCAGGAGGGCGGTGCAGGTCCTCGATAGGTTGGCTGACCTAGGGATAGGCGAGGTCTCGGTTGACGACGTGATCTCGGTCTCCACGAGGACGATCGCGCGCCTCGAGTCCTGACTCAGGTCCCCGCGGCCTGCTGTCTCTCCGCCTCCTCCTTCTTCCACTCCTCCCAGATCTTCTGGACCCTCTGGGCGGCCGTGCCCGTCCCCTCGACGACGCCGTCCTTCGTGACCCTGATCCTGTCCATGACCAGTATGACGCCCACGTCCCTCAGGTACTTGACCATGTTCGGGAAGGTCCTGCTGAGCCTCTCGTAGAGGGAGTCGAGCTCCGGCCCCCTCTCCAGCACCTCGATCGAGGAGACCTCGCTGCCCGCTACGAAGAGCTTCTTCGCGGTCCTCCCGTCGGATGAGGTGACGTCGGCCAGCCAGAGACTGTAGTCGGACTGGTTGAAGGCTACCAGCTTCCCTATCAGCCTGACTCCCGACTTGAGGGAGACCGAGACCGACTTGTCGAGGGTCGAGGCGAACTCCTCAGCGAACCTCTTCGCGGCGACAGCCGACACGATCCCGCACCCGACTTGCTCTGAAATCACCAATACGTAACGTTATATATGTTGACCGAAGGTAGAGCGCTACCTGCCCCTGTTCGTGACGAGCCTCTTGACGTTGGTCCTGATGACCGCCTTGACCGCGTCGCGGACCTCGGTCATCGTGAAGGGCCTGCCGTTGTACTTCAGGACGAAGTTCGTAGGCTCCATCCCGGTAGTCATCCTCATCAGCAGCCCCATCTGGCCCATGTAGTTCTGCTCGAGGTCGATCACCCTCTTCGCGCCCTTCAACGTCTCCTTGATCAGTTCCCCGGGGAACGGCCAGAGGAGCTTGACTTGAAGGAACGCCAGGTTGTGGTCGAAGCCCTCCTCCCTCAGCAGGTCGAGGCCGTCGAGCACCGGGCCCTTCGTGGAGCCCCAACTGATGATCCAGTTCTCCGCAGATGGGTCGCCGTACACGGCTATCTTCTCGTCGGCCGGAATCTCCCTCGCGGCCACCTCGAGCTTCCTCATCCTCTTCTCCATCATCCTGATCCTGTTGACGGGGTCCTCGGAGATGTGGCCGAGCTCGTCGTGTTCGTCGCCGGTGTTCCAGAATACGACGTCCTTGGTCCCCAAGGGGATCCTCGGCGAGATGCCTGAGTCGGTGAACTCGAACCTCTTGTATTCCCTGTCGGCCGAATCGAGGAGTATTCCCCTGTCTATCACGACCCTGCTGAGGTCCGGGAACGGTACGCTCTGCGTCGAGTTGGCTATTGACTTGTCGAGTAGGTGAATTACCGGCATTTGGTACCGCTCGGCGTAGTTGAAGGCCCTTATCGTGTCGTAGAAGGCCTCCTCGATGTCGCCAGAGGCGAGGACTATCCTCGGCGCTTCTCCGTGACCCGCGAAGACGCTGAAGAGTAGGTCTGATTGCTCGTGCCTGGTCGGAAGGCCCGTGCTCGGCCCTCCCCTCGAGTAGATCGTGATCACGACCGGCACCTCGTTTATGCTGGCCCAGTCTAGGCCCTCGGGCATCAGGGAGAACCCGGGTCCGGAGGTCGCGGTCGCGGCCCTAGCTCCCGCTAAGGCCGCCCCGACGGCCAGGTCTATCGCGGCCAACTCGTCCTCAGTCTGGAAGACCACGACGCTCGTCTTCTCGGAGAGGACTTTCGACTCGGCCAGGGCCGGGAGGTCCGTCTCCGCCTCGGGATTGACCCCGAACTCCATCTCGTCCTCGAGGTAGAAGCTCTCGTCGGCGGCGGGCGTTATCGGGTAATAGGCCTGCACCCTGCACCCCGCGGCGATCTTCGCGATCCCCACCATCGAGGTCCCCGTGATGAGGACCCTGCGGCCGTTGTTGGCGTTGGGCCTCGGCCTGATGTTCACGTCGAGCTTGACGCCGTCGAACTCTGAACCGACGTACTCGTATGCGACCTGGCACGCTATAACGTTGTTCCTCACGATCGCCCTCTTCGCCCTGAAGGCGTAGTTCAGCCCCTTCTCGAGGTACTCGATCTCTCCGTTGAGGATCTTGAAGGAGGCCGCGACGGCTAGCGTGTTGACCATTCGGGTGAGCGCGCTGAGCTGGCTCTCGCCTATTATTTCACCCACCCTCTTCAGGAGGTCCATGTAGGGCATCGGGACCACGTGCGCCCCACCCTCCTCAGCCGCCCTGACGACGTCCTTCACGGTCCCCGAGACGCCCCTCTCCTCGAGCTCGCGCTCCAGCCTCTCCATCTCCTCCGGCTCCAGCATCGACTGGTTCTTCAGCCGCTCAGCCTCGAGGTACTTGTCATAGATCAGCACGCCGCCCTTCATCACCTCGAAGGCGTGCCTGAATACGGTCTCGGCGTCGAAACTCGTCAGGACGTGGACCTCGTCGGTGACGCTCCTCACCGGACCGTCAGACGCGACGACGGTGAAGTAGCTGTGTCTGCCCTTGATGTTCGAGAAGTACTCCCTCTTCCCATAGACGTTGTAACCGGAGGAGGCGGCGGCATACGCGTATACATTGGCGGAGGAGTCAACGCCGCTCCCCTGCGCCCCCCCGATCATCCAGGAAACTCGCATCTGCGGTTTGCTGCACCGCGCGTCTATTTAACGCATCCTCAGAGGCATGAATGTGAGACGAGGGACGACGCCGAGGGTCCGTGCGGCCCTCATTCGACCTTAATCTGCTTCACGGGCCTTCGTGTGACCTTCTTCGGGAGCGTGACCTCAAGGACGCCGTTGTTGTAGCTGGCCTTCGCGTTCTCGGCGTCGACCTCGGCCGGCAGGTCGATCTCCTTGTAGTACCTCCGCTTCTCGGTGTCGACCTTGATGGTCAGCTTGGTGTCCGTGACGTTCAGGTTGATGTCCTCCTTGTTGACGCCCGGCACCTCCGCGATCACCCTGACTTTATCCTCCTCGTCGAGGACGTCTACGAGCGGCTCCCTCTCGACCGTCAGCATGGGCGGCTCTCCCCTCCGGCTCGGCCTCACGTTCCCGAACTCCCTGATCACCGGCCTTCCGTCGGGGCCTATCGTGATAGAGTAGCCGTAGACTATCGGGCCGATCTCCCTTCTGATGCCGGTCGGAGTCCTGATCTCCCTGATCAGGTCCCTGGGCAACTCCCTCTCGAACCTCCTGAACTCCTCCTCGAACCACCTCTCGAACTCCCTCATCATCTCGTCGATGAGCTCAAAGGTCCTCCACCTCCTCCTCCACCAAGGCGGGAAGTCGCTGCTCACGCCGTTCTCCCGTACCACCCATCGATAAAGCTTTCGCGGGAAGACGCAGGACCTCACGGGATGGGTTAGGCTTATCCTCTTGCCTCACGGAGTCAGTCCGTGGTCATCGAGGCCGCCGCATACGGTCTCTTCGCGGGCATCGTGGCGACCGCGGTGATGAGCGTGCCACAGTACTTCTTCTGGCGAAGGTGGTCGACTGTCGGAATTCTCGAGTGGCACGAGAACCAGATGATCGCATCGAAGGTGATGGGGCGCAGGCCGGAGGACTCCTTCTCGATCGGGTTCCTCTTCCACTTCGCGAACGGAGGCATCGCCGCGATGGCCTACGGCGCCTTCATCGCGTTAGTGCCCCAATTCACCCTGCTCGGCCCACTGGTCCTCGGTCCCGCCTTCGGGGTCTTCCTCTGGGTCTTCACGCTTGCGCTCATCCATAAGCCCCTCACCGGGGTCTCGATCACCAAACACCCGCTCGGGTGGAGGCCTTCGGCCCTCAGCGTCGCGCTCCACGTTCTCTACGGAACGATAGTCGCGTACATCGTCGACGCCCTCCTCTGACGCGGGCTTCACTGGTCCGTCCTCTCTTCGGCGGCCAACCACGCCTAGCGATCTCGCCGACCGCGACGATCTCGATCACAGCCGGGACGACGCCGGACCCCGACCCGTACCTCAGCAACCTCCTTAGCGGGCGGAAGCTCTCCGGGAAGTTCTTCGAGTGCAACGGATACCTGGTGAGGGGCCTGAAGGAGGCAGGCGTCTGGGAAGAGGTCATGGAGGAGCTCGTCGAGCGGTAAGGCGAGGTCTCCGGGCTCGAGGCCGTCCCAGAGGACGTCAGGAGGGTGAACCTCGACAATCCGGCTGTTAGGGAGAAGGAGCCCTCCAGACCAGGCTGACCGAGAGGGTCCTCCCGAGGGACTTCGACGTCAACGCGCCCGGAGGGGGCTTAAGCCCCTCCAGCAACCCTCTTCTCGAGCATCCTCCTGATCCTCCTCACGGCCCTCTCGTAGCTCTTCAAGTCCTCGAAGAGCCAGCCGTTGATCCCGCTCACGAGGACCGGCTCGGTCTCGAGGACCTCAATCACCTCCTCCCTCGGGAACGCCCTGACGTAGTGCTCTGGGTCCTTCACCAGGAGTATCCTCCGGTACTCGATCTCGTGGACCCGGGTGACCGGCGTGCCCTCCGTGACCTCGATCCTCCCGAGAAGGGGGTCTACGTCCTCGAGGCCTATCGAGCTGCTGTACCCCCTCATCCTCCACTCCTCGACGCAGGCCCAGAAGAACCCGACCAGGTCCCTGACGTAGGGCCTCCCCTCGTTGAAGTAGAGGAGGACGACCGGGTGGTTGAGCCATCCCCTGAGGCCGTCGTCGATCAGGCCCAACTTCCTGAGGATCGCTTTCAGGACCTGCTTGCACTCGACCCGCTGCTTCCCGAGCCTCCTGTCGTCCAGCACCACGGCCGACCTCCTCAGGTCGACGTAGGGCCTGAAGACCTGCACCGTTCCTGACGTCCTCCGCCCTCACCATAAACGCCGCGCCTGACATCGGAGCTCCGCCGTGGGAAACGGGTAAAGCCGGCCGATCGAGACCAATGCTCGATGGCGAAGGTCGGCTTCATCGGGCTGGGCCTGATGGGGAGGCCGATGTCGAAGAGGCTGCTGCAGCACGGCCACGAACTGACCGTCCACAACAGGAGCAGGCCGCCGGTAGAGGAACTGGTCGCGATGGGCGCGCGAGCGGCCTCGAGCCCCGAGGAGGTCGCGAGGGCGTCCGAGTTCGTCTTCCTGATGCTCCCCGACTCGAAGGACGTGATGGAGGTCGTCCTGGGCGAGAGGGGAGTCGTGAAGGGGGTCAGGTCCGGGTCGATCGTTGTCGACTGCTCCACCGTCTCCCCGTCGACCGAGGCGGAGATCGCCGCGAGGCTCGCGGAGGTCGGCGCGAGCTACCTCGACGCTCCGGTCACCGGCAGCACCTTCGCGGCCGAGTCTGGGACGCTCACCTTCATGGTCGGAGGCGAGAGGGAGGCCTTCGAGAGGGTCAGGCCGCTCCTCGAGTGCATGGGGAGGAGGATCGAGTACATGGGGCCGTCTGGCAGCGGTCAGTTGACGAAGCTCTCGAACCAGATCGCGGTCGCGGGGACGCTCCTCGCGGCCGCTGAGGCCCTAGCGTTCGCGGTGAGGGTCGGACTCGACCCCCGAAAGGTCCTCGAGGTGATCGGGTCGGGCGCCGCGGGATCTTGGCAGCTGAACAACCTCGGGCCGAAGATGATCGAGCGGGACTACGCTCCCGGCTTCAAGGTCGAGCACTTGAGAAAGGACCTGAGGATCGTGCTGGAGGTCGCCGAGCGGACGGGCGTCCCGCTGTTCGGCGCTTCGACGGTCCACCAGCTGACGAAGGTCCTCTGTGCAATGGGGTTCGACAAGCACGGCACGCAGGCGATCTTTGAGGCGCTCCTGCGATTCAGCCACGAGGCCTGGAAAGACTCAGCTCGAGCCGGTGCCGAACCTGGGCTCCCACCCTGGTCTTAGCGATCTGAACTGACAAGACCCCCGCGATCAAGACCAGCGAGGAGAGGACGGCGAGCTGGTTCTCCGGGTAGAGGCCTATCATCGAGCCCGCGACTGCGAGGGCCGCGACCTCGGTCGGGCTCAGGTTGGCGAACAGGTGTCCTGCTATGGCGGCGCTCAACAACACCACCCCTACGATCGATGCCGTGAGGGGCACGATCGCTCCCTGTGGGTCGAAGAAGACGACGTTCCTCGGGTCCTGCAGCAACAGCAGTCGCTCCCCGTCCGCCGTGAAGGTGAAGAAGAAGGGTATGATGAACGCCGGGAGCGTGTACCTCCAGGCCTCCATCATGGTCCTGAAGGGGTTCCCGCCGAAGATCGATGCAGCAGCCATGGGGGCCAGCCCTATTGGGGGTGAGACCTCTGAGAGCACTGAGTAGTAGAAGACGAAGACGTGCGATACGTGTGGGGGTATGCCGAGGGCGGCGAGGGCCGGCGTGACGACAGCAGCCGTGACCACGTAGGAGGCGGTTATCGGGACGGCCAGACCCACCAGTATGACCGCTAACCCGCTGAGCAGGACCGCTACCTCCCTGACTCCCCCGCTCGCGGCCACGATGATTCCAGCGAGCTTGAGGCCCAGCCCCGTGAGGGTGAAGACTCCGATCACGATCCCCACGCCCGCGAGTATGCACCCCACCGGCAGGAAGCTCTTCCCCCCATCCACGAGCGTCCTGATGAGCCTCCTAGGAGTCAACCACTCACTCCTGTCCCTGCTGAGGAAGCTCGTGTCGATCGGGACGAATATCGCCGACGTTATGGCCATTCCGGGCGAGCGTCCGACTAGCAGGACCGCTATCAGGACCACCATCGAGAGCAGGTGATAGAGCCCCCTCAACACTTTGCGCGCTTCGACCCTCGGGAGCTCAACGGGTTTGAGGTCCAGGGCCTTCGCTTCGAGCCAGACCGTCACGTAGAGAACGATGTAGATGAGCAAAGTGGGGACCAGAACGAGGACCATCACGCTGATCAGGGGGATCCTCAGGAATTCCATCATCAGGAAAGCTGCCGCACCTAGGAGTGGGGGCGATATCACGGCGCCCATTCCGCCGGCCGACAGCAGCCCCGCGGCCTTCTCCCTCGGATACCCGGCCCTCAACAGGTATTCCTTCACCAGCGGCCCCACGGAGAGCGTCGTGGCGACCCCGCTGCCCTGGGGCCCGCCGATGAGCGCTGTGAGGAGTACGGTCGCCCTTCCGGCGGCAGAGGGGCTTCTTCCCATCGACAGGTACACCAGCTCCATGAAGAACTTGCTGGCCCCTGAGGCGTCCATTAGGGCCCCATATGCGACGAACAGGATCACCAGCGTGGCGGAGACGTCGATGGCGACGCCGAATATCCCCTCTAGAGTCATGTACAGGTGTCCGATCAGCCTCTCGAAGCTGTAGCCCTTGTGTGTGAAGGGCTCGGGCCAGTAATACCCGGTCACCGCGTAAACCATGAAGAACAACAGCAGTAGGGTGACCGCCAGGCCGCTGCTCCTCAGTACCGCGTAAAGCAGTAGCCCGACGGTCATCAGGCCGACTATCACGTCGATGGCGGTGGGGGTCGCGGCCGAGTAAACGAACCTGTCGAACTGCGAGACCTGGTAGAACAGGCCTCCGAACGCCAGCAAAAGCAGCGGCAGCGTCCCCGCTCTGGACTTCGTGTAAGTCAGCGCCGCTAGGGCAAGTATCAAGGTCAGGTGGACCCACCTGAACTTGTAGGTCTCTACAGGTGGTCTGAGGGGCAGGAGTTGAATCGCCCAGTCCGGCAGAACTAGGTTTATGGGTGCCACGCTGTACAGCGACCAGAGGACCAAGGCCGCCGCAAGGGCGTCCGTCAAGAGCTTACGCGCATCCATCAAGGCTGATTTCGACCCCCTCGCCCGGACCGAAGACGTCGGAGAGGTCGATCTGAGTGTTCCCAACCGTCAGCACGGGTCTTCCCACGTCGCCGACCCTCAACTTCAGCCCGCCGAGCCGGACGTTCACCCCCTCGATCCTGACGGCTCCACCGTCCATGAAGGACATGCCTTCGTCGTAGAGGGCGCTCGAGGCTCCGTCGCCCATCTTCACGCTCCTCAGGACGATCGCACCCCGCTCGATGTGGTAAGTCTCAATCGTAACCATCTGCCTCACCGAGTGTGTGTACCGAAGAGATACGGTCCTGTTCTCGGGTACGTCCATGACCAGCGCCTTCCCCCGTTCTCCCCTCACGCAAACGGTCTCGCGGTTCACGTCGACCGTCGTAACCAGAGCGATCACGGTCATCAGGGCCATGAAGCCGGTCAGTAGGTCCAGCGGACTGGCCCTCAAGTTCGACGAGCTATCTCCAGACGCCCTTCTCCCTGTAGTACCTTATCGCGCCCTCGTGGAAGGGTATCGGCGAGTAAATTGACTTGTGGAACTCAAGCTTGATGTCCTTGATGACGGCGTGGGCTCCCATGATCTCATTCATGTTATCGAACAGGGTCTTCGTCAACTGGTAGGCAAGAGACTCGGGCATTCGGGCGTGGACCACCAAGAGGTTCGTGGCCGTCAGGACCTCGATGTCCCTGTCCTGGCCCGCGTACGTCCTGGCGGGTATCTTGGCGACGAAGTAAATGGGCCCGTACTGCTCCCTCAGCTTGTCGACGACTTCGGCGCTCGGCAGGAGGACGACCTTCAGGCCCGGCGCAGAAGCCAGCTCTGCGACAGCCGCGGTCGGTATCCCCCCGCTCCAGAAGAACGCGTCTATCTTCCCGTCCTTGAGCGCGTCAGCGGATTCCCTCACCCCCAACCTCTCCCTTACGATGTCCTTGTCGGGGTCGATGCCCGCCGCCCGAAGGATCCTCAGGGCTATCACCTCGGTCCCGCTCCCCGGAGCGCCCGTCGAGACCCTCTTCCCCCTGAGGTCGGAGATCTTCGTGATGCCCTTGCCCTCAAGGGTCACTATGTGTTGGTAGTTGTTGTACAACACCGCGAGTGCTCTGACCTCGACCCTCGAGTCCGAGAACGCTCCAGTCCCCCTGTAGGCATCGTAAGCTGTGTCAGGCAGCGTGAAGGCCACCTCGACCTTCCCGTCCCTCAGGAGCTTGATGTTGTCCACGGAGGCCGTCGTGGCCTCAACGGTGGCAGTCACCGTCGGCCCGAGGTGCTTGTTCCAGAGAGACGCGAAGGCCCCACCCACGGGATAGTAGACTCCTCCCACACCTCCCGTTGCTATGCTGAGCGTCACTCTTTCGGGAGGCCTCGCGACCGTGGTGAAGTAGGTCGCGGTGATTATCGCCGCAACGACCACCACACCGACGACCACTAAGAGCCTGATTCGGGTCTTGTTCATACATCTGTAAATAGCTTTGACCTAGATAAGTTTTTGGAAAGTGTGTAGTGAGACCCTCACGGTTATTCGAATGGAGACATCTTTGTCTCCTGTGCGCCTCGCGCCCGAGATCGGCTCATAGCACCGCTCGGAGATGCAGAGCAGGCCGCGATCCCGCTCAACTGTCCTCTAGCACCCTCGTTATCCTCCCGATCCCCTTGACCCTGCCCTCCCTCAAGACGAAGACGTCGTCCTCCCTGACGAACTCGGGTCTGTACTTGAACGAGAACGTCGCGGTCCCCTGCTCTCCGGGCGCGACGAAACCGTTCTCGTGGACGAAGGTCTTGACCGACTGGGCGATCGTGTGGCAGTGGAATATCGGCTCGTAACCGGTCGCGACCCTCGTGGGGTGGTTAAGGACGACGAACTCTCCGTCGAACCGCCTAACGGCCCTCGGCCTCGTCTCCGAGCCCGAGAGGACCATCCCCCTCCTAACGGAGCCCTGAGGGACCCCCCTGATCGCCACGCCGACGAGCTGACCCGCGTAGGCCTCCTCGACCTTAGAGTGATGGACCTCTATGCTCCTCACCCTCACTTCCGCGAAGCTCCCCTTGTCGTCCGGGCCGAGCAGCAGCGCGTCCCCGCTCCTCAGCGTCCCCTGCAGGATCGTCCCTGAGACGACCGTCCCCGCGCCCTCGACGTTGTAGACCCTGTCGACGTACATCAGGAACGGCCCGTTGACCCTCTTCGGCCTAGGAGGTAGGGAGGAGAGGAGCCCATAGAGGAGGTCGAAGCCCTGCCTCGTCGCCGACGATACCTCCACGATCGGCACGACCGGGTTAACCTTGTCGACGACCACGTCAACGTCAGACCTGTCCTTCACCTGATAGGGGACCCGGCCAACCCGCTTGATCAGTCTCGATACCTCCTCCCTGACCTCCTCGAGCCTCTTCCTCCCGACCTTGTCGACCTTCGTGATGCAGACGATGACCGGGAGCTGCGAACCGAACATCACGCCGAGGTGCTCCCTGGTGATGTAGGTGGGCCCGTCGTCGGCCGCGACCACGAGGATCCCGTAGTCGAGGCCCTGTCCGAGGAGCCCACGTATGGTCGTCCTGAGCCACGGCTCGTGTCCGACCGTGTCGACGATGCTCACGACCCTCTCGGCCTCCCTGACGACCCTCGCCTTCTCCTCCCTGTCCCTGGGGTTCCTGAGGAAGACCGGCCTCCCCTCCCTGAACCCGAGGACCGTGAAGTGCAAGTCAGCAGACAGGTTCCTCGAGATCTCGTGGGGGAGCGTGTCCATGTAGAGCCACTTGGTCCCGTCGTCCCTCTCTCCGGTCACGAGGCACGCGACGAGCGTCGACTTCCCGTGGTTGACGTGTCCCGCCACCCCTACGGTCAGGTGGCTCTTCGGGGAGGTCGAGACCCTTTCGATCACGACCTTCGCCACGATGCCTCCCTCCGTCGAGGCCCTCTCGACCCGCCTCACCCTCGCCCCACACTCCGCGGCCAGAGAGCTGATCACCGCGACGCTCTCCTCCAGCTCCACCTCAGTCAGCCCCGCGGGCGTGCCGTCGTCCTCTACCCCCAGGACGTAGACCGCGACGCCGCCCCCCTCTATCAGCCTCGACTTCATCTGGGCCACGAGCTGTTGCCTCCTCTCGGGCCTCAGGTGGACCGAAGAGAGCAGCCTCGACTTGAACTCGATGTGTCCCTCTTCCGAGGGAGGCAGGGAGACCCTACTGCCCACGCCGCGGCTACGCGCTCCGAGCGGGTTATATCGGTTACCCGGAGCCGGCCGAGACCGCCTCACGCGCTCCCCGAGAGCCTCACGTCAGCGACCGCGATCACCCTCGACGCCGAGACCTCCCTCACCTTCCTGACCGAGACGACCTCGGCCCTCGCCGAGAGCTCCCTGAGCTCCTCCTCCACCTTCCACCTCCAGTCCTCGGGGCTGGACGCGAAGCCGTAGACGTGCAGGATCGCCCCCTCCCTCGCCACGGAGACCGCTGCGTCGAGGAACTCTAGCGACGCCGCAGGGTAGTTCATTATCACACGGTCGTAGGAGCGGCTCAAGTACTCCGCGGCCCTGCGCGCGTCGTCGTTGATCGCCTCAACCAGCCCCCTCACGCGGTTCCGCTCGACGTTCCTGACCAGGTACTCGTACGCGACCGGGTTCAGCTCGACCGCCGTGACCCTGACCCCTTTGTGCCTCGCGATCTCGATCGCGAAGGGCCCGACGCCCGCGAACATGTCGAGGACGTTCTCGCCGGGGCCGACCAGTCCCACAACCCTCCACCTCTCGCCGGAGAGCCTGGGCGAGAAGTAGACCCTCGCGATGTCCAGCTCGAACTCGCACCCGTTCTCCCTGTGGACGGTCACGGTCCTACTCTCGCCCGCGAGCCACTCGAACTCCCTCAGCCTGAACTCGCCGCTCACCGGCCCCGCCTCGCCCAGCACGACCCTGATCGACCTGTTGACCCTCATGATCGCCTCGCCGATTCGACGTCTGTGGGGCCAGAGGGGCTCCGGGACGTGGACGACCGAGATATCGCCGACCACGTCGTAGGACGAAGGTAGCAGGCCGCGCAGCTCCTCGGGCAGGTCCCTGAGGGCTTCCTTCAGGTCCCTCGGCCTCTCCACGACCTCGAAGACGTAGGACCCCAGCTCGGCGCCGAACCTCTCGGCGAGCCTCGAGGCCCTCTCCGGGTCGGTCACGGGGAAGAGGACGTCGTCGCCGACCTTGCGCGGCCTCGCGCCCCTCACCAGAAGCCCTTCCCTCATTAGGGCCCTCCTCAGCTCCTCAGCCCTCTCCCTCCTGACCCTCACGCAGGGCAGCTCGGACTCGGCCATCGGCCCTCGAACGGCTGCGGGCCCGAAAAACCGAGCGTCGGGACCCAGACCATCACGTTATAAGACGCCGGTCGGTGATGGAGGTCGATGCGGGCGACGCTGATGCTCACGCCAGCCGGCGTCCTCGTGACGTCCGACGGCCTGACCGAGCACCACTCGGTCCCCGGGGACGCGGGAGAGGCCTTTGCGAGGTTGAGGTCGCCGGGCGCGGCGGCGTGGCTGAGGGCCCTGTTGGAGGGGCTGAAGTCGAGGGGCTTCGAGGAGTTCGCGACGCCCGACCCTCTTCTCCACGAGGCGATCCGCTCGATGGGTTACGGGTGCCAGCTCATCGGGCCCGAGCAGCTGCCGGGCGACAGGGTGGACCTCGCCCTGAGCTCGGGGGCGTTCCCCTCCCTCGAGGCCTACGACCAGAGCCTGAGGAGCGTCGCGATCAGGGTGACGGAGCTCGCGATCAAGGAGGCGGTCCTGAGGAGGGACCAGATGATCGTCCAAGCGGTGAGGACGCTCGACGACGTCCAGAAGACGCTGAACTCCTTCTACTCGAGGCTGTCCGACTGGTACGGCATCCACTTCCCTGAGCTGAAGGAGCTCGTGGGCGACCCCGAGAAGTACGTCAAGGTCGTGCTCGCGATGGGGCCGAGGTCTAACGCGTCGAGGGAGGCGCTCTCCGGCGTGCTGGACAGGAGGGAAGCCGAGAGGGTCGTCGAGGCGTCGAGGAGGAGCTTGGGCGTCGAGGTCTCGGAGGCGGACATGAACGAGATACTCGAGCTCGCGAGGAGGGCCGTCGACCTGATGGGGTACAGGGACAGGCTCCAGTCCTACGTCAGGCAGCTGATGGCGCTCGAGGCACCGAACGTCGCTGCGATCGCGGGTCCGATGGTCGGCGCGAGGCTGATAACGCTCGCGGGCGGGCTCGAGAGGCTCGCGAGGGCCCCGGCGAGCCTCGTTCAGCTCCTGGGCGCGGAGAAGGCGCTCTTCAGGTTCCTCAGGACGGGGAGGGGCGCCCCGAAGCACGGCGTGATCTTCCAGCACCCGTACGTCCACGGGTCTCCCAAGTGGCAGAGGGGGAAGGTCGCGAGGGCGCTGGCCGCGAAGATCTCGATCGCCGCGAAGATCGACTACTTCTCTGGGGAGGACAGGTCCGCGCAGCTGAGGGAGGAGCTCGAGAAGAGGGTCCGCGAGATCAGGGAGAAGTACCCGGCGCCGCCGGCGAAGGAGAGGGTCGAGGTCAGGAGACCGGTCAGGCCCCCGAAGGGGGTCAGGAGGCGCAAGTGATCGGTCCCGAATCCCCGGGAAAACCGTTTAGATAGAACGGGGCCCTTAACCGAGTGGAGTTGACTCTGAAGGTCGAGCCCCACGAGTCGGCGGAGAACGTCTACTGGGTGTGGGACGGGACCAAGAGGTACCTCTGCACCAGGAACCTGGACAGGGGCTTCTCGGTCTACGGCGAGCAGCTATTCAGGCATCAGGGCGAGGAGCTCCGGGAGTGGGTGCCGTACAGGAGCAAGCTGGCCGCGGCCCTGCTCAAGGGCCTGGACCGGATGCCGATCTCTCCGGGCGCGAGGGTGCTTTACCTCGGCGCGGCCTCGGGGACGACCGTCAGTCACGTCTCCGACGTCGTCGGCGAGGGAGGCATGGTCTACTCGGTCGAGTACTCGCCGAGGGTCTTGGCACAGTTCGTCGAGAGGGTCGCTAAGCGGAGGAGGAACGTCGTCCCGATCTTCGGGGACGCGAGGCTCCCAGAGAGGTACGCCTACCTCGTCGGCAAGGTCGACGTGATCTACTGCGACGTCGCTCAGCCGGACCAAGCCAGGATCGTGATCGACAACGCGAGGTACTTCCTCAGGCCCGGGGGGAGAGTAATGGTGGCCATCAAGGCGAGGAGCATCGACAGCACCGAGGACCCGGAGCTGGTCTTCAGGAGGGAGATCGAGGTGATGGAGAGGGGAGGCGCGGTCGTCGAGCGGAGGATCGACCTCGAGCCCTACGAGCTGGACCACGTCATGGTCATCGCGAGGTTCAGGGGCTGATGGTCCGGTCGCTGGTCGCCGGCGTCGACGAGGCCGGAAGGGGCTCGGTCCTCGGCCCGTTGGTGATCGCGCTCATCGCGGTCGAGGAGGAGACTGTCGAGGAGCTGAGTGCGATGGGCGTCAGGGACTCGAAGTCGCTCACGCCTCGGGCGAGGGAGCGGCTCTTCGGCGCGTTGGTGGAGAGGGGCGCGGTGATCAGGGTGAAGCTCCTGGAGCCCGAGTCGATAGACCGCTCCGCGAGGTCGAGGGGCGGCATCGGCCTCAACGCCCTCGAGCTGAGGGCGATTAGGGAGCTGATCGAGGAGGTGAAGCCACGGGTCGTCTACGTCGACTCTCCGTACAGGAACCCGACGAGGGCCCGCGAGCTGATGGGGCGCGTTGAGGGCGTCGACGTCCGCTTCGCAGTGAGGGCAGACGTGAGGTTCCCGGTGGTCGCGGCCGCCTCGATCGTCGCGAAGGTCACCAGGGACAGGGCGGTGAGGGGGCTGGGCGACGTCGGATCCGGGTACCCCAGCGATCCTAGGACGATGGGACACCTGAGGGCCCTCGCGGCTTCCGGAAGCCTCCCGGATTACGTGAGGAGGTCGTGGAGGACTGTCAGGTCCCTGGGCACCCCCGACCGTCACCTCGATGAGGGATGAGGAGGCTCGTCGTGATCACGGGCCCTCCGGGGTCCGGGAAGACGACCGCGGCGATCAGGGTCGCAGAGGAGCTCAGGTCTAGGGGCCTTGAGGTCGGAGGGTTCGTCACCCGGGAGGTGAGGGAGGGAGGAGCCAGGATAGGGTTCGACGTCGTGGAACTCTCCGGCGCGTCGAGCGTCCCCCTGGCGAGGAAGGGGCCCAGCGGCCCGCACAGACTCGGGTCATACGCGGTCTTCCCCGAGAACCTTGAGGAGCTCGGGATCCCCGCGATCACGGCAGCGGTGGAGAGGGGAGCGGTGCTGATCGTCGACGAGGTCGGGCCGATGGAGCTGATGTCGAGGAGGTTCGTGGAGGCGGTCGGGTCTTCCGTGAGCTCTCTCGAGAGGTCGCTCTTCACGGTCCACTTCAGGGCCAAGCATCCCCTGATTGAGAGGCTGAACTCCTCTGCGACGCTGAGGCTCGTGGTGAGGTTCGGAGAGGCCGAGAGGGTCGCGAGGGAGGCCGTGAATCACCTGTTGGGGTGAAGCGCTTGGAGCTGGACTTCCCGACGATCGAGCTGGTCGAGGGCAAGGCCAGGTTGATGGTCCCCGAGGGCGTTGGGAGGATCGAGCCCTCGAAGCTCCCGGCGTTCTACAACCCGGCGTCCAAGATATCGAGGGACTTCGCGGTCCTGACGACGGCGGCCTACTTCGACTCTTCCGGGAGGACCTTCGCGGAGCCCTTGGCCGGGCTGGGCGCGAGGGCGGTGAGGCTGATGCTCGAGGCCTCGAGGTTCTCCGAGGGCTTCGCGAGCGACATCAACGAGCGGTCTGCGAGGCTGATCGAGCTGAACGCGAGGCTCAACGGCCTCGAGGGCTCCCTGAGGGGTTACCACATGGACGGGAACCTCCTGCTGGTCAAGCTCGCCGCGGAGGGCGCGAGGGTCCACTACGTCGACTTGGACCCGTCGGGCTCGCCCGCGAGGTTCCTCGAGAACTCGATCAGGGCCGTGAGGAGCGAGGGCCTTATCGGAGTCTCGGCGACCGACCTCGCAGCCCTCACGGGGGCCTCCCAGAGGACCGCTAGGTGGAGGTACTCGCTGAACCTCTCGAGGACCGTCTTCGGGAAGGAGGTCGCGATGAGGGCCCTCGCGGCGATCTGCGCTGTCACTGCGGGGAGGCTCTCGAGGTCCGCGGTCCCGGTCCTCTCGGTCGTCAAGGCCCACTTCGTCAGGGTCTTCGCGAGGATCGAGAGGGGGAAGCTCAGGGCTTTCGAGGCGGTCTCGGCGCTCGGGTACCTCCGCTACTGCGACTCATGCCTCTCCGTAGAGGTCATCGGGGACCTACAGGGGCTCGGAGGCCGGTGCCCCTCGTGCGGTTCGGATGTCAGGGCGCTCGGGCCGCTTTGGCTGGGGCCGCTGAAGGACGACTCTCTCGTTAATAAGGCCCTGAGCTCCGAGCTGGCAGAGGACCCGGGCTTCGGTGAGGCGGTCAGGGTCCTGAAGCGGGTCCGGGAGGAGCTCCCCGACGTCCCGTACTCCTATCCGGTCTCGGAGCTCGCGAGGAGGGCCAGGTGTTCCCCGCCGAGCGTCACGTGGCTGATCGAGCAGCTGAGGTCACTGGGGTTCAGGGCCTCCAGGGTCCACTACGACGGTTCTGCGGTGAAGACCGACGCGCCGGCCTCGGAGGTAATTGGGCTCCTCAGGGCTTGAGCACGAACCTCCCCAGCGCAGCCCCCGCCCTCAGCGCCTCGAGTGCCTGGGCGAACTCCTCAAGCCGGAGCGTCCTCACGACCGGCCTCACGTCGCCCCGGGCGATCATCTCGAGCGCATCCCGGAGCGTTGACATCGTCGACCCCACGACCCCCCTCACGCTCAGGCCCTTCAGGATGACCAGTCCCAGGGGAAGCGGGAACGTCCCTGCGGTCACGTTCCCTATCAGCACGATCCTCCCTCCCCACCTCAGGGACCTGATGCTCTCGCCGAAGGTCGGCTCGCCGACGCACTCCATGACCAAGTCGACCCCGTCCCACCTCCTCTTCGCCTCCTCGGAGAAGGAGCTCCCGACGATCACGTCGTCCGCCCCCGCCCTCCTCACCGTCTCGGCCTTCGACTCAGACCTCGTGACCGCGACGACCTTGCACCCGATCGCCTTTGCGACCTGGACCGCGTGGATCCCGACGCCTCCCCCAGCCCCCGTCACTAGGGCCCTCTCCCCCCTTTTGGCCTCCCCCACGTCCCTGATCCCGTGGATGAGCATCCCGACGACGCAGCTCGAGATCGCCGCGGCCTCAGGCGCAACTCCGTCCGGCACCTTCACGACCGTCTTCAGGTCGACCGCGGTCACCTCCCTGAAGGTCCCGTCGATCGCCTCGCCGTACCAGAGCCTGTTGACGCAGAGGTTCTCCCGCTTCGTCAGGCAGTACTCGCACGAGCCACACACTGCGTGAGGGAGCCCCGCGACCAGGTCCCCCTCCCTGATCCCCGAGTCGCCGCTCACCTGGAGGACCCTCCCGGAGAACTCGTGTCCCAGCACGACAGGAAGTCTGGCCCTCGGGAACTTCCCCTCGGTCACTAGCAGGTCCCTGTAGCAGACGCCCGCGGCCTCCACCTCGACGAGCGCGAACCCCTCGGGTGCCCTCTCGGGCCGCTGGACGACCTCCAAGACCGGCGACTCGTTGAACCTCCTGAGAACTACGGCCTTCATCCTGCGCGGACCGAGTGGACGAATTATAAATCTACCGGTCGAGGTCCGGGGAGTTCCGGGAGGTCAGTCGATCGAGTAGACGGTCACGTAGGCGTAATGACCGGTCCCGCCGACGTTGTGGGTGAGCGCGACGCCGTTCCTTATGTCCGCCTGCCTTCCGGGCTCGGCCTTCCTCCGGAGCTGCTTGACCGCCTCGACCGCCATCCCGACGCCCGTCGCGCCGATCGGGTGACCCTTAGCCTTCAGGCCTCCGTCGAGGTTGACAGGCACCAAGCCGCCGATGTAGGTCTGGTGCTCCTTCAGCAGCATGTAGCCCTCTCCCCTCCTCGCGAAGCCGAGGTCCTCGTAAGCCAGGATCTCCGCGATCGAGAAGCAGTCGTGGACGGTCGCGACGTCTATCTGCTTGTAGGGCCTCTCGGGGTCTATTCCGGCCTCCGCGTATGCCTGCCTGGCTGCCCTCGCCGCGGGCTCGAGCCCCAGGAAGTCCTGCCTCTTCGAGAGGTTTGAGGTCCCCGTCGCGTAGCCCATCCCCCTGATCCAGACCGGCGAGTCGGTAAGCTTCCTCGCGACCTCCTCCGAGGCCAGGACGGCCGCTGCAGCCCCGTCGGTGATCGGGGAGCACTCGAGGAGCTTCAGGGGCCACGCGATGTACCGCGATGACATCACCTCTTCGAGCTTCACCGGCCTCTGGAACTGCGCATAAGGGTTCATCGAGCCGTAGTAGTGGTTCTTCACGGCGACCTCAGCGATGTCCTCCTCCCTCGCGCCGTACTTGTCCATGTACGCGGTGGCGTAGATCGCGTAGTATCCCGGGAAGGTCAGCCCGAAGTTCTCGAACTCCCAGAAGTAGTTCCCCGCGCGGCCTATCAGCTCGACGACGTTCGGCGTCGGTGACTCGTTCATCCTCTCGACGCCTAAGGCCATCGCGACGTCGACCGATCCGGAGGCGACCGCGTCGTAGGCGACCTTGATCGCCGCGCTCCCCGAAGCGCAGGCCGCCTCTACCCTCATCGACCCTGGGTTGTCCAGCCCGAGGTACTCCGCGACCAGAACCGCCGGAAGGGGCTCGGCGCTCCACGCGCCCACGTTCCCCACCGAGAGGAACCTCACGTCCTTCGGCTCTATCCCCGCGTCCCTAATTGCCTCCCTGCCGGCCTCGAAGGCCAGCTCGCTGAGCGACGCGTCGGACCTCCTGCCGAACCGCGTTATACCGATGCCTACTACCGCGACCCTCCTACCCAACTCGATTTATTTTACAGTTAAGCGTGATAATAATTGTTGTGCTACGTAACGGGGTACGGCCGACCTTCGTGGGCGTCCCATTGGACCCGGTCGGGTCGAACTCTTTATCCGGACGAGCCTGAGTCCCCACGTGGACAGGAGCAGGGAGCTGAGGAGGCTCCTCAGGCAGGAGGACTACGTCTGGACGACCGGAGTCTACACGCCGATCCAGGCGAAGCTCGTCGAGATGGTGGGGCTGAAGGCGGTCTACGTCAGCGGGTACTCTTGCTCGATTGGGTACCTGGTGAGACCGGACATCGGGTTCCTCACGCTCCCCGAGATGGTCGAGTTCGCGGGCCGGGTAGCGAGGGCGGTGAGCATCCCCGTGATTTCAGACGCGGACGACGGCTACGGTAACGCCGTGACCGCGACGAGGACCGTTGAGGAGTTCGTCGCTGCAGGAGTCGCGGCCATTCACGTCGAGGACCAGAGGTTCCCGAAGCGGTGCGGCCACCTGGCGGGGAAGAGGGTGATCGGGTTCGAGGAGGCCGTGCTGAAGGTGAAATCCCTCGCGAGGAGGAGGGACGCGGTCGACCCGGACTTCTTCCTGATCGCGAGGACCGACGTGCTGGGAACGAAGGGCGGGACGCTCGAGGAGGCGGTCAAAAGGGCTGTCGCGTTCAGGGACGCGGGGGCCGACGCCCTCTGGGCGGAGTTCAGGAGGCCCGACGACGAGCTGGCCTGGGAGTTCGCCGAGCGCGTCAAGAGGGAGTACCCGGACGTCCCCTTAGTCTTCAACTACTCCTCGAGCTTCAAGTGGACCGAGTCGAAGCGGCCGCTGAGGTTCTCCGAGGTCGCCTCGAGGGGCTACAAGCTGATCGTGGTGAGCATGGGCGCCCTCCACGCAGAGATGATGGCGGTCTACAAGTTCGCGAAGGCCCTCGCCGAGCGTCAGGAGGAGGCCCAGTGGGAGCTGGAGCTTCAGGAGAAGGGTCTCCCGACCGCGGACCACCACTCCCTGGTGGGAATCGAGAGGTACCGGAGGCTCGAGGAGGAGTTCCTGCCCGCCGAGCAGCTGAGGGAGATGTACTGATGCATCACCGGGCAGGCCCGGTCGAGGGGTTCCCCCTGGAGCGGCCTTGACGTTGGCGCAAACACCCTAATATCCGATATATGTCGCATATACCCCAGGGGCATGGAGGTCAGGAGGCTTCAGAGGCTCGGCTCGACGACCCTCGTGGTCTCGCTGCCGAGGAAGTGGGTCGCGGAGCAGGGCCTAAAGGCCGGCGACCAGGTCTACGTCGAGGTCTCGGACGAGGGCGTGTTGATCAGGACCGCCCTCAGGCCCGAGAGGTCTCTAGTGGCCAAGATAGAGGCCGACAGGCTCCAGTCGGTGGACTCCCTCCAGAGGATAGTAACCGCTTGCTACCTGCAGGGCGTCGACAGGATCACCGTGAGGTCGGTGAGCGGCGCGAACTCCTGGATGTTCGACGAGGTCATCGCGGAGGTCGACAGGCTCCCGGGCCTAGAAGTGATCAGGCAAGACGACTTCGAGCTAGAGCTGAGGGTGATCATCGACTCCAGCAAGTACACGATCGAGGAGCTGGTGAGGAGGATGCAGGTCCTCATCGCCTCGATGCTAGAGTCCGCGGTCGACGCGTTCGCCGAGAACCTCCCCGAGAGGGCCTCCGAGGTCGCGAGGGCGGAGCAGAGGATCGACAGTTACTACTTCCTTTGCCTCAGGCAGCTCCTGATGGCCGGAAGGGACAAGTCGCTGATCAAGACTCTGGGCATAGAGTCCCCGATCGCGCTCCTGGGGCTGAGGGTCATCCTCTCGGCCGTAGAGGAGATCGCGGACCAAGCTCTCCAGATCTCGAGGGAGGCGGTGAAGTGGGCCGGGACCAGGGAGAGGGACCCGAAGGGGCTCGCTGCGGAGCTCTCACACCTCGCGACCGAGATCACGACCGCGTTCGGAATGGCGCTGAACGGCTACCTCGTCGGCGACCTGAAGCTCCTGGAGGACTCTATGTCGCTCATCCCGAAGCTGATCCAGGAGATCAACGCGCTCGAGATCAAGGTCATCGAAGGTGTCAGGGACCAGAACAGGGCCCTCTCGTACAGGATGGTCCTCAAGAGCCTGACTGAGGTCATCGACAACTGCCGTTTGATCGCAATGACCGGCATCAACAAGTTCGTCAGGGTCCCGAACGAGGTAGTAACGATCGACTACGAGTAGCCAGCGAGCTCCTTCGCCCTCCTGAAGACCTTCAGGAGCATCTGCCTGGTCAGCCTTCCCGTCTGCGTGTTCTGCCTCGAAGGGTGATAGGACCCGAGGAGGAAGACCTCCCGTCCGTCTTCGGACCTGAAGGCGTAGGTCGCGCCGTGCCCGAACTTCGACTGGACGTCGGACCTGAAGCCGAGGTCTCTCAGCAGCCTCACCGAAGCTCGGAACCCTATCGCGCCTAAGGCCACGACGACCCTCAGCTGGGTCAACAGCCTCACCTCTTCGAGCAGAAACGGGTAGCAGTTCTCCACCTCCTCCCTAGTCGGCCTGTTCTCCGGTGGCGCGCAGCGCACAGGAGCGGTCAGGAAGACTCCCCGGAGCTCGAGGCCGTCGTCCGCGGACTCAGAGGTCGGCTTGTTGGCTAGTTTGAGCTCGTGAAGCACCGACATCAGGAAGTTCGCGGAGGAGTCGCCGGTGAACATCCTGCCGGTCCGGTTGCCGCCGTGGGCCGCAGGTGCGAGCCCGACCACCAGGATTCGTCCAGTGAGGTCTCCGAACCCCGGAAGAGGCCTTGCCCAGTAGGTCCAGCCCCTGAACCGTTTGGGCGGGTTCTTGGCGACCTCTTCCCGGTAGAGGACGAGCCTGGGACACCTTCTGCAGGCGACTATCCTCGAGATGAGGTCGTCTGCTTCCATCCCGGTCCTCACGGAGCGCCCTGTAGAATCATCCTCTCATGAGGATCCCTAGGTGGACGAGGTTAGGACGCGTGGCCTTGATCCGCGCCTGCTCGCTATCGCGAAAGCGGCCGATCCGGCTGCCGCCACCATTCCCGCTGCTGCGAGCATGAGGTAGGTATTGACCTCGGACCTCGCGGCTGAGAGGTTGTTCTTGGTCAGCTCAAGCTCCGTCCTCGCCCTGGTGAGGTCGCTCTTCGTTAATTCCAGCTCCTGTTGGATCCTCTGCCTCTCCTGCGCCTCTTGGCTCAGGGACCTCTGCAACTGTTCGGCACGGGCGGTGGCAGCATCGAGCCTCCCCTTCAGACTCTCGACCGTCGACCTCAGATCACTGATTTCGCTCTCGAGCTTCCTAATCAACGGCCGAGTAGACTCGATCGCTTGCCTCGCGCCCTCCACATTGTCGTAGAGCTCGATGACGTCGGTCAAGGCCTTCCACGCGTAGTCGAAGGCCGTTTCAAGTTGGGCTCCGAGTCCCGCGAACCCAAACCTGTCGAAGTAGTTGTGGTCCCTGAACAGGCTGACCGCGTTAACAGCCGCTTTGTCGGCCTCCCTCAGGAGCTTCTCGGCCTCAGGTATGTCCTCCAGTCGGAGACCCGACTCCTTCAGCTTCTTCATGACTTCCTCCCTGTAGTTCAGGTAGTACCCGAGCAGCAGCGTCACGACCGCCCTGTCGATCGCGTCGAGGTCGAAGGCGCTGAAGTAGGTCCTCAACGGATACGCTCCCGGGTAGATCACCCTCTGATTGACGACCTGGGGGACGTCTGCGTAGGACATCGCGGTCTCTGCCCAGCTGAAGACCCATCTCGTCTTGACCTGCGGCTTCGACTTGCCCGGTCGAATGACCTCTTGATCAGTCTCGTCGAGGTCGTCGTGTGGATGGGCCAGCCCGAGGGTGTGGGCGGCCTCGTGAATCGTGACCAAGGTCAGCCCTTCCCTCTCGACGAACCTGTAATTCAACCCCACGACTGCACCCCTCGGGTACCTCGGGTCGCTAAGGTCGGGCCACGCTATCCCTATCGTTCCAGGCGAGCTCGGGTAGATGTCGGCGTCGGAGAGGAAGATCAACACCGGTATCCTCGTTACTCCAGACGGTGCCGGGGGGATCAGCCCCGTCCTCTCGGCAAGCGTGAAGGCCCTCTCGACGTCGATTATCTGAATGCCCCTATGGACGGAGATGGCTTGCCTCATCACCGCGGCCTCCGCAATAGTCCTGTAGTGAAACCTGCTCGTGTAGAAGTTGTACGGCATCAGCCACTTCATCGCCGACTCGAATATCTCAGGTATGAAGTTTGAGACTATGAACTGCAGTCCTCCTCCGGTCGTGGTCATGTCTATCACCACTACGTCGAAGAGAAAGGTCACCTGATACCTCGGGACATAGATGAGACTCTTAACGAATAGGTTGTCTATTATCTCGTCGACGTACATGGCGATCGCTTGGATCTGGTCTCGCGGGCCCCTGTAGAGCGCTGGCGGCAAATACTTCTCGACGTCCTCTTCCGTCTTCGGCGCGAAGTTGCCGAATGGGTTTGGGATTGCGCAAATGTCGAGGACGACGTACCTGTATGTCCCTATCCCGCCGTACAGGTTCATACCCACCGCTCCTATGCCGTTTCCGCGCTCGACAGTCTGCCCGGCGGAGAAGTATACGGGAAACTTATTGCCAGTGAAGGGCAGTCCGCAAATCAGGTAAATGTTGTATCCGTCGGTGATCTGTGGGAGGAACCTGTTCGTGAGCGAGACTAATCCGAGGGTGAGCGCTGCGATGTCCGTCATCCTGTCGTTCAACCGGATCGCGAACGTAGTTCCATAGTACTCCCTAACGAACGACACGTACCTCACGAAGCTGTTCCTCACGTCGATCGGCAAGGCAGCGGGGTCATAGGAGACACGTCCGAACAGCGCCCGTATCTCCGAGTTCAGCCTGGCGTCGGCCTCGATCACCGTCAGCTCGACGTCGAAGAGCGCGACCACATAGGGATCCTCCATGAAGAAGCCCGCGTAGGCGACGGCCTCGCTCCTGACGAGGCGCGAGAGTAGTCCCTCTAACTCCGCGGGCGTCACCCCGAGGTCCCGACTTGAGAACCCCGCGAGTATCACGTTGACCTCCAGCGGTGCTTTGATCGGCAGGTCTATGGGCGCCTTTGACGGTTCAGCCCCCACCGGCGTCCAAATCACCGCGAAGCTGGAGACCACCAAAGCGATCACGAATATTGGGGAGAAAGTCCTCACCTTCACATCTGGATATCCCTAACCTTCATATTATTAGTTTGCTAGCCGGTTTTCTCCTAATGTTTAATTAGGTCCCCCGCGCTCGACGCTGTGAACACCTTTGAAACTCAAGCAATTCCTGAGGCGGGACATTTTCGTTGCGACGTTCATAGCCCTGTTGACCTCAGCCGCTTATGCCACGGGCGGCGTCCTGAGTCTGATCCTCACGCTGATCATCATCGGGGTTTTGGCGGCTTTCGTCTCGATGGTTAAGGGAGTGGACGTCCTCATCATCTATCTCGTCTTCTCTCTCTTCCTCGTCGCGGTCGCTCAGTTAGCGTCCGGGGTTGCCGGGTTGGTAATCGTCCTGGCAGTGGCCCTCTTCCTCGCCACTAGGGGGCTCGTGAACATACCTCTGAAGAGGGACAACTTGATCAGGCTGGCCGTGATCGCTGCAGTCCCCTCGGTAGTCTATGGAGTCGTCCCGCACCCGTTCGGGTTGATTGCCCTGGGTGCCGCGACGGCGGCCCTCTTGGGTCTGCTTGCGTGGAGCGGGGCAATCTCGCTCTACGTCGTTTACTTGCTGCTGACAAAGCCTAAGATGGGACTGAACGTTCTCGTGTCCCGCATTCGGTCGTCATGGGAGATCGGCGTTCAGCGTGTCACGGAAGAGGCGACCCGGAGGGAGGCTGAGGCCCCCGATCTCGCTGAGCGGCGCGAACCCGCCGTCGAGGTCAGGCCGATGATCGTGCCTGCCGGCGAGCCCCCGACCGGACAACCCCAACAGCTCCCGGCTGAGGTGGTCAGGTACCTGAACTTCCTCAGGGTCCTCGAGGAGAACTACAGGACCGGGAAGATCAACGAGCAGGTCTACAACAAGCTCAAGAACGAGTACGTGAACAGGCTGCTCGAGCTAGGGTATCAAGTGGAGAGTTCGTCGAGCTGAACCGACGCTGGTCAAACCGGTTGTTTTAGGACTTTGCGTCCCTGATCGCGAGGAGCGAGACCACGATAGCGGCGGTCGCCAGGCTTATTAGAAGGAGCTCCTCGTCAATCGCAATCGTCCCGCTTCGGTCGTGATTGTCGGAGTCGGTTGTAGCATCTCCGCGCGTCTCAGTGACCGTCGTGGCCGAAGCCGTCGATCCGTCGTCTGAGTGCCTACTCACCTTTGGGAGAAGTCCGGCCTCCCTAAGCAGCCCTAACGCCTCTTCGTTGAGGTGCTTCGCGAGGTACTCGGCCGCAGCCTCTCCCGATGATATCCATCTCCTCTCGTCTCTCAGGCTGAGGAGGGCCTTAGACATGCCTGCGGGGTCGAGCCTGAAGAGCCCCTCGATCAGAGCGAAGGCGGTCGCGTACCAGTCGCTGTCTCTGGACTCACCGGGCTTCCACTCGCTCAGCCTGATCTGCCTCGAACGGGACGCCTCTTGCATGATCAGCTCCCTCATCACCCGCGCGCCCTCCAGCCTCAGCCGCTCCCCCAGCTCGAGGGAGAAGTAGACCGCGAGGCCTTCGTGGAACCAAGTCGCGCCCGCACCTACGCCGACCTCGAAGAGGTAATGGTGGACTAGCTCGTGGACCGCGATCACCTCCAAGTACCCCTGCGGCCTCCTGAGGAGGATCAAGTTGAGCCCGATAACCCTCGAGCCGCCCGACGGGACGGGGGCGAAGCCCTCGGGGCCGGACCGGTAGTCTCGGGGCAGGAAGAACTCCACCGTCACATCCGGGACGTCTTCGCCGAAGACGGCCTTCAGGTAGTCGCTGGCGTTCGCTAGGGCGTCGATGACCGCTGCGGCGACCTGCGCGTAGCGTTGATGGGTCTTGACGCTGAACCCCCTTGAAGAGACGAGGTAGAAGGGCTCTTCCACGGGCCTGAAGTCGATCGCGACCCTGTTGACGGTGAGGGGAAGCTCGCGGCGAACGGAGAGCGACCGGTTGTGGACCTCTACGTGAGGCGACCACGGCTCGACGGACCTAACCCCCTCCACGAGGCCCTCTAAGGTGATCTCTAGCTCGCCCCTGATCGGCGGTCCGTAAGAGACCAGCGGCGTCAGTAATAGGCCCCGGTCCCCGTTCACGAGGCACGCGTGGTCCATCCTGAAGGAGACCGTCAGGAGGCCCTCGATTGAGCTGAGGTCGAAGGTCACGTTGCTGTAGACCCTTCTGCCCTCTGATCCCTCCGGTAGATCGGAGACCTCGTGGACCGCGTGCGGCTCCACGCTCCACCTCAGTGGCTCCTTGGGCAGGAGGAGCCAGAGCCTCCAGAGCCCAGCCCTCTTGGCCTCCTCCGCGTCTACCACGTAGGTCATAACACCGGAGCACGATGCGTCAACTGCCAACCTAGCCTTGACGACGGTCGGGGCCTCGCGGACCGCAGTCTCCGCTGCACCGGCTGACTGGAGGAGGAGGACGGCCGTCAGGAGCGCGACCACTGCGAGGCCCTTGAGGCTCATCTCAGGCAGAGGCCGGGGTTGTCAGAGATCAGGTTTCCGTCATTACCGACGTTGACCAGCCTGACCGAGGCCCTCCCTCCCGACATCTCGACCAGCACTCCGACCCGGTCCCCTCCGGAGGCCGAGGGGACGTATTGGACTCCCTGTATCACGGGTAAGGGCCTCTCATAGGTTATCCCCATAGCGGTCACGCACACCACCAG
>JANXED010000049.1 GCA_025058175.1 Candidatus Calditenuaceae archaeon | reverse complement strand
GGATTGAAAGTGGGTATAACACCACCACCAAAATTTGACTATGATGAATTCGAACCTCACGAAGAGGATTGAAAGAAACTCACGGTCACTTCGCTCGTGGAAAAGTCTCGCATCGGAACCTCACGAAGAGGATTGAAAGTCGAGTTGATTTTGCCCGCGAAGCTCGCCACCTCATTCAATGAACCTCACGAAGAGGATTGAAAGTCAATAATAGATTTTATCGTATTTGCTGCTCTTTCGATCAGAACCTCACGAAGAGGATTGAAAGGGGGAGCATTCTCAAGTAGTAATTCGTGCCCCGCGCAGTTGAGAACCTCACGAAGAGGATTGAAAGAATATTTTATTCCACCGCTTGAGGTAATGAAACATGAGAACCTCACGAAGAGGATTGAAAGAAGCTCGCAAAGGCTTGACGTAGTTTAAGAGCGCGTTCTCGATGTCATCAAAGAACCTCACGAAGAGGATTGAAAGAAGCTCGCAAAGTCCGCTTCTCGTCGCGCGCTTCTTTGAGGAACCTCACGAAGAGGATTGAAAGCGCGATCCACGCGCATGTCGTCGCGCTGGAGACGGCAGGGAACCTCACGAAGAGGATTGAAAGTTCTTATACCCCGATTTGTAGATTTTCATTTTGTCATTATGAACCTCACGAAGAGGATTGAAAGGTGAGGAGAGCATCCAGCACCCGCCGCCGGTCGTGGCGGAACCTCACGAAGAGGATTGAAAGCGATCATGCAGTGGGGGTTGATGCCGTCGCGTCTTTTGAGGAACCTCACGAAGAGGATTGAAAGAGCCTGCTCGAGCTATACGTGCGTGCACACGATTTCCTGCCGAACCTCACGAAGAGGATTGAAAGTTTGCAGAGTTCACGGAGCGCCGCTCGTGAGTTTTTGCAGAACCTCACGAAGAGGATTGAAAGCGCTGGTTTTTGAGACGGCTCATCAGCTGAGCCAGATCCTCGAACCTCACGAAGAGGATTGAAAGTGGCTTCTGAAGCGCTTGTAGCGCGTTTCGGGGCAGAACCAGAACCTCACGAAGAGGATTGAAAGTGTTGACTCGGGTCTGTGCGGTATGATATTGTGTCAGCATCGAGGAACCTCACGAAGAGGATTGAAAGCGAGGTGATGGACGGGCACGTCGGGCAATAAGTCGAGAACCTCACGAAGAGGATTGAAAGAGGATCTTCTCGACGCCCGACC
>JANXED010000048.1 GCA_025058175.1 Candidatus Calditenuaceae archaeon | reverse complement strand
AAGAGGATTGAAAGTGGAAAAAGTAGCACCGGTACGGCACGGCACCGGCTTGAGAACCTCACGAAGAGGATTGAAAGAGAAAATACGATATCTGTTGAGCCGGGTTTTCCCCGAGAACCTCACGAAGAGGATTGAAAGGACTCCTCCACGCTCACCTCCTCCCAAAAAACGCGCGGCATGAACCTCACGAAGAGGATTGAAAGTGGGTCGATAAGACCCAGAAAGCGCGAGCTGTAAGTCACAGAAGAACCTCACGAAGAGGATTGAAAGCGGCGGAGCGGTCTGGGAAAACCCGGCTCAACAGATATCGTGAACCTCACGAAGAGGATTGAAAGCGTTTGCGTTTTCGCTACTGAAGTCGCGAGATAGTTTTCGCGGAACCTCACGAAGAGGATTGAAAGACCGAGAGCTCGCAGACGCTTGAGGTCGTGCAGGCGCAGCCGAACCTCACGAAGAGGATTGAAAGTTCTACATTATCGCCAAACACGTAGAGAAACAACATGTTGAACCTCACGAAGAGGATTGAAAGCTGAAGAAACGCGGCTAGAGATCCCTCCCTCTGTCGTCGAAGAACCTCACGAAGAGGATTGAAAGGTCTACAATCACGAGCCGCTCCGTGAAGAAGGGCCCTTCTCGGAACCTCACGAAGAGGATTGAAAGCGCCAACGTTTCGCATTACGACGCGGTTGTGAAACTTTTCACGGAACCTCACGAAGAGGATTGAAAGAGCACGAAGTGTCCTATTTCGTGCGGATTCAGATACAGATCGGAACCTCACGAAGAGGATTGAAAGTGTAAAACGCGCAGAAGCGGTAAGTAGAGTTCACGGAGCCGAACCTCACGAAGAGGATTGAAAGTGGTGTCTTTCTCGAGCTCGAGAGGCCAGCCCAGGTCCCGCAGGAACCTCACGAAGAGGATTGAAAGACGCTAGAAGTTTCGCGTGTGATTTAAACCCCCAGAGAACCTCACGAAGAGGATTGAAAGTCGCGGCTGGGATTAAGCTGATAGCTTGAAGCGCGAAGAGGAACCTCACGAAGAGGATTGAAAGTAAATATTGAATTGTGCGGTCTTCTGGTATGTGGAGGCGCGAACCTCACGAAGAGGATTGAAAGTGTCGGGAATTGTCATGTCAGGTGTAGCGGTTAATGAGCCGAAATCGCTGAGGATAAAGCCCGATAGACCCAATCTACCCCAGCTCAAGCTCTATGACAGGGAAACTGGAGCAGAGGGCAAT
>JANXED010000047.1 GCA_025058175.1 Candidatus Calditenuaceae archaeon | reverse complement strand
GACGGGGAAGAACCTCACGAAGAGGATTGAAAGGTGTCAACACGGCGCTAATCGCTCTCAATCAAGCAGAAGGAACCTCACGAAGAGGATTGAAAGCTCCGAGGACCTCCTGGCCCTGGACGGGCGCGGGAGCGTCGGAACCTCACGAAGAGGATTGAAAGCCGAATATGGCGGCAGGCATCGCGTGACCCAAGAACACGGAACCTCACGAAGAGGATTGAAAGACTCGCGCGCGATGGGCGCCCGCTGCATGATATCCCAGTGAACCTCACGAAGAGGATTGAAAGCGACAACAAATGTAGCGCATGACTTTTGCCAGACTCATTATCGGAACCTCACGAAGAGGATTGAAAGCGGCAGCTGCGGGTCTGCTCAAAGAGAATCTAAGCCTGAGAACCTCACGAAGAGGATTGAAAGATGGGGCCGAGTGCGCTATACAGCCCCATGAACGCCGTCGAACCTCACGAAGAGGATTGAAAGCCACCACGCCATTTCACGAATCGAGTCCGTGGTTTTGCGGAACCTCACGAAGAGGATTGAAAGATGACACCATACAAATATGTGACCGTCTCGCGCTCAGGTCGCGAACCTCACGAAGAGGATTGAAAGTACGCCGAAACGCTCGGCCACGCGGCCGGCGATGAGCAGGAGAACCTCACGAAGAGGATTGAAAGCGTTTAACATAGTTTCCTCGATCACGCTCACGAGATCGACAGGAACCTCACGAAGAGGATTGAAAGACACTCACGGTCACTTCACTCGTAGAAAAGTCCCGCGAACCTCACGAAGAGGATTGAAAGTGCTTGCGCTTTTCTGGTGTTACGAATTCGAAATAATCTCCCATGAACCTCACGAAGAGGATTGAAAGGAGGGATCTCTAGCCGCGTCTCTTCGGTGAACGTTCTCTGAGAACCTCACGAAGAGGATTGAAAGCTCCCACGCCGTGGGGCCTTTCACAACGGACTTACTCGCGAACCTCACGAAGAGGATTGAAAGATGATCGGCCGTGCCGGGAAAGGCGGCGGCTTTAAGGCGAACCTCACGAAGAGGATTGAAAGTGAAGAAGGGCCCCTCGTCTACAATCACGAGCCGCTCCGGAACCTCACGAAGAGGATTGAAAGTTCGTGACGACCCGCCCGACCCCGTGACTTTGCTCCACGAGGAACCTCACGAAGAGGATTGAAAGATTTCATCTCGTGACACGCGACACGTATCGTGAACATCGGAACCTCACGAAGA
>JANXED010000046.1 GCA_025058175.1 Candidatus Calditenuaceae archaeon | reverse complement strand
GGGAGAAGAACCTCACGAAGAGGATTGAAAGTAAATATCAAATTGTGGTCTTAGTTGATATGTGGAGGCGCGAACCTCACGAAGAGGATTGAAAGGAGAAAGACCATTACGACGAAGAAGACTACGCGCGCTTTCGGAACCTCACGAAGAGGATTGAAAGTGTAACCTCGCAGCGTCGCGCCGTTTCGGCCGCAGGGTAGCGAACCTCACGAAGAGGATTGAAAGTGAATTCGTCTCCGCGCCTGCCAAAATCGCGGGCGTCTGAACCTCACGAAGAGGATTGAAAGCTCGCCATGGTCTCGTTACGCGTGGCGGATCGTGCCCATGAACCTCACGAAGAGGATTGAAAGGGCACGGCCACGAGCGAGAGCTCGCGGAAAGCTAAACCGCGAACCTCACGAAGAGGATTGAAAGAGCTGTACGGGCCAGCCGTGCGCATCGGCAAAATCGCAAAGAACCTCACGAAGAGGATTGAAAGGATCCGCACCCCGCGGGACTTCTTTGAAGTCAACGTAGTCGAACCTCACGAAGAGGATTGAAAGTGTAGAACACATAGAAGCGGTAGGTAGAGTTCACGGAGCGAACCTCACGAAGAGGATTGAAAGTTGCCCACAACCCATCAGTTTTTCCCCGTCGTGAAAACCTATGAACCTCACGAAGAGGATTGAAAGATCAATTATATCGACGAAGGGCAGCTTGTAAGCGCTGAAGGAACCTCACGAAGAGGATTGAAAGGTATAGTACGGCACGATCAGGCGTAGCGGCTTATTCGTCGCGAACCTCACCAAGAGGATTGCAAGCGCGCAATCTTCTTGACCCCGTCGTTTTCGCGCGCAATATGAACCTCACGAAGAGGATTGAAAGTGGCAAATTGATCTCCCCGACAGGGGAGCTGGTGCGGGGAACCTCACGAAGAGGATTGAAAGAAAATGTGGTTAGACGGGCTTGTTGCTACTTCATTTAGTGGAACCTCACGAAGAGGATTGAAAGATGCCTACTTGAGTGTCTTGGAACGTTGACATTCTGAATGTAGAACCTCACGAAGAGGATTGAAAGGTAGCGGTGCGTTACCCGAGATACGAAATCAAAGTTATGAACCTCACGAAGAGGATTGAAAGCTGCCGGAGGCACTACTGCGATCACGCGAGAAAGTCGTTGTTTGAACCTCACGAAGAGGATTGAAAGGAAAAGCGGCAGGTTGAGTACGAGGGAGAGATATTCGATGAACCTCACGAAGAGGATTGAAAGACGGCTGGCGCGCAATCCCCCGCC
>JANXED010000045.1 GCA_025058175.1 Candidatus Calditenuaceae archaeon | reverse complement strand
CCATCAAAGACCAGCTGAACCTCACGAAGAGGATTGAAAGTATCATAAGCGACCCGCGCTCGCGAAAGAGCTCTCTCGCGGAACCTCACGAAGAGGATTGAAAGGCGGTCGAGACGCCGCTCCGTGGGCGGCTCCGTGAACTGAACCTCACGAAGAGGATTGAAAGTAATCGCCTCGGCGAGCTGGAGCAGCTCCTGGACCGTGGCGAACCTCACGAAGAGGATTGAAAGGGATCGTAGCCGGCTGTGATCGTGTGCGGTCGCTCCGTGAACCTCACGAAGAGGATTGAAAGACGCTTCTGCTAAGCGGTCTTGAGCCCATCGAAACCCGTCGAACCTCACGAAGAGGATTGAAAGCAGAGAGCCGAAATTTCGCGCTTCTAGACCGAGTTTTCGTCAGAACCTCACGAAGAGGATTGAAAGATTTTGTGACTTACAGCCCGCGCTTTCTGGGTCTTATCGACCCAGAACCTCACGAAGAGGATTGAAAGCCGAGGTCCTGAATTTTGTTCGCGGGCACGTTATTGGCAACGAACCTCACGAAGAGGATTGAAAGTGTCTTTCTACTTCAGGAAGGCGGATCTGCTCGCGAAGAGAACCTCACGAAGAGGATTGAAAGCGACGATAGATCAGTTTGACTCGCACGGGTAAGTCATTTGAACCTCACGAAGAGGATTGAAAGCGTTGACCGCGGCCGTGATCGTGTCCCAGTGCATGGCGAACCTCACGAAGAGGATTGAAAGCGAGCCCGAGCCCGCTCGTGATTTCTCGCGCGAGGGCGCGAACCTCACGAAGAGGATTGAAAGATTCGCCGCGCGCCACGGCCCACGACCACGAGGGCCGCGCGGAACCTCACGAAGAGGATTGAAAGGCGCGTGAGGTTCACGGAGATGCTCGAGTATTTCGAGAAAGAACCTCACGAAGAGGATTGAAAGGGGCCGTTCTCTCGAGTATCCGGTCGTGAGCCGCCCAAGAACCTCACGAAGAGGATTGAAAGGGTCCTCGAAAGCGGAGTCGATGCTATAGTTGAGAAACGCAGAACCTCACGAAGAGGATTGAAAGGTCGTGCGCGAGACGACGTATTATCTCGTTTTGATGTATGCGAACCTCACGAAGAGGATTGAAAGCAATAGATCTTTTATTATGTCCCAGATGTCAGGGTAGGGCCGAACCTCACGAAGAGGATTGAAAGTCACGCCTTCTCCGACGGCTCGAGATCATCGCGCAGCAGGGAACCTCACGAAGAGGATTGAAAGTTTTGAAGGCGAGTGCTAGGGTTGTGATAGAGTCAATGAAGAACCTCACGAAGAGGATTGAAAGATGTCACCA
>JANXED010000044.1 GCA_025058175.1 Candidatus Calditenuaceae archaeon | reverse complement strand
CTTCGTGGGGTTCCGTGATCCTGTAAAACGCGCAGAAGCGGTAGGTAGAGTTCGCTTTCAATCCTCTTCGTGAGGTTCGCGATGATCCACGAGCCGTTTGAAAACCTGACGCGGGTTCCTTTCAATCCTCTTCGTGAGGTTCTCAAGCCGGTGCCGTGCCGTACCGGTGCTATTTTTTCCACTTTCAATCCTCTTCGTGAGGTTCGTAGAATTTGCTCTAGCTCGTGACCCTGTAAAACGCGCAGAAGCTTTCAATCCTCTTCGTGAGGTTCTGACAAAAACCCCGCTGATGTTCGTGTCTTCTTCTACAGCAGCACTTTCAATCCTCTTCGTGAGGTTCTACGCTCAGACGAGCGTGCTGCAAAAAGTCGAGCAGAAGTGCGTCTTTCAATCCTCTTCGTGAGGTTCAGAAGCTGCTGAAAAAATAAAACAAATGCAGCAGTCGACTTTCAATCCTCTTCGTGAGGTTCGGCGGAAGACTCGATAGACGACTTGAGTCCGCAAGCGAAGCAACTTTCAATCCTCTTCGTGAGGTTCTTCCAGTCTTTGACCTATACATGGAGACGTGCCATAAGATTCTTTCAATCCTCTTCGTGAGGTTCGAGGTAATCGTTCTCTCGAAGCCACGCACCAGATTTGTGAAACTTTCAATCCTCTTCGTGAGGTTCCGGTATTGCGGGCCGGTGGCAAACTCATCTTGAACGCACCATCTTTCAATCCTCTTCGTGAGGTTCTCTTGTGAGACGACAACCACGACGACAGGCTATCCGATCTTTCAATCCTCTTCGTGAGGTTCCGTCCCCACGGCCCGATCCGCGGCGACGTGCTCGAGGTAGATCTTTCAATCCTCTTCGTGAGGTTCTTAGAAAAGAAGCCGGCCGACGCTCCCACGCCCGTCCACTTTCAATCCTCTTCGTGAGGTTCGTTGACCGCGGCCGTGATTGTGTCCCAGTGCATCGCGATGATCTTTCAATCCTCTTCGTGAGGTTCTTTTTATTCCCCTAGCCGTTTCCCTCGTAACGGCCCTTCGCCTTTCAATCCTCTTCGTGAGGTTCATAAGACCCAGAAAGCGCGGGCTGTAAGTCACAGAATCTTTCAATCCTCTTCGTGAGGTTCCCGATCACCTGACCGCGAGATACTCGCAGAGTTCATGGTACTTTCAATCCTCTTCGTGAGGTTCTCAGCACGACCCGCACCAGCTCCCCGGTCGGGGAGATCAATTTGCCACTTTCAATCCTCTTCGTGAGGTTCACTGCATGATCTGTAACGCGGGCACGTTTTGTATTGTCCACTTTCAATCCTCTTCGTGAGGTTCCGAGCCGAATTTCCGCTCCCCACGCCTCGACGAG
>JANXED010000043.1 GCA_025058175.1 Candidatus Calditenuaceae archaeon | reverse complement strand
GGGGAGCGGAAAATCGGCTCGGAACCTCACGAAGAGGATTGAAAGAGCTCTGCGAGCTTCGTGAGGTGACGGTAAAGAGTGCGGTGAACCTCACGAAGAGGATTGAAAGTTGTTTTAGTGTTAGATGAATATGATAAAACGAGACCCTCGAACCTCACGAAGAGGATTGAAAGACGTGTGACGTATAGATTACTCGCATCCCCCACCTCTGAACCTCACGAAGAGGATTGAAAGCTTCGGGCATGAACGCTGCTTCGTCAAAGATCACTAAGTGAACCTCACGAAGAGGATTGAAAGCGGAAAATTAAGTGGAGCACGATACTCATAGCGACTCTGCGAACCTCACGAAGAGGATTGAAAGTCAACAAGTGAAGTGAGGATGAGAGTTAAGGATAGGTTGAGAACCTCACGAAGAGGATTGAAAGGCCACCGTGCAGGAGCTGCTCCAGCTCGCTGAAGCAATCAAGAACCTCACGAAGAGGATTGAAAGTAACCGTTTCCGGTTACGGTTAAGGGTTTTACCGCGCCGAACCTCACGAAGAGGATTGAAAGGGATTGCGGTAATCCGGCGCCGGCCCTTCACCACCACGGACCTGAACCTCACGAAGAGGATTGAAAGTACGTCACGATCGAAGTGGGCGGGAGGCTCGAGCTCCTCGAACCTCACGAAGAGGATTGAAAGCAATTGAACTCGACGCGCGCATCGAGTCCGTGTATTTTCAACGAACCTCACGAAGAGGATTGAAAGGAAATCGCAGTTTCAAAATTCGCCTTATATACTCTGGAACCTCACGAAGAGGATTGAAAGGATTTCCAGCGTTTCGAAATAAAGACCCGACAACGTTCCAAGAACCTCACGAAGAGGATTGAAAGCGACCCTAAAAGTGTATCATAGCGGCAATAAGTCTTAACAGTGAACCTCACGAAGAGGATTGAAAGTTTTCGCTCCGCGACTTTTTCGCGCACTTCGCGCTCGATCGAACCTCACGAAGAGGATTGAAAGGCGTTTGCACCACGGCAAAGGCCCCGGCGGGCTCTGGCTTCACGGAACCTCACGAAGAGGATTGAAAGCTCGAAGAGGTTCTCTCGTATGACTTAGCCCCGCTTTATCGAACCTCACGAAGAGGATTGAAAGGGTTGAAAGCCATCTGGCACGCAGCGAATGGAACTTTAGGAACCTCACGAAGAGGATTGAAAGCGCGCTGTTGACTGCATGACTTGTAATGCGGGCACGTTTTGTAGAACCTCACGAAGAGGATTGAAAGAAAGCCAGCACGGACTTTTTTGTATTGATCAATTCGGAACCTCACGAAGAGGATTGAAAGATGTCACCAGCAGACTCCGCATAGATGTCGGTAATGTACCAGGAACCTCATGA
>JANXED010000042.1 GCA_025058175.1 Candidatus Calditenuaceae archaeon | reverse complement strand
AAGAGGATTGAAAGCAAAACCCAACGTGGGAGAAGGGCTCTGCGCTGGACTGAGAACCTCACGAAGAGGATTGAAAGAATTTTTTTAGCCCCTCGGCCACGCTCGTGATCTCGTCGGAACCTCACGAAGAGGATTGAAAGTGGTGACGACGAAAGAGCTACTCGACTCTGTGTTCATAGGAACCTCACGAAGAGGATTGAAAGATCTTCATTATACTATAATGTAGATTGTCTCCATCCCCATGAGAACCTCACGAAGAGGATTGAAAGGACCAATCCCCCGAGCGCGAAATACTCGCAGAGTTCACAAAAGAACCTCACGAAGAGGATTGAAAGCTGAATCGTAGACGTGGACCTCGACGCGGGGTGTGGCATAGAACCTCACGAAGAGGATTGAAAGACGAGCTCTTTCGCGCGCTCGTCGTCGCTCGTCACGTGAAAGAACCTCACGAAGAGGATTGAAAGCACGGCCCGATCTGCAGCGACGTGCTCGAGGTAGATTGGAAGAACCTCACGAAGAGGATTGAAAGATGCTCGTGTCTTCTTCTATCACCGAGGGGTCAAGCAAGAACCTCACGAAGAGGATTGAAAGTGGTCTCGTTTCACCTGGCGGATCGTGCCCATGGGATTGAGAACCTCACGAAGAGGATTGAAAGCACATGCGACATGCAGCGAGGGGGGCACGAGGAGCGTGCTGAACCTCACGAAGAGGATTGAAAGTTGATCTCGTGAGCGTGATCGAGGAAACTATGTTAAACGCGAACCTCACGAAGAGGATTGAAAGTATGAACCAATAACGCGATCAGCGCGATCAGGCTGTAGCCGAACCTCACGAAGAGGATTGAAAGGTCGAGTTTGGCGCGAAGCAGAGCGTCAATTACAGCGACATCGAACCTCACGAAGAGGATTGAAAGACATAGATCACGCGGTTCTTGAGCCGCCAGCGATCTTCTGAGAACCTCACGAAGAGGATTGAAAGTTGTCGTGCAGCCTGCATCCGCACAAGAAGCACGGGCGCGGAACCTCACGAAGAGGATTGAAAGTTCGCGATCGTCGAGGAGCGCAAAGTGCCGCTCGTGCCCGCGTGGAACCTCACGAAGAGGATTGAAAGGCGCTGAAGACGCGAAATCAGAGAACGTTCACTGAAGAAACGAACCTCACGAAGAGGATTGAAAGCAATATCAGCTCAATAAAGCAGCTAGACGGCTCGACGTTGACCTCGAACCTCACGAAGAGGATTGAAAGGTCTCGTGACGAAGAGGACGAGGGCCCTGAGACTGAAGGCCGAACCTCACGAAGAGGATTGAAAGCGCGGGCTCCACAAGGGCGGTCGCGAGGTCGCTAATACCAATGAACCTCACGAAGAGGATTGAAAGGGTTGAAAGCCATCTAGCA
>JANXED010000041.1 GCA_025058175.1 Candidatus Calditenuaceae archaeon | reverse complement strand
TACAAGCGCTTCAGAAGCCACGGCTCTTTCAATCCTCTTCGTGAGGTTCCTCGAAGCGCTCGAATGCGAGAGAGAAGAAATACAAAACGCTTTCAATCCTCTTCGTGAGGTTCTCGGCTCCTAATACTTGAGAACACTTATGGCTATGAAATCAGACTTTCAATCCTCTTCGTGAGGTTCCCTGAACGAGCGAGCATCGCGAGCGGATGCTCCTTCTCGCCCGTCTTTCAATCCTCTTCGTGAGGTTCCTCGAGCTATACACACGCGCGCACGATTTTCTGCCCGCGCTCCGCTTTCAATCCTCTTCGTGAGGTTCCTGCGAGAGGCGGTCGCTGGTGCAGACTATAGCTTCAGATCTTTCAATCCTCTTCGTGAGGTTCACGCCGAGCAGCTCCGGTATCTCCGCTCTTCTGATCGCTTCGCTTTCAATCCTCTTCGTGAGGTTCTTAATCCGCACGAGATCGGACACTTCCTGCTCGGTGCGCTCTTTCAATCCTCTTCGTGAGGTTCGCGTTAGGCGCGGATTATGAACGTATGGATTCTTTCGACTTTCAATCCTCTTCGTGAGGTTCGCAATACCGCGTCTCGCGTGTTTATGTCGACGCGACGGGGTTCTTTCAATCCTCTTCGTGAGGTTCTAGTCGATATGTGGAGGCGCATAGCGGAGGGCCGCGATGTTCACTTTCAATCCTCTTCGTGAGGTTCCGTGTTTTTGGGTCACGCGATGCCTGCCGCCGCATTCGGTCTTTCAATCCTCTTCGTGAGGTTCCGCCGTGGCCCACAGTTTGTAAAATACGTGATTCGCTTTCAATCCTCTTCGTGAGGTTCCGTCCGCGGGAAGAACGCAGCCCTCCTCGACCACCGCGGGACTTTCAATCCTCTTCGTGAGGTTCACGCTGGAGTGGGCTCGATTAACGTTTACGCGATCTTCACTTTCAATCCTCTTCGTGAGGTTCTTTTCAGCGATAAGGCGGTCGCTATGGCGAAGACTTTGAAAGAAGCTTTCAATCCTCTTCGTGAGGTTCTACACCAGCGCGGGAGACAATCTACATTATACTATACTGTCTTTCAATCCTCTTCGTGAGGTTCCTGGTTCTGCCCCGAAACGCGCTACAGACGATTCAAGAGTCACTTTCAATCCTCTTCGTGAGGTTCGCATACGCCGCCCGACCAGGGACTTAGTCACGGTCTTACTTTCAATCCTCTTCGTGAGGTTCTTGTCTCCGCCCCCGTGGCGAAAGTTTAAGAACCGGGCCACTTTCAATCCTCTTCGTGAGGTTCGAAGAACAGAAAAAGCTTCTAGCAGAGCTTCAAGCGAAATACTTTCAATCCTCTTCGTGAGGTTCTTTTCTAGCGTTCTCGTCGTAAGAGAATACCACCTCCGCACCACTTTCAATCC
>JANXED010000040.1 GCA_025058175.1 Candidatus Calditenuaceae archaeon | reverse complement strand
AAACCACCTCGCTCAAACTCGACGAACCTCACGAAGAGGATTGAAAGCCAGCGCGAAGTGCGCGAAAAGGTCACCCAGCGAAAGAACCTCACGAAGAGGATTGAAAGCGCTTACGCCTACCCGCGCGGCGAGCGCACGTGGGCGAACCTCACGAAGAGGATTGAAAGTCGGCCACGAGCTCGTCAACTACCGCAAATTCATTATTCGAACCTCACGAAGAGGATTGAAAGTGGTAACGGCCCTTCGCGGGCCCTTCAGCGCCGTCGCTATTTCAGAACCTCACGAAGAGGATTGAAAGAAATTTCGGCTCGTGGAGACGATCTTATCGCGTGACGAACCTCACGAAGAGGATTGAAAGTGGAATGTCGAGGCCACGGAGGGGCGGGTTGAGGAGGGGAACCTCACGAAGAGGATTGAAAGCCGAATCGCGCCGTTACGTCCCCACCGATGGCCTCGCGAACCTCACGAAGAGGATTGAAAGAAAACATAGAGAAACAACATGTTTGAAGCGAGATGCTCGGAACCTCACGAAGAGGATTGAAAGCATCGAGAGAAAGTGCTGTTATATCATACTCTGTCTTAAGAACCTCACGAAGAGGATTGAAAGATAAAAGTAGGGCCGCCGCTCTCCTCGCGTGACGACTGTGAACCTCACGAAGAGGATTGAAAGTAGTATAGTATACTGAAGATTGTCCGCGGCCGTGGCGGGAACCTCACGAAGAGGATTGAAAGCGCGCCTCCAGCCACGCGGTCAGCATCCCTGCCAGAAGTGAACCTCACGAAGAGGATTGAAAGAAAACCGTGCAAACCGTGCAACCGTGCAAGTATTTAAACGAACCTCACGAAGAGGATTGAAAGTTCGACGATCGTGAAGGGCACGATGTTAAGACCAGCATCGGAACCTCACGAAGAGGATTGAAAGAACATCATATCATAGCAAAGACCAGATTATAAATAGGAACCTCACGAAGAGGATTGAAAGACACTCGGCGGCCGCTGCATCCGCGCCGTCCCCGTGGGAACCTCACGAAGAGGATTGAAAGATACCTCGTGTTGGCAGAAAGGGCAACAGTCGAGGTGGGTGAACCTCACGAAGAGGATTGAAAGTCAATTTTTTATCATTTAGCATTAGCGATCTTCTCGATGGCAGAACCTCACGAAGAGGATTGAAAGGGGGCGTATTTTGTTGATCTGTCACAAGTCATGTGGGCCGGGAACCTCACGAAGAGGATTGAAAGCGGCTTGAGTCCGCGCAAAAAGCGCGAATGGCCCAGAATCGAACCTCACGAAGAGGATTGAAAGAAGTCCGATGAAATGAGACAGCAACTCGATACTATCATACGAACCTCACGAAGAGGATTGAAAGGGCACTGTGCCATTCCGCAAACTTGAGTGGCTCGCCGGAGAACCTCACGAAGA
>JANXED010000003.1 GCA_025058175.1 Candidatus Calditenuaceae archaeon | reverse complement strand
GAACCTCACGAAGAGGATTGAAAGATGTCACCAGCAGACTCCGCATAGATGTCGGTAATGTACCAGGAACCTCATGAAGAGGATCGAAAGATGACGTTAGTGATTTTCATTCAGATGAAGGTGGAATCTCATTGCGAGGAGCGTAAGGTCATTCCCGAAGTTGCTGAGTGAAGGAGACCATGCGCCCTTGAAGGTACCACCGATCCTCCACTTTCGGCTCACCCTCGCACCACCTCTTTTATCGGGGGCTCGACGAGGCATCACGGCGAGATGGTCCGGGTCTTCAGGGACGAGGACAGGCTCTCCCCCGAGTACGTCCCCTCAAGGCTCCCGCACAGGGAGGACGAGCTCGAGCACCTCCTCACCCTCTTCGGGTCCTTCATCGCGGGGAAGAGGACCGGCCAAGTCAGGGCCCTACTCACGGGTCCGACGGGCACGGGGAAGACCGCGCTCTCCAAGCTCTTCGGCTCCAAGGCCGAGGAGGTCGCGAGGAGGTCCGGGGCGCTCCTTAGGCACGTCCACGTCAACTGCAGGCTCCACAGGACCCTCTTCTCGGTCCTCAGGAGGACGATCGAGTCCCTCGGGATAGGGCTCCCGACCAGGGGCCTGGCCAACGAGGAGATCCTCCACAACTTGACCACCTACCTCGACAGGGAGGGGATGTCGCTGATCCTGACGCTCGACGAGGCTGACGTCCTGATCAGGGAGGAGCAGGACGCGGTCTACTACCTCGCGAGGATCGGTGAGGAGAGGTCCGAGGGCTCGAGGATCTCGCTGATACTGGTCCTAAGGGGTCTCGAGGGCCTGAACGTCTTCGACGCTGGCACGAGGACGATGTTCGTCACGAACGCGGTCCACCTCACCGAGTACACCTACGGCCAGCTCAGGGACATCGTCTCCTTCAGGGCATCGGAGGCCTTCTACGAGGGCGTCGTGACCGATGAGGCCATCGAGGCGATCGTCGACCAGGCGGGGGAGAGGGGGGACGCGAGGTACGCGATCGAGCTGCTCTGGAGGGCCGGGAAGTTCGCTGAGCGAGACGGGTCGCAGAGGGTCACCGCCGAGCACGTAAGGAGGGCCGCAGCGAGCATCTACCCCGCTATCAGGAGGGAGAGCCTCCACTACCTCTCGCTCCACGAGAAGCTCGTCCTCCTCGCGGTCGCGAGGTTCTTCCAGTCGAACGACTCGCCCTCGGTAACTGCCTCGCAGCTGAACAGGCTCTACGCGTTGGTCTGCGAGGAGAACGGCACGATGCCGAAGGCCTACACGAGGTTCTGGGAGATCCTCCAGAAGCTCGAGGACCAGGGCTTCATCAGGATCAGGGTCCAGAGCGAGGGGATCAAGGGCAGGAGGAGCTACATCACGCTCCCGGAGGTCCCTGCCTCGATACTGAGCAGGGAGCTCGAGGCGATCCTGAGGAAGGGGAAGTCGCTCACCCACGGCGAGCGCGACGAGCCCTAGCCGCTGCCCTGGCCCTCGGCCCCCGCTCCTCGGCCGCGGCCTCCTCTGGCCCTGCCTTCAGCGGCCTCAACCCCAGCTCCGGCGCCCTCGCGGCCAGCACCTCGACCTCCCTCTCGGTCAAGCCGAGGGCCTTCGCTATCCTCCCGTCTCCCGCCTTCAGCATCAGCCTCAGGTACGGGATGAACTCGGTCGCGGCCTTCGAGGTGGACATGTGCGTCCTCTGAGCGACCTTCGCGAGGACCGACCTGATCGCCTCCCTCTCGGCCCTCGTCTGCTGGAGGAACCTGATCCTCGAGGGGAACTCGAGCCTTCCTCCCTTCTCACCCGTCGAGGCCTTCACGACGCCCGGCCCTGCGGAGAGCAGAACCGTGCCGTACTTCATCAGCTCCCACCTCTGGAACCTCGAAGCCCTCCTCAGGTGAAGGTCCGCGTCCGCGAGGACCCTGTAGGCCTCCTCGAGTGCCCTCGGGTCCCTGATCTGGGTCTGGACGTTGTCGAAGACCCAGGTCAGCGCCGTCTCCGGGTCGAGGTCCGTGTTCGCGAGGACTCCGCGGCCGTCCGCGAGCCTCTTCGCGCCGAAGACCCTCGCCATCAGCTCGAAGGCATTCAACTCCACGTCCCTCGACTGCATCGCCTCCAGAGCCCTCAGGCCTCCCCCGAGCATCGCCGTGGCCTGGAGGTCGTTGATCGCGGCCCTCATGTCGCCCCTCGCCCTCTCCGCTATCGCCTCGATCAGCCCGTCGTCGACCCCCAGCCCCTCCCTCCTCGCGATCTCCCTCAACCTCTCCGCGATCTCCTTCGGCCTCAGCCTCCCGAACTCGATGAGGAGGCACCTCTCCCTGAGGGGCGCGACGTTGGGCTCCCAGACGTCGTTCGCGGTCAGGACCATCGGGACCGAGGTCCTCTGGATCAGCGACCTGAGCACCTCCGCCGTCCCCGACTCGGCCGAGAGGACCGCGCCCTCGACCTCGTCGACGAGGACCATCCGCCTCCTCCCGAAGACGGTCGTGGAGGAGATCGCGTGCCCCAGTACCTCCTCGAGGGACTCGGGAGTCCTCCTGTCGCTCGCGTTCACCTGGACGAGGTCGTAGCCGTGCTCCTCCGCGTAAGCCAAGACCAGCGACGTCTTCCCGGTCCCCGGAGGCCCGTGGAGGAGGGCCGCCTTCCTCTCCGGCACGCGCCCCGACTCCCAAGCCCTCATCCACCTCACGAACTCCTCGACGGCCTCTTTGTTCCCCACGATCTCCGAGACCCTCCTAGGCCTGTACTTCTCGGCCCAGGGCAGCTGCCTCACCGGTCCTGTCATCCGGGACTCATCCTGCTGAGCCGGACTTAGGGATTGCCCCCCGTCGAGACCAACCGGAACTCCATAAAAAGCACGGTGGACTGGGACCCTGGAGGGAGGCTCAGGGCTCGAACCTGACGGCGCTGACGGCCTCGCTGATCAGCTTAGCCCTCTCGGAGACGATCTCCTGCGCGAGCCTGCAGAGCTGGAGGACCCGCAGGTCCGCGATCGAGTAGTAGCTCATGTTGCCCGTCCTCGTCACGCCTACTATGCCGAGCCCCCTGAGGACCTGGAGGTGCTGGGAGGTGGCTGACTGAGAGAGCCCCACGGCCCTCGCGAGCTCGGTCACGGCCCTCGGACCCTCCCTCAGGACCGAGAGGATCCTCAGCCTCTTGGGGTGCGAGAGCGCCGCTAGGAACTCCGCGACCTGGTCACAGGACCCCTCAGGCCCCGCCAACCCCCTTCACCTTGTAGGGCTTCCCGAGGTAGAGGTCGAAGACCGGGTCCACCCTCCCTCTCAGCATCTCCCAATAGACCGCGGGGAAGGCCCTCTTCATCAGGTACTTCATGAGCGAGGGCCTCTGGCGCGACGGTGGCCTCTCGTAGGTCGCGGCGACGAAGACCGCCCTACTCCCTCCCAGCTCGAGAGGGCAGTTGATCCTCCCCGTGTAACAGTAGACCTTCCCGGTCCCGAGGTAGTCGGCCGCGATGTTCTCCGCTGCGACTATCGCCTCGAGGTGAGCGACCACGCCAGACTTCGAGATAGGAATGTTCGTCGCGTCACCGACCACGTAGACGTCGTCGAACTTCGGGTGCCTCAGCGTCTCCTTGTCCGCGGCCACCCAGCCCTCCTCGTCCCCGATCTCGGACTTGAAGACGACGTCAGCCCCCCTGTGAGGCGGAACGGTGATCAGCAGGTCGAACCCGATCTCCTCACCCTCCAGCGAGTAGACCTTCCTCTCCTTCGGGTCGACGTAGTCGGTGTTGAACATCGTGTAAAGCCTGATCCCCCTCTCCTCCATCAGCGGCTCGACGACCTCGGCTATCGCGGCCGCGGGGTATGCCCTCGCGTAGGGCGTCGCGAAGAGCACCTCGACCCTCTCCCTGATCCCCCTCTTCCTCATCAGTTCCTCAACGAGGAAGGCCGCCTCGACCGGAGAGGGCGGGCACTTGTGAGGTATGTTCGTCAGGACCAGTACCCTGCCCCCGTTGAAGCGCTGGAGCGCCTCCCACGTCCTCCTCGCGTCCTCCTGACCCGTGTGGAAGTTATAGGAAGTCTCCTTCAGCCCTGAGATCGCGTCGGGCCTCGCGACCGAACCGGTAGCAATGACCAGGTAGTCGTAGTTCAGCCTCTCCGAGTCGACGTAGACCGCCCTCTCCTCGAGGTTGACCCGCTCGACGGCCCTCTCGTGGAGCAGGACCCTCCTGTCCAGTAAGTTCCTCTCGGGCCTCCTGAAGGAACTCGGCTCAGCGCCCCTGAACGCGATGTCGATGTTCCCCGGCGAGAAGACGTGCTCCGACGAGTCCGCGAAGAGGTGGACCTCGACCCTCCCGGAGGAGACCTCGCTCCTCAGTAGAGAGACCGCCTTGTTCGCCAACAGCGTCCCGCCGGTCCCTCCTCCCACGACCGCGATCCTCTTCGGCGTCATCTCCCCTTCCTCACCACCTTGACGACTATCCTGAAGTAACCCTGCTCGTCCTTGATCTCGAGGACCTCGTTCCCGCTCTTCTTGGCCCACGCGGAGACGTCGCTCTTGGCACCCGGGTCCGTCGCGAGGAGCTCAATCTCGTCGCCCGCTTCCGCCGACTTGTAGGCCTTGATCAGCTCGGTCAGCGGCCCCGGGCAGAAGCTCCCCCTCGCGTCCACGACCCTCCTCAAATGAAGATCACCTGACCTCCCTCGGAGAGCTGGAGGAACGTCGCGGCCCCGACCACATCGTCGACCTCGGGTATCAGGTCACTCTCCTTCAGACCCAAGACCGCCATCGTCGTCGAGCACGCGTGTATCTTCACGCCCATCTCCTTCGCCTGCTTGATCAGCTGGTAGAGGTCCGGGACGTTGTGCTTCGCCATCCTCTTCCTCATCATCTTGGTCGCGAGGGCCGTCATCCCGGGCAGGACCGCGAGGACGTTCGGCATCCCGAGCGAGGTGTTCCCGACCGGTGAGAGCTTCAGCGAGTTGACCCTGTCCTTCCTGATCGCGTCGAAGCCCCAGAACGTCACGAAGACGTGGACTTCCATCCCCATCGCCGCGGCCGCCTGCGCTATGATGAACGCGGGGTACGCCATGTCGAGGCTCCCCTTCGAGAGGATGATCGAGATCTTGCCTGCGCCCCTCTCTGCCTCCCTCTCGACTCCCGAAACCCGAACTGTTCCCATGCCGGTCACCTCAGCAGTAGAATGTCTGAATTTTCTAATAAACCGGAACGCGTGAATGTACCCGTATTCATTTTGCATAAAGTTGTATACAAACTCATACATCGTGTGACGTCCCAGGTCTAAGCTCCGGGTCGCGATGGACCTTCCGGCTCAAGATCGCGGAACGAGATGGCACCGGAAGCCTCTGAAACGGGAATTTCAGTACAAGCTTTTTTGTTGAATTATGGTTCGACTACGATATTCATGCGCCCTCTACAGCAACTAGGTGCGGGGGGTGGGATTCGAACCCACGAACCCCTTCCGTCTGGCCGAGCCTACGGGGAGCGGGTCACCCATCCCTGATCTTAAGCCCGCCGCCTTTGTCCGCTTGGCTACCCCCGCACCGAGTCTAGAGGTCCCGCGTCGGCTTAAAACTTGTGTGGGACCTAGGTGGTCGGTCAGGAAGCGCTTTAATGAGGCGCGGCAGAACGCTGGGGCATGAGGTACAGGGAACGGGTCGAGAGGCTGATGACGCTGATGAGGCTCCACGGCATCGACAACTTCTTGGTGACGGGGAGGTCGAACCTCCTCTACTTCACTGGGATCGATGGCCCCGGGGCCCTGTTGGTCTCCACCAAGAGGAGCCCGACCCTCTTCGTCCCACCGCTCTCTAAGATCGCCGCCGAGACCTACGCCCCGGATTTCCTAGAGGTGGTGGCCACCAAGATCGACGAGCGGTTCAACGTCGTGGTGGCTGAGAACGTGGGGAGCGTCGGTGGCGCGACGGCGGTCGACGAGATGCCCCTCGACGACTACAGGTTCCTCTCGGGGCTCTTGGCTCAGGCCGAGCTGAGGCCCGGGATGAGCGTCGTCTGGGAGCTGAGGGAGATCAAGGACGAGGACGAGATCGCCGCGATAAGGAGGGCCTGCGAGATCGCCGACAGGGCCATGAGGGCCGCCTTCGAGATCCTCTACCCTGGGATAACCGAGAACGATGTGAAGGCCGAGATCGCGGCCGAGGTCTACAGGTCGGGTGGCGAGAGGCTGGCCTTCGACGTGATCGTCGCATCGGGCCCGAGGTCGGCGCTCCCGCACGGCCCGCTCCAGAGGTCAGGCGAGCACGATAGGGCGCTGAGGGAGGGTGACGCGGTCGTGATAGACCTGGGAGCGGTCGTGGAGGGCTACCACTCCGACGTCACGAGGACCTTCTTCATCGGCAGGCCCGACTCCCAGTTCACCTCCGCTTACGAGGCGGTGGTCGCCGCGAAGGAGGCCGCGGAGCAGTACATCAAGCCCGACACGCTCTGTGGCTACCCGGACGCGGTCGCGAGGAACAAGCTCGCGGAGCGCGCGCTCTCGGAGCACTTCGCCCACAGCCTCGGGCACGGACTCGGACTCGACATCCACGAGCCTCCAAGGATGTCCCCCACGAGCTCGGAGAAGCTGGCAGCCAACATGGTGGTCACCTGCGAGCCCGGCGTCTACATCAAGGGCCGATGGGGGATACGGATCGAGGACACGCTGCTGGTCACCGAGAGGGGACCCGAGAGGCTGACGAGGTTCGAATACTCTGAGTACGCGGTCTCTTAAGCACCGAACCTCCTGCTCCTGGCCTGGTAGGTCCTGATCGCCCTCAAGAGGTCTATTCTCCTGAACTCCGGCCAGTAGACGTCGAGGAAGACCAGCTCACTGTACGCGATCTGCCAGAGGAGAAAGTTGCTGATCCTCTCCTCGCCCGAGGTCCTGATCACGAGGTCGGGTTCCGGGAAAGGCAGCTCTCCGGTGTAGAGGTACCTGCCGAAGACCTCCTCGCTGACGTCGTCCGGCGACAGCTCTCCGCTCCTCACGTCCTGGGCGACTCTCCTCACGGCCTGGATGATCTCGTCCCTCCCACCGTAGGCGACCGCGAGAATCAGGAATCGCTCGGAGTTGTGGGCCGTCTCGCGCTCGAGCCGCTCGAGGGCCCTCCCGACCTCTTCCGGGAGCACCCACCTCCTCCCTATCACCTTCACCCTAACGCGCTTCGACCTCACCTCATCGTCTCGGAGGAAGCGCTCGGTAGACTCGACGAGAATTTTGTATACGGTCTCGACCTCCTCCTTCGGCCGCCTAGCGATGTTCTCGAGGGAGAGGACGTAGAGCGTGACCGTGTTCACTCCCAGGTCGAGGCACCACCTCAGCAGGTCCTCGACCCTCCGAGCGCCGGCCCTGTAGCCCTCCTCGACGGAGAGGCCGTTCAGCCTCGCCCACCTCCTGTTACCGTCGAGGATGACCGCGATGTGCTTAGGGATCTCGCCCCGCTTCACGCTCCTGTGGAGGAGGGCCTCGTAAAGCGCGTACGCGCCCAGGGCCTTAAGCAGGAGTCGCATCACCCGGCCTCACCCTCGCCCGCGGCCCGCCCCCTCCTGAGGAACCCGAGACCTACAGCGGAGAGGAGGATGTACATCGTCGCGAGCGAGGCGATCCCCATGATCACGATTAGGATCATCTGGGTGATGTAAATCTCCTCGCCCCTGACCAGATAGCTCCCCAGGGCCCTGAGGAGCGCCCAGAGGAAGACCAGGAAGACCAGTGCGGTCGCAGACCTCACGACCCTCACGCTCCTGAGGTAGATCTGGTAGAAGAGGTCGTATAGGAGCGAGATCGTTGCGGAGATCACCAGCAGGTCGACTGAGCTGAGGAGCATCACGCCGGCCAGCAGCGGCATCCTCTGGGCCCAGAAGACCGGGTCTTGGGCTCCGGCGGAGGGCGGGGGGAAGTTCTGGGCTATGTAAGCAGTGACGCTGTTGATCCCTGCGACCAGCGCGACGACGATCAGGATTGCGGAGGAGATGCCTACGTAGACCCTGACTTGGTAAAGCGCCGGCCTCGCCGGGACCGTCTGGAGCTTCCTGAAGAACGACGCGACCGCCGTGTCTATCCCGAAGCCCCTTACCGCGAGGGCGATTCCTATGAGGATGAGGAACGTCGCGGGTGTGAGGAGGTTGTAGTAGAAGAGGACTCCTATCGCGAGCAGGAAGGTCCCCGGAATCCCCAACATCACCCTCGCGTACTCGGACTCGAAGAGCGCTGTCCTGAAATACTTCCCCAACAGGATCCACGTGGTCTCTATCGATGGGTTCTGCTTGACCACTAACTTCCTCACCGAGGTCACCTTGACCCTCGAGGTGATTATCGCGCTCACCGACTCGGAGAGGGGGCCGTCGGTGACGACGATGCTCTCGTCGGCCGGGAACTCCGCGATCACCCGCTCGATCTCCTGGGAGAGCTTCCTGTCGGACTCGAGGCCACCGCCGGGCTTGCCGGAGACCGTCGCGATCTCAACGACGCTGTCGCCCTTCCTCGAGAGCTCGTCGTAGAGCTTGACCGCCGCGAACATCGCGTTCGCGTCCGCCTCCTCGGGGTCCGCGAGGAGGAGGTCCTTGGCCGCGAGGAAGTTCCTGTCCCTCCCAGTGATCGGGGTCTCCCATCCGGTCTTCCGACCGACGTCGTCGTCCTCGTCAACAACCAGTATCAGCACCCTCCTCGCGGCCCCCTCCTCGGCCATCCGGGAGTATGGGCATCGCTTGCCCTATTATAATTGAGTTCGGAGGGAGGGGAGACGGGATCAGAGCCGAAATACCCGAAGTACAAGGAGAACCCCCATCGCCAGGAGGATTAAGTTCAGCGCGACCTCCGCGTACTTCAGGGCCCTCGAGCCCAGGACCCTCAGTCCCCGCTCGGAGGCGAAGGAGATCAGGGTCAGCCAGGCGTAGTCCATCCAGATGTGGGATGCGTACATCAGCACGACCCCGGGGATGGAGGCGAGGGCGAGGGCCTCCGAGATGAGCGCCGCGCCGACGGTGAGCCACCACGTCAGGAAGAACGGATTCAGGCCGGTGAAGAGGAGCCCCGCGATCAGCGGCCCGCCCCTAAAGCTACCAGCTTCACTGTTCCGGTCGACTTGACCCCGCGATCTTAGAGACTGCGCGAGACCGAGGGCGCCGAAGGCGATGACCGCCAAACCGCCGAGCGCGCCGATTATCATTTGGGCACTGCGGTCGTGCAGGACGCCGGCGAGGCCCGTCGCTATCAGCATCACCAGCGGGAACTCGACGATCATGTGCCCCGTGGAGACCAAGGGACCCGCGACCCTACCGAACCTCGCGCTCGAGGCGATGGTGGCGACCGTCAGCGGGCCCGGAGAGAGGACGCCGCTCGCTGAGACCACGACGACCATCGGGATCAACGTCTCCCATCCCATCGGGCGGGCGGAGGTCGGGATCCTCTGATAACGGTTTCCCGGCCGGCCCGGACGGGTGAAGGCTTTTTGGACGCGGAGGCGGAGTCGGTTGGGCGATGGACCGGCTCGGCGGGGACGAGCGGGTGAAGAGGCTGGCCGCGGCGCTCAAGTCGGGGGCGAAGCTGAGGACCGAGAGCTGTCCTGAGTGCGGGAGCCCGCTGGTTGAGGTGAAGGGCGAGGTCATGTGCGCGGTCTGCGAGAAGCCGGTTGTGATCGTCAGGGACGAGACCGAGGCCGGACGGGCGGTCTACCCGTACGTCCTGAGCGCGCTGGAGGAGGTCGCGGTCGCGAAGATCGACGAGCTGACGAGGATCCTCGCGAGGACGGGCGACCCCGACGAGATCGAGAGGCTCGCCGAGGCGATAGACGCCCTTATCACGGTCCTGAGAAAGGGAATGGAGCTTCAGGAGTCCCTGAAGAGGAAAGAGTAGCGGCCCGGGTCAGACCTCGATCCAGGTCCCGACGCCCTCCTTCACGGCCTTCCTGTAGATCAGCTCGCCGGTCGCGAGGTCGAGGATCGCGAGGCCGGTCGAGTCGTAGACGGTGACCTCGGAGTCGCTAGTGCGGCCGGGCTTCCTCCCCGCGACCACCTCGCCGATCTCGCCGGTTATCTCCTCTACCCTCAGGAACCCCTGCCTGATAGGGACGTTGACCTCTCCGCTGTGGACCGCCTGCTCCATGTCGTCGACGAAGACCCTTGCGGACTTTAAGATCCTCGGGTCCAGCTCCTGCTTCCCCGGAGCGTCTGCGCCGATCGCGTTGATGTGCGTCCCGGGCGCGACCCACTCGGCCATCACGATCGGCGACCTCGCAGGCGTCGCGGTGCAGAGGACGTCGACTCCACGGACGCAGTCGGCGGCCGACTCGCAGACCCTGGGAGTCAGGCCGAGCTCCCTCGAGGCCCACTCCGCGAAGGCCCTCGCGGTCTCGGTCCTCCTGTCGTAGACCCGGACCTCAGAGACGCCGTTCAGGACCTCGACCATCGCCATCAGCTGCGTCCTCGCCTGAGTTCCGGCTCCGACGACGCCCACCGACCTCGAGCCCCTCCGCGCGAGGTACTTGGTCGCGACGCCGCTCCCCGCGCCGGTCCTCACCGCGGTCAGCCAGGTCCCTCCCATCACCGCGAGCGGCCTCCCGTCCCTCGGCTCGTAGAGCACGACGATCGCCATCACCGTCGGGAGCCCGAACCTCTCCGGGTTGAAGGGGTGCGAGTTCACCAGCTTGACTCCCGCCCTTCCCAGCGAGGGGATGTACGAGGGCATCACCCTGAGGTCGCCGTCCGCCTCGTGGAAGTAGAGGTAGGTCTTCGGCGGCATCTGGACCCTACCTAGCCCCTTCTCCCTGTAGGCGGTCTCGACCGCGTTGATGGCCTCCCGCATCGTGAGCAGCGATCTCACTTCCTCCTCCTTCAGCAGCAGCACCTTCACACGCCTACTGCACCGCACGGTCTAATATGCTCTCCAGAGGATTCATGGTTAATAGCGAGCCGATGGCGTCGTGTGGTGGGGCACCGGTCATAGGACGGGGGAAACGCCCGGACCCGTTCCGAACCCGGAAGCTAAGCCCCGTCCGCGCGGTGAGTAGTGGGGTGGGAGACCACCCGTGAAAGCCGCGTGCTGGTGCCCCTTCTCTCCCGCGATCACGGCTGAGAGCCCGAGGCCTCTCCCCTGACCGCGGCCCTAGCCACCTCGACGACCTCGGCGGAGCCGTATGGGACCAGCGACGCTAGCTCCGCTACCAGCGAGCCATCGAGTTCGAGCCCCGATTCGCTCGCGGCCCTCAGCAGCTCCCTCGCGACCTCAACGGCCCTCCGCCGCCCTGGTGCGACGACCGCGTAGACCGTGGCGACCGAACTGACCCAACCCCTGCTCCCGGAGACTGCCCTGCCGTCCGGAGTGATCCCGACCGCGAGCTCCAGCCTCACCTGCAAGTAGTTCTTCGGCGGCTTGACGATGAACGACCCCTTCGGGAGGTAGGTGCCGGGAGGCGGCGTGAAGGAGATCTGCTCGGGCTTCACGTAGTAAACCGTGACCGACCCGAGCCCCTCCCTCCAGGCCCTGCTGTGACACCCGCAGAACGTCGCGGTCTCAAGGATGTCCTTCTCGTTGCCTCCGCCCTTCAGCAGCGCTACCGGCGAGCCCCTCACCTCCGCGTGGAAGACGAGGTCGTCGGGGTCCGTGTGCCTCCTGAGGAGCCTGACGTTGCTCTGCGCGTCCCTCCCGGCCACGACGAGCCTCCCCGAGCTCGTGAACGTCCACCGGTAGGCCTCGTACCACTCCCTCGGCCTCGACCGCTTGACTGAGGGCTCCTCGACGAACATCGCGGCGGTAACGGACCTCCTCAGCTCCTCGACCTCTGACCTCAGCCGCTCGACCTCGGCCCTGATGTTACGCGCCGCCTCCTCGAGCCCCTTCACCCTCTCGTAGATCCTCGAGGCCTGCTTTGAGACCTGCTCCCTCGCGCTGAGCGGGAACTCGGCTCCTCCCATCCTCACGACCAGCGCCCCTCCCTCCCTCTTGACCGAGAGCACACCGATCTCCGCCGAAGCGTCGCTCCCTACCCTGAAGGACTCGAGCTCGTGCATCCGGGCGAAGACCTCGTCGGCGAGGGCCCTCAGCTCCACTGCATCTACCTCGACCTTCCGGAGCGCCTCCTCCTTCTCCGCGATCTCCCTGCTCAGCCTCGCGGCTCTCTCCTCGACCTCCTTGGACCTCGACGCGGCCCGCTGGACCGCCGAGTGCTCCGCGAAGTACCTCGAGACCGCCTCGTTGATCGTCCCGAACGCTACAGGTTCGTACCCCTTCGCCTCGAGGTGCGTGAGCCTCGCCATCGAGACCTCGACCCCTTCTCGAGACCTGTAGACGAGAGGCCTTCCCGCCGAGAGCTCCTCAAGAATGCCTGAGAGCGCTCCCCCGATCCTCTCCAGCTCCTCCGCGCTCAGCTCCCTGACTCTCCTCGAGCCCTCGATCTCAGCCCTGTGGAGGACCTCGTTGACGTACTTCGGAGGGAGGTTCAGCGACCTCACCATCGCGGACCCCACCTTCTGATCCCCGGGCAGGGACCTCAGGGCCCCGAGTAGCTCCTGCGAGTTCAAGGGCCTCGGGGTCGGAGCCTGGACCCGCTCTCCGCGCTCAAGGGCCGGACGCGATATGACGACCTCGCCGGACTCAGAGAGGAGCACCGTCCTGCCTCCGGGGAAGAGCTGGAGCAGGAGTTTATCTCCGGAGTCGAAGAGCACCTCGACGACCCTCTCGCCCTCGACTGCCCTGAAGTCCATCACCGTCCTTCCCCTCAGCCTGGACCTCAACGAGGAGGCGAACTCGTCGGGAGGAGGGTGCTCCTCGTACGTGCCCTCGACCAGGAAGAGGAGGGACTCGGGCACGACCCTCAGCTCGACCGTCCCAGACCTAGTCCTGAGCTTGAGCGTGTAGCTCCCGTCGGGCATCGAGTAGACGTTCGCGACCTTCGCGCCCTCCAGCCTCGAACGGATTTCCCTCGCCAGCGCTTGGAGCTCGAAGTGGCTCAGCGGTACTCTCATCCCCTCCGGAGCTCGAGAGCACTCAGCCTTCAATATCCTTATTTCAGCGGTGCCGCCGCAGACTGACGGTTGTCGCTGGAGACCTTCCTCGAGAGCTGTGGGGCGAACGGCGTGCGGGTGGAAGTGTTGCGCGGAACCCTCGAGCTCGGGGAGGCCGTGAAGAGGGCCGCATCGGAGGTGGGCGCGAGGCTGATCGTCGTCGACGACGCCCTCGCTGAGGCCGCAGACCGGGGCGAGCTCCTCCTTCCGACCGAGGCGAGGCCGCTGAGGGAGGTCGACCTCGAGCTCCTGAGGCCCCACGACAACGGGGTTCTGCTGGTCAGGTCGGCGGGCGCCGCGATCGCCGAGATGGGGGCTGCGGCCCTCTGGGGCGACGAGCGGACGCAGAGGGCGACCGCGATGGCTGAGCACCTGATGGTCGTGATTCGGGCCGAACGCGTCCTCGACGTCGCGAAAGCGTCTTCTGTAATCCGCAGGGTCTTGACGGAGTCGGGCGGGCCGGTCCACCTCGTGATGGGGCCCAGCGCGACGAGGGACATCGAGCACGTGAGGGTACTCGGTGCCCACGGGCCGGTTACGCTGAGGTTCGCGGTGAGCCCATGAGCCTCGAGCGCAGGACCTCGGAGGCGCTGAGGGAGAGGAGCAGAGTCGAGAGGCTCTGGTGGGTCTTCGAGGAGACGAAGCGGTCTCGGGACGAGGGGATCAGGAGGCTGGACGTCGACGAGCTGAGGCTGGTCAGGGAGTCGAAGGTCTCTGCCCTCCGGAGGCTCGAGGAGCTGATCGAGGAGGTGAGGATCGCGGTCGAGCGGGCCGGAGGCGAAGTGTTCCTCGCGAGGGACGCGGAGGACGCGAGGAGGACGGTCATCAGGGTCCTGAAGGACGCGGGCGTGAGGACGGCGATCAAGTCCAAGTCCATCACGAGCGAGGAGATTCGCCTCAACGAGGCCCTCATCTCCGCAGGTATCGAGGTCGTCGAGACCGACTTGGGCGAGAGGGTCGTCCAGCTCTCGGGCGGGAGGCCCTCACACATACTAGGGCCTGCGCTCCACATGGGCAGGGAGGAGGTCGCCGCGATACTGAGTAGGTCGCTGGGAGAGGAGGTTGACCCAGACCCCCGGAGCATCGTCGCCGCGGTCAGGAGGCACCTCCGCGAGGAGATGATGAGGGCGGCCGCGGGAATCACCGGCGCGAACGCGGTCGACTCGGAGACCGGGACCGTCGTGATCGTCACCAACGAGGGGAACGAGCAGTTCGTCGTCGGGTTCCCGGAACTCGTCGTCTGCGTCGCGGGAGTCGAGAAGCTGGTGAAGGGCCTTGAGGCCGCGGTCAGGATCGCGAGGGTCCAGTCGGCGAGCGCGACCGGCAGGATGCCCTCCTACGTCACCCTGTACGGTCCCCGGTGGTGGGGAGAGGGGAAGAGGTTCGTACTGGTCCTGCTCGACAACGGGAGGACCGAGGCCCTGAGGGACCCGTGGCTCTGGCAGGTGAACCTCTGCGTGAGGTGCGGAGCCTGCTTCAACGTCTGCAACCCCTACAAGACCGTGAGCGGCCTCGTCTTCGGGGGGAACTACACAGGACCTATCGGGATCGTCTGGGACTCGGTGACCTCGGGACCGGAGACCGCGAACGGCTACTCGCGGCTATGTCTGTCCTGCGGCCTCTGCGAGCTCGAGTGTCCGATGGGGATCAGGATACCCCTGCTGATCTCGAGGGTCAAGTCCTTCGGGAGGAGGGGAGTGAGGCTGACCGCGCTCGCTGAAGGGTTCGGGTTCTATGCGAGGCTCGGGTCATCGATGGCCGGCCCGCTCAACAAGGCGCAGCGGTCGAGGTCCTTCAGGGTCGCGCTAGAGCTGCTCGCAGGGATCGACAGGAACGCGCCGCTGCCGGAGTTCAGGGGCGGGACGTTACGGAGGGCCCTCAAGGCGTCAGGGATTGCGGATGACGGAGAGGGTGCGGGGAGCACGGTCGTCTACGTCCCGGACACGTTCGCGTCACTGATCGACTGGAGGGTCGGACTCGAGGCCGTCGCGCTCCTCCGGTCGCTCGGTTACCGGGTCGTCGTCTGCGACAGCGTCGGGACAAACATGCCCGCGGTCCAATACGGTCACTTGGGGCTGGCCGCGAGGGTCGCTAAGAGGGTCGTCTCCGCCCTACACCCACACGTCGAGAGGGGAGCGAGGGTCGTCGTGACCGAGCCCACCGCGGGGTACTGCGTCAGGGAGGTCTTCCCCGCGCTTTTGGGTACGCAGGAGTCCGAGGAGGTCGCGAAGTCGACGCTCAACTTCACGGAGCTCGTGGTCTCCGACGGGCTTCACTCAAGGTTCAGGCGGTCCAAAACGTCCAGCGAGGTCGTCTACTACCACGTCAGCTGCCACGGGAGGGGGACGGGTCTCGAGGCCGCGACGAGGGCTGTTCTCGAGTCGCTCGGCCTGAAGGTCGTCTCGGAGGAGCTGGGTTGCTGCGGGATGGCAGGGACCTGGGGGATGAGAAAGGGCGCCGTCGGACACGGGCTAGGCGCTGAGATAGGGAGGATGGGCTCCAGGAGGATCGCGGAGACGCGGCCCGAACTCGTGGTGACCGAGAGCAGCATCTGTGCTCTGCAGCTAAGGAGGTTCCTCAACGTCCCGGTCCTCCACACGGTGAGCCTGATCTTCGGGTCAGTCAACGGCGCGGCGCCTTCGCGTTAACAAAGTTTATCAGTGGGACGCCTCGCAGAAGTCCGGCTTGGAGGGGGAGGTAATTCTCCCGCTCGAGGGCAGGAGGTTCTACGAACTCGAGGTCGCTGGATACAGGAAGACCCTCCCGCTGATGAAGGTCTCCGACAGGCTCTACATCGCGTACTTCGACAGCCTCGGCGACGTCGACTTCATCTCCCACTGCGCTAAGCTCCTAGCGGAGAAGCTGAAGGGGGCAGAGGTCCTCTTCACCTCAGAGACGAAGGGCGTCCCGCTGGTCCACGAGATCGCGAAAATCCTGGGACACAGGCAGTACGTGATCGCGAGGAAGAGAGCGCTGCCGTACATGGAGAACCCGATCACGGTCACCTACAAGCCCATCACCAGCGAGAGGCCTCAGACGCTCACGCTGGACGGGAGGTACGCGAGGCTCCTCGAGGGGAAGAGGGTCGCGATCGTCGACGACATCGTCAGCACTAAGGAGACGATGAGGGCACTCGAGGACCTCGTCAGGAGGGCCGGAGGCCAAGTATACAAGAAGGCCGCGATACTGGTCGAGGGCAAGGTCCACGACGACGTGGAGCACTTGGGCGTCCTGCCGCTCTTCGTCGAGTAAGACCGGGTGAACGGATCCCCGAGGGCGCTGTGGAGACCCTCTGCGGTAACTCTTACTAGCACCGAGGACTGGCTGGACTGGCATGAGGGCAGCCTCCCTGAGGCGGCGGGGACTGATCAGCGTGATGCTCAACCGCAGGTCGATCAGGTACTTCTCGGGCACGCCGGTCGGAGAGGAGGTGGCGAGGCTGATAGTCGAGGCCGGGCAGAGGGCCCCCTGCGTGTACCAGTCCTACTCTGTGATCAGGCTGAGCGACCCCGAAATGAGGAGGAGGTTGATCGAGATCGTCGGCGACGACCCGCCGCTGAGGGCGCCGCTAGTCCTTCTGGTCTGCCTCGACCTCAGGAGGACCTCGAGGGTATTCTCGATGTTGAAGGAGAGGCACCTGCTCAGGTCCGAGAGGCACCCGGTCGAGACGGTCGAGATGCTCGTGGAGCTGGCGATGTTCATGGAGAACATGATAATCGCGGCCGAGGCGCTGGCGTTGGGGAGCGTCGTCCTCGACTACCCGCTCAGGGCTCCGGACGAGTTCTCGAGGACCCTGGGACTCCCGGAGAGGGTTGTCCCGCTCTTTCTCCTCTGCATAGGCCAGCCCGCCGAGTCCCCGCCGCTCAGGCCGAGGCTGCCCCTCGAGGTCGTCTACCACGTCGACAGGTACCGTGAGCCGTCCGACGAGGAGTTGAGTCAGTACCTCCAGGAGGCCGATGAGGCCTACAACGCGGAGGGCTATCTACGGAAGTACGGGAACATGGACGCGAAGTACATGGAGTACTTGGCCGAGAAGGTCGCGCTGAACAAGGCCCACGAGGAGGAGGCCTCGAGGGTCCAGAAGTTCCTGAGGTCATCGGGGTTGACGATCTGACCGCTCTCAGGCCGCCACGGGTAAATAGGCGTGGAGAGCGCCAGGGGTCGGGTTGGGGGCGCTGGAGGAGCTCTCATCGAGGTACCTGAGGCTGATTGGCGCGTCGATGGAGTCCGTCCTCCCGAGGACCTCCGACGAGGAATACCTCAGGAGCGTCACGGGGTTGAAAGGGGCACGGTTCGATGCCGAGGCGATCTCGAAGTCGGTCAACGTCCCCGCGTGGGACCTCCTCGATAGGGGTGGGAAGAGGTGGAGGCCCGTACTGACGATGCTGACCTACGAGGCGCTGGGTGGGAGGGCGGAGGAGATCGCGGACCTCGCGGCCGTCACTGAGCTGATTCACAACGGAACCCTCGCGGTCGACGACGTGGAGGACCAGAGCGAGCTCAGGAGGGGGAAGCCCTGCGTCCACGTGATCTACGGCGTCGACGTCGCGATCAACATGGGGAACACGCTCTACTTCCTCCCGATGGCCGCAGCGCTCCGGCGCGGGAGCGTTCCGCCTTCTAGGGTCGAGAGGGTCCTGAGGGCCTTCGTCGAGGAGATGACGAACCTCAGCCTCGGTCAGGCGATCGACATAGCCTGGCACAGGTCGCTCTCCTCCAACTACGACGAGATGACCTATCTCACGATGTGCAGCCTCAAGACCGGCTCGCTGGTGAGGATGGGGATCAGGTTCGCCTGCGCCCTCGCTGACGCCGAGCCGTTGACTGAGGCGGCTTTAGTCAGGTTCGGTGACTCGGTCGCGGTCGCCTTCCAGATCCAGGACGACGTCCTCAACCTCGTCGGGGAAGAGAGGGAGTACGGTAAGGAAATAGGCGGCGACATAAGGGAGGGGAAGAGGACGCTGATGGTCGTCCACGCGATGAGGGTCCTGCCCCCGGAGAGCTCGAGGAGGCTCAGGGAGATACTTGACTCCAGGACATCCGACTCTTCCCTGATCAGGGAGGCAATAGATCTTATTCTTTCAGCTGGATCAGTAGAATATGCGAAGTCCTTCTCGAGGAGATTGGTTGAGGAGGCATGGGCGGGGCTCGACGGCGTCCTACCCGACTCAGCACCGAAGAGGGCCCTTAGGGAGCTCGCGGAGTTCCTTATAACGAGGTCGCACTGAACGAATTGTAGACGTCATAAGACGCCTGGGCCGGGATTTGAACCCGGGTCACCGGCTCGACAGGCCGGTATACTAACCTGGCTATACTACCCAGGCTCCCCGTTCACGGGTGATCTTCAGCTAGCTCATAAACCTCTCACGTGTAGAGGATAGGTCCTACCGCGGTCGATCACACGTTATCACGAGAAATTCGAGAGTTAGCCGTGAGTTCCGCGACCGAGTCAGACCGTCCTGGCCTCGACTTCGAGCTCGCGCAGCTTGTCCAGAGCGATCTCGGCTGCTTTGCGACCGGAGAGCAGCATCGCACCGAAGGTCGGGCCCATCCGCGGGAGACCGAACGCCTCCGCGACCGACATCCCCGCCACCATCAGCCCTGGGAAGACCTCGCCGGTCCGCTCGACGACCGAGTCCTCCGACCTCTCGACCCACATCGGGCTCATCCCAGGAACCTTCAAGAGCCCCCGTTCCTCGAGCTTCCTGACTGCGGCGGCGTCGTGTCCGGTGGCGTCGATCACGAGCTTCGACTCGATCGCGATTGGGTCCAGGCAAGTGATCAGTTTGGGGGAGTGACTTCACTGGCGTCCAATTCACGACGACCCCTGATACCCTGCCGTCCCTCAGGACGAGGTCCTCGAGCTGGGTCATGTTGAGGACCCGGACTCCGGCCTCGAGGGTCGTTGCGATCAGCTTGGAGCACGCGTAGGGAGCCGGAGTCGCGAAGAGGCCGTCGGAGACCCTCTAGTACCTGATGCCCAGCTCGTCGAGGACGGTTTCAGCGGGGTGCCTGAACGTCGCCACGTTCATGAGGTATCCTCCGATCCAGAAGCCTCCGCCGAGGTAGTTGTTCTGCTCGACGAGCAGCACCTTCACGCCCCTGAGCGCTAGGTCCCTTGCGGCCATCAGCCCCGCGGGCCCGCCGCCCACTACGACGACGTCGCTCTCCAGGGCTCCGAGCAGCTGCTCCGCGAACTTCGAGACGATCGTGCTGGCGATCTCCTTCTCCCCGACCTCCGAAGCGAACTTCACCGACATCTCGGTCAGGTCCGCGGGCATCCGATTATTAAGCAATTTAATAAATCACTTATGCTCACCTGCCCGCCGTTCCTCCTGACCTCCTTCCCTCGCTTGGTCACCGGTCAGCCGGAGCGCCTGCTCGATCAGCCTCTTGACCCTCGCCCCGGAACCCTCCGCTCCGATCAGCGTCGAGAAGAGATGCGAGGTCCTTAGGACCCTACTCCGGCCCCTCCGCTCGACCTCGATCAGACCGAGCTCCTCGAGCTCCCTGACCTGAGCGTAGGCCCTCGAGCCCCTAACCGCAGCGACCGCCGTCATCTCGATCGGCTGGTGGTAAGCGATGAAGGAGAGCGTCTTGAGGGCGGACGTCGAGAGGAGCGAGCCCCTGTAGTGCCTCCTGACGATCGGGAGGAGCTCGTGACGGACGTGGAGGAGGAAGCGGTCGTTGGGCAGCTCGCTGAGCGTGAAGGCCCTCCCCTGCTCGTCGTACTCCCTCTTGAGCTCCCTCAGCAGCTTGACCACCTCCCTTTGGCTCCTCCAACCAGTGGCCCTCATCAGCGACCTCAGCTCGACCGGCCTGTTCGCCGCGAAGAGGATCGCCTCGACGACGACCCTTGCCTCGACCTCGCTAAGCCTGCCCCGCGCCACCCCTTCCCCACCTCACTAGGACGTCGAGGCTGCCTTCCTCCTGGACCAAGTCGACGTAGCCCCTATTGGCCGCGAATAGGAGGAGGATGATCCGCTTCACCGCGGAGAGCCTGTCGAGCCCCGATATCAGCTCGAGGAGCGAGGCGACCTCCCTCCCTGAGAAGAACTCCTCAAGCTCCTTGACGAAGGACTCGAACTCCTCCTCGATCCTGATCAGGTAGTCGTCCAGCTTGACGTCGACGTTGATCTGCTCGAACTTCCCCACCCGCTCCCCTTGCATCCTCTCTAGGACCGACCTCAAGGCCCTCACGACGTCCAGAAGGGTCGCGCTGATCACGTCGCCCCTCAGCGGTATCTCTATCGGAGGCGGAACGACCAGGTCAGGCCTCTCGGGCCTGGTGCGTTCCTCCTCGACTTCGAGCCTCTCGGACTTCTCCCTGTGGACCGTCGAGGCGGAGAGGACCACGATCCCCGCGTGCCCGAAGTTGACCTCGGAGGACCTGAAGGCGGCCGCGAACTCCCTGAGCATCGGGACGAGCCTCAGACTCCAGGGGTCCAGCCTCTTGACCGCCGCGGGGTTCAGGAGGACCCTCCAACCTAGCTCCTCGACGACGTCACGCCTTCCCCTCAAGGACCTCACCGAGCCTCGCGGCGATCACGTTCGAGGCTCCGTTCCTCCCGTAGACCCCGATCAGGAGGTCGGCCTTCTCAGCGACGATGTCCTTCAGGCTCACGACGATTATCTGTATCCTCTCGGACATCTCCTTCAGAAGCTCCGCGAGGTTCGCGGAGTATGCTGCGTCGAGGTGGGCGTCGACCTCGTCGAAGATCAGGAAGTCAGCGGGCGTGAGGGACTGAAGGGACAGAAGCAGGGCTACCGCGGAGACGGTCTTCTCGCCACCGCTGACGCCCCTCGCGGACCTCGGGGCCTTACCGGGGAACCTGACGACCATCTCGATCCCCGACTCGAGTGGGTTCTGGGGGTCGGTGAACTCCAGCCACCCGTCGCCGCCCGTTAACCTGCTGAAGTAGTTCCCGAATCCCTCCGAGACCCTCCTCACCGTCTCGGCGACGGCCTTCAGCTTCTGCGAGTCGATCTCCTCGATCAGCTTCAGGATCTCGTTCCGCTCGGACTCGAGCTCCGAGATCCTCGCGGACCTCTGCCTGTACGCCGCGGAGACCTCGCCGTACTGTATGGCCGCAAGCTGGTTGACGAGCTCCAGCTCCTTCAGCTCCTGCTCAAGCGAGGACTTCAGCTCCTCAGCGATGCGGTCCGGGAGCTCTAGTGACTGCACGTCGGACTGACCTCCGAACTCACGCATTCTCTCCTCGAGGGCCCTCCTTCTCGAGGCCAGCTCGACCCTCGCCAGCTTCAGGGACTCCAGCTCCGAGTCGATCGCCGCGATGTCTTGCGGGAGCGAGTCGGCGCTCTCCCTCAGCGACCTCATGGCCTCGGAGACCTCCACAGACTTGGCCCTCAGTAGCCGGAGCCGCTCCTCGAGCCTCGAGAGCTCAGATTCCTTGCCCCTTGCGACCCTCAGGACCTCCGCGTACTCCTGCGCAGCGGCCATGACCCTGCCCAGCTGCTCGGCCGCGACCCTCTCGAGCTCCTCCAGCCTCGTTGGAGTGTTCGTGATCCTAGATCGAAGGGCGACCAGCTCGCTCGACACAGAGTTGAGCCTCTCCCTCAACCTCTTCAGCTCCGCCGAGATCCTCGAGCGCTCCTCAGCCAGGACGAATTGCTCCTTGGTCAGGCCGTCCAGCTTGTCCCTCTCGACGTCGGGAGGGTCCGGCGCGGTGACGGACCTTATCGATCTCTCGATCTCCTCCCTTCGGGCTCGAAGCTTAGAGAATCTGGCCGGTATGCCCGAGAGCTTGGCCTCCAACTTCGAGGCCTCGGACTCGAGCCTCCTCAGGTCGGCCGCGACCGCCCTCTCCTGGGATCTGAGCTCCGACTCCCTCGACTCGAGCGACCTCAGCTCGCCCCGTAGCTCCGACTCCTTCTCCCGGACGGCTCCGGCCTCGCCCCTCACCCTCTCGAGCTCCGACTCGACGTCCCTGAGCAGGGACCTGATCCGCGCGGTGAGCCCCGCGACCGCCTTCATCTCTTCCCTCAGCTCGGACTCGGAGACTACGCCTCCCAGTGAGGCGAAGATCCCGCGGCCGTCGTGGACGGCCCCGTGCGGTGTGACCGCAGCCCTTCCCGCGGGGAAGGAGGGCCCCTCGACCACCTCAGCGCAGTAGAGCGCGACGTGAAGCGCGGCTTTCGCTTCCTCCGACGCGCACTCCGCCAGACAAGCCAGACACCTGCCCCCTCTCCCGTCGCACCTCCCCCGGCCTTCCACGCTGATCGCGTGGACGCGTAGGTTGAGCTCTGAGGCCGCCAGCACAACCGCGAGGGCGTCCGAGTCTCTCCTCACGACTATGGCGTCCAAGAGCTCGCCGAGGGCCCGCTCGAAGACCGGAGCGAGGGCCTCGGGGAACGAGACGAGGTCCCTCAGTACGCCGACCGCGCGGTCACCCAGCAGGGCCCTGAGCCTCTTGACCGACTCTGGACGCGCTGCTTGCCCACCGTCGACGGAGAACGCCCTCGACTCCGCCTCCCTCAGCGCCCCCATCAGCTCGGTCCTCCTCGCCTCGAGCTCGCCGGCCCTCGACTCGAGCGCTTCTACCAACCTCTTCCCGCCCTCGAGGCTCTTCAGGACATCCGCCCTCCTCGCCTGGACCTCCTCGAGCTCGGCCCTCACCTTGGTGAGGCGATCTGCCTTCGCCGCGATCTCGGACCTAAGCGACTCGAGCTTGGCGACGAGCCTCGCCTCCTCGCCCGCTAGCGCCGAGAGCTCACCGTCGACCTCCGATGCCTCCCTGAGGAGCCTTACCCTCTCCTCGGAGACAGACCTCAGCCTCGACTCGTACTCCGCGAGCGCTGACCGCAGCGCCGCAGCCCTGGCCGCAACTTCCGAGAGCCTCGCCTCGACCCGCCTCAGCTCCTCCGAGAGCTCCGACTCCCTCGACTCCAGCGCGGCGACCTCCTCCTCGAGCGACCTCAACCTCGCTGCGTCGGCGGCCACGGCAGCCGCCATCGCAGCCGCCCTCCTCTTCGCCTCGGCGTACCTCTGGCCCGAGTCCCGCATTCTGGTCCTGAGCCTCTCGATCGACGCCCTCGCCGACGCCAGCTCCGAAGCGAGCGCCCTCGCCCTAGTGACCAACTCCTCCTCTTCTCTGCGGACCGCAAAGGCCTCTGCCTCCACCTCGGAGAGCCTCCTCCTGATCGACTCGAGCTCCCGGACTTTCGTCTCCCTCCGCTCCTGTAGTGCTGCGATCGACTCGGAGAGCCGCATCAGCTCCTGGTCGATCCGGGATAGCTCCCCGACCACCTCGCGCCTCCTGAGGGCCTCGAGCTCGGCCGCGACGTGACTCCTCCTGGAAAGGTCGAACCACTCTACCTCGAGTTGGACGAGCCTCTTCCTCACCTCCTCAGCGCCGGCCTTCGCGACCGCGACGTTCCTCTCGGCCCTCTCGAGCTCCTTCAGCGCCTCCTCCTTCCTCTGGTCGAACTCCGCGGTCCCCGCGACCTCCTCTATCAGCTCCCTCAGGTCGTCCGGCCCCATTTCAGCTATCCCGAGGACCGCGCCTTGGCTGACGACGTTGAAGCCCGAGGGCCTCAGGTTCGCTGCCGCGAGCAGGCTCAGGAGGTCAGTCCTCCCCACGGTCTTGTTGTTGACGACGTACTCGCTCTCGCCGGTCGGGAGCAGCCTCCTTGTGATCGTTACCTCGTCGGCGTCAAGGGGTATCGCCCTGTCGGAGTTGTCGAGGACTACCGTGACCCTCGCGGACTGAGCCGCGCCCCCGGACTCGGACTGGTTGATCAGCTCCGACATCCTCGAGACCCTCAGCGCGTGTGTGCTCAGCTCGCCGAACGCGAACTTGACCGCGTCGATGATGTTGCTCTTACCGCTCCCGTTGGGGCCGGCGATCACGACCAGCCCCTTCACGAGCTCGATCGTCTGCCTCTTCGGCGGGAACGACTTGAACCCCTGCAGCGTTATCCGCTTCAGGTGGACCAAAGCCCAGGCCCGTCGCCGGTCCCTGCCTTAATGCGTATCGGGCACGGTAGTACCGCGAAGATCCGTTGGTAAGATCCCGGACCTTCCCCCTGGTACGACCCCTTCTGCGGCTCCGGTTTTTATCTGGACCGGTCGTGCGGTGCGGGGGTTGGCGAGCGGACGTGTCAGGGTCGGAATAGTCGGTGCCTCCGGGTACACGGGCGGAGAGCTCCTGAGGTTGCTCGCGACCCATCCGAAGGTCGAGGTGACCGTCGCGACCTCGAGGGAGTACGCGGGCCAGCCGATCACGAACGTCCACTTTCACCTCAAGGGGTTCCTCGGTAACCTGAAGTTCTCCCAGCTCTCGATCGACCAGCTCTCCGAGAGGTGCGACCTCGTCTTCACCAGCACGCCGAGCGGCGTCGCGAAGGACTTCGCGCCCGAGCTCCTCGAGGTCGGAGTGAGGGTGATCGACCTGAGCCCCGACTTCAGGCTGAAGGACCCGAGCCAGTACGAGAGGTGGTACGAGTTCGCGCACCCCTCACCGGACCTCCTCGAGAGGGCGGTCTACGGCCTGCCGGAGCTCCACAGGGAGGAGCTGAGGGGCGCTAGGCTGGTCGCGTGCCCTGGCTGCAACGCAACGGCTGCGCTCCTCTCCCTGATCCCCGCGGTCGAGCAGAAACTGATCGACTTAGACCACGTCGTCGTCGACGTCAAGGTGGGGAGCAGCGAGGCCGGGATGAGGCCGACGCTCGGGACGCACCACCCTGAGAGGGCGAACGTCATGAGGCCCTACGAGGCCACAGGTCACAGGCACGTCGCGGAGGTCGAGCAGGAGCTCTCGGCGCTCTCGGGGAAGACGGTGAGGGTCGCGCTGGTCCCCCACGCGGTAGGAGCCGTAAGGGGAGCCCTCGCAACGTCGCACGTCTGGCTGGTCGACAGGTCAACGGACGAGCTCGCGGTCTGGAGGGCCTTCGCGAGGAGGTACGGCCATGAGCCCTTCGTCAGGATAGTGAGGGGAGGTAGGTACCCGGACCCGAAGTACGTGATCGGCTCGAACTTCGCGGACGTCGGAATGGCCGTCGAGCAGAGGATCGGGAGGGCCGCGCTCTTCGCAGCGATCGACAACCTGATGAAGGGCGCCGCTGGTCAGGCGGTCCAGTGCATGAACTTGGTCTTCGGGTTCGACGAGAGGGAGGGCCTATACGCACCGCCGTTGAGGCCGGCATGAGCTCAAGTCTCTCTGCGCTCGGTCGAGGTCCCCTAGCGCGACAGCGCCCTCAGGATCACGCGAACTCAGAGCAGCCTGACGTTCTGCCTCTCGTCGAGGGAGATGGCCCTGTAACCCAGCCTCCTGAGGTGCGAGGCGAAGACCGAGGAGCTCCCGTACATCGTGACCACTACCCTCGGCGAGACCGACTCGACGTACTCGACGAGGCCCGCGAAGTCGGCGTGGCTGCTGAGGGCGAAGGAGGCGTCGAAGCCCGCGAAGGACCTAGTAAGTGCCCAGCCTGTGGCGACCGACCAAGAGGCCCTAAGGCCTCCTAAGCTCTTGACGCGCTCCGAGACGTAGACGAGCTCTCCGTCCCTTAGGACCTCGGAGGCCTCCTCGGTGCCCTCGACGACGAACTCCATCCAAGGGTAGGCCCTCTTGTAGACCGAAGCGACCGACCCGACGTCCCTGCTGACGAGGACGGGCACCCTCATGGACTGGTTCACGAGCGCGATCACCTCCTGAGCCTTCCCAGCCGCGTAGACGCTGAAGGCCGGAACCCTGCCGTCCCTCAAGGTCTCCTTGATCCACCGGACGACCTTCGCGTAGACGAGCTCCCTCTCCTCGAACCTATAGACCGGGGAGCCGTAGGTCGACTCGATGACCAGGACGTCCGCCTCCGTCGACCAGGCGGGGTCGTGGAGTATCGAGGCCTGCGTGTTGAGGTCTCCGGTGTAGAGGAGCTTCCTTCCGTCCAGGTCGAGCTCGAAGACCGCGGAGCCCAGCATGTGCCCCGAGGGCTGGACCGAGACCCTTACGCCCCCTAGGTCCGCCGAACGGCCGAAGTCCAGCCTGACGTGGTTCCTTACCTTGACGCCCCTAGCGCCGAAGATCAGCCTCGTCTCCTCGGTCATGACCGCGGACCGGGATCCACGGCCGGAGAGGTGGTCCATGTGGGCGTGGGAGACGCACGCGAAGGCCATCGGCTCATCCGAGTCGAGCGCGACGGTCCTGCCGTCGTCGAGCGTGAGGACTGCGCCGTTCCCCCTCCTCGCGATCTCCATCCTCCTCAGACCTCGACGGTCCTAACCACTCCAGGACCTAACTCCGCGACGAAGCCATCGGTCCTCGACGAGAACTCGGCCCTGACTCCCCTCCGGGCCGCGACGTCCCTCGCGGTGCTCGAGACGAACCCCGAGAGGCCCTCGGCCTTCACGAGGACCGGCTCGAAGTAGGCCCTCTTGCCCTCCTCCTTGACCGTTACGTACCCGACCGCGAAGAGGAACGGGCCCGAAGACTGGCCGACGAACATCGCCAGCGCGTTCAGCGACCCGAGGGCGTAGGGCGCCGCGTCCGTGACCGCGCCCCTCAATCCTTCGAGCAGCTCCCCGACCGGCCTGCCCTCGAGCCTGCTCAGGACGAACTTCAGGAGTACGTGGGAGTCGGTGTAGACGCCCGGGTCACCGAGCCCGATCAGCATCGCGAGCTCGGCCTTCCTCACGCCGCCGTTGTGGGAGAAGAGGGCCTCGTAGAGCTCGGGACCATTCTGCCCAAGGAGGACCACTTCGCCTGAGAACGGGTGGCCGGCATTGACGCCCCGCGGCTCGGACCCGGTCCGCCTGCTGTGGAGGATCAATGCGAACTCGTCCCCCCTCTTGAGGAGCGCCTTCAGCTCCCCCGCAGCCTCCTCGAGGGCCCTCAGGTTGGCATGACAGGCTTCCTCGCCGGCCAGCCGCGGTGACGCGTCGAACCGCGCCCTCATCACCTCCCACGAGCCCTTCACCCTCCTCGCCAGCGCGAATCCGTAGCCGTGGCAATGCCTGCCGTCGCCGACCAGACGTTCGAGGTACGGGTCGTTGGCCGACGCCTCGACGGCCGAGTCGATCAGCTCGCCGGCAAGGGCCCTCGCTCCCTCGAGGAACCTCAGCGCCACCATCCTGCACAAGGCTCCGACTCCATAGGCTGACCGGCCGAATTAAGCGTATTCCCACCGGACGGCCCGGCCCCCTCGGTCCCCGAACCGATAATACGTGACCCCGCTTCCGTCACGCGATGCTCAGGAGGCTCATCGCGGCGCTCTGGCGGCGGAGGACGATCAGCCCCTCGGCGGAGGTACGCGACGCGGTCCTGAAGGGCCTTGAGGACCTCAGGGGCACCGACCCCAGGGTCAGCGAGCTGAGGAGGCTGAGGGAGCGGCTCGAGTCGCTGGCTAAGCACGCTTCCGGTCACTCGGGTCGGGGCTCGGGCGACAAAGACTAATTACGACACTATTAGCGCAATATTAGGTGGTTCGGGGATGCCAAAGCACGTCCTCGTCACCCTGACCGACGAGCAGTACCGTTGCCTCTCTTACCTCAAGGGCAAGATGGGGAGCAGCGACGCGGAGGTCCTCAGGAACGTATTCATCGCGTGGGTCTGGGAGAAGATGGGAGGGGCCGCGCTCGGCGAATGCTGGACCGACGTCAAGAAGCTTGTCCCTGAGGAGAAGAAGGCCGAGGGCTGACCGGTTCCGGGAGCTCGGAGCCGAGCTCCAGGTTCCTCCAGATCAGGTACTCCGGCGGCGAGATGGCCCTAGCCAGCCTCTCCCCGAGCTTCGACACGCCTAGTGGCCTACGTATGGGGAAGCCTCCGACCGCCCTCCTGAGGGCCTTTAAGACCTTTCTCTTCTCCTTGGGCCTGAGGGACCTATACCACTCGACGAAGAGCCTCCGGTCTCTGATGACGAAATCGTCGGCCCCCAAGTCCTTCAGGAGCTCACGCGCGGCCTTCACGTCCTCCCTCGGCTCTTTACCGACCTCGATCCTCCTCATCCCAGCCCTCTCGAAGAACGGGTTATACCTCGCCATCACCGCCAGGGCCTCGACGTAGGCCTTCCCGACCAGCGGCATCGTCCTCCTCACCAGCTCCGCTCCGAGACCTATCCCCCTGAACTTCGGGTGAACCACGACCCTCGAGATCCTGGTGAAGTGCTCATTTAGCCACTTGACGTACCTTTTCCTCCCGAGCTCCTTCTTGAGCTCCTTGAGGAACGGGAAGGCCGCTTCCCGCGCCCTCAGGTGAGGATAGACCGAGGTGTAGACGATCACGCCCGCCAGCTCATCGCCGATCCTCGCGGTAAAGATCGCCTCGATGAACGGCGGCTTCTTGCCCCTGTAGTGGAACTCCGCGAGCTCCTTGTAGTCCCACAGCGTCCCCCTGGAGACCTCGAGGCTCCGCATCAGGGAGCACGTCTTCGGTCGGGGGAGGTCGTAATGGACCTCGGCCGCAGACCCAATCCTCTTCCTCACCAGCACGTCCGGTCCCAGGTCCTCGATCAGGTCGTCGTGGGCCGTCGCTAGCACCAGCGTCGTCCCGTTCGCACGGGCCCTCTTTTGGACCAGGTACGCGATGACCTTCGCGGTCGTCCGGTCGAGGTTCGAGCAGAACTCGTCCGCCACAAGGGTCCTCGGCCTCCTGTCGAGGGCCTTCGCGAGCAGATACCGGAACTTCTGGCCGTCGCTGAGCTCCTTATACCTCCTCAGGAAGACGAAGGCCTCGCCTAGCCCGACCGACGAGAGCAACTCGATAGCCTCCTTCGTGTCCCTCCCGACTCCCTCGATCACGAGCTCGCCCGGCTTCGCCTCGATCTCCCTGAGGTCTACGACCGGCCGGAAGCCCTTCACGTCCCTGAGCCTCATCGCAAGGTCCTTCAGGATGAGGGACTTGCCCCCGCCGCTCTCGCCGGTCACGAAGACGACGTCCCCGGGGTCCACGTCGATGACCAGGTCCCTGTAGATCACCCGGCGCCGACCGTCGAGCCCGATCCCGAAGGCGTCGTGGACGTCCAGCGTCCGCCTCGTCCTCGGAGCGGAAGCCTCGAAGGACTTCGAGAGCCTGAACGCCCTCCTCGGCCTCTGCTCCAGCTCTATCGGGTCCCTTACTCGGAACCTCATGCCTCCAGGAGCGAAGCTGTTGACCCGGAGCCCGAGACCGTCGCGCCCCACGCTGCCAGCGCCAACGCCCTGGCGAGATCGTCGTGGGTCCCGGGGTCGTGGTGGAACCTGACCCTCCCTCCCTTCGTCCTCTCGTGCTTGACGGCCCTCAGCGAGTCGATCAGCCTGCTGTCGAGGTACATCCTCAGCCTCCCCGACTCCATCAGGACCCTGATCAGCAGCATCGTCCTCTCGACCTCCGCGGGACCCACTCCGATCACCTCGACCCCGTAGGACTCCAGCTGCTCCCTTATCAGGAGGCCGGCGCCGATCTCCTCCAGCGCAACCCTGAAACCCACCTCCCTCTGAAGCCTCGCCACTCTCGAGGCCGAGTAGGTGTAGCTGTCGCTCATCCAGGACTCGACGTGGACGACCCTAAGGGCGTCGCCCCTCCGCTCGACGACGACCAGCGCGTTCGGGTCGGACCTTCCTCCCCAGTCGAAGCCCGCTGTCAGGTCAGCGTCGCCGCTCGGCTGAGGGTCGTAGTCGTCGACGCACTTCCTGATCAGGTCCGCTGAGAAGAAAGACGCAGCGTCCTCGACGAACTCCGCGAGGTACTCCCTCCTGAACGCCTCATCGCCGATCAACCCCCTCTGCTCCTCCACGAACCCACTCGGGACAAGCGGACAGACGCTCACGGGCCACCTCTTCACGCTCCAGTCGCCGCTGGTGAAACACCTGTAGAAGACGTGGTTCTTGTCCCAGGGAGTGCTGATCATCAGGAAGCTCCCGCCGGTCGTCGCGACCTGGGGCATCAGGGCCTGCGTGATCACCTCCTCCGGGACGAAGGCAGCCTCGTCGACGACCACGAGGTCCGCGGTGAATCCCCTGATCGTGTGGCCGAACCTCCCTGAGGGCAGCGCGACGACCCTGCTGCCGTTGACGAACCTGACCGAAGTCCTGTCGCGGCCCGCGACCAATGAATGCCCTGCCCTTGAGGACTTGAGGAGCTCCTCGACCCTCTCGAGGAATAGCGCGCTCTGCCTCAGGGTCGGCGCGACCACCAGGCCCCTCGACCCGGACCTCGTGAGGCAGAGGTGGAGGACCTTCGCGGCCGCGGTCGTCGACTTTCCCACTTGCCTCGCGGCGCAGACGCAGATTCTGGGACTCGGATCAGTCAGGAGGTCGACTTGGTAGGGGAACGGCCTCCACGAGAGGAACTCTACTGCGAACTCGACCGGGTCCTCGGGGACGCGGGCTAGACCCGAATCCCTCAGCCTCCTAAGGGCCTCGACCCTCCTCTTCAGCTCCCTCGGGACCGCAGGGCTCAACCCGACCCGCCCTCCATCCGCTCGACCAGGGCCCGTATCTCCTCCAGCTCCCTCTCCCTCTTCAGTCTGCCCAACAGCGCCAGCCCCCTCAGCGCGATACCTACACACGCTTGAGAGGCCCTGATGTCGCCCTTCGACTTCGCGGCCTGGGAGAGCGAGCAGGCCTCCTGGACCAGCGCCCAGACCTCGTCCTCGATCCTCCTCCAGTCAGAAGGCGCCTGCTTCTCCTGCGGCCTCCTCTCGATCGCCTTCGCGAGCCTCGCGAGCCTCCTTTCGACCCTCGTGACCGTCCGGATCAGGGAGCCCCTCAAAGCCCCTCACCGTAGTACCTCACGTTGTCGAGGTAGTTCCTCACGCCCTTCTTCGGGACGCTGAACCTCTCCCTCTCGACGCTCTCGATGAGTTGAACAGGGATGTACGTGATGTCACTGGTCTCGGGCTTCCTCTCCACCACTAGTCGCAAGTACTCGATCCTCTCGCCCCTCACGAACCCTCCGAACGCGCCAATCGAGTAGATCGGGCTGTCTATGACTTCCGGGTTCTTCACGGTGTTCGGAACGTCCCTCCAGGTGCAGGCGTCCCACCACTTCACCACCACAAGTTCCCCCTCCTTCACTCCTTTCAAGAGCTCCCTCACCCTCCTATTGGCCACGTCAATTCAGAACATGGCCTGGCTTACTGGTTACCGGTTTTTTGAATTTTGGCGAAGTTCTGTTTTGAAAACAGTCTTTCAACATAGCGAGGGCTAATCCGAGGCTCGATCACTCGAAGACCGATGTACGGCTCAATACGGGAGGTAAGGGTCAAGGTAGGACTGCAGGAGGACGACTCGTCCCTCGACCAGCTGCTGGCGGTCTTCCTCGAGGAGGCGGAGGCCCTGATCGACGCGACCCTCGAGTCCCACGGGCACCAGGTCCCGCTCGCGGACCCACCGCTGAGGATCAGGAAGCTCTCCAGCACCGTCGCCGCGCTCCTCTTTCTGGCGTGGAGGTCGACGAGGAAGGAGGAGGCCGCTTCACTATTGAGGGCGGTGAGGGAGGAGCTCGCGGCCCTCGGGGAGGACATCAGGGCGAGGGGCACGGTGCTCCTGACGGGTGAGTGAGGTGAGGAGGGAGGCGAGGCTGACGGTGAGGAGGAACCAGAGGGGCGTTACGGTCAGCTTCGGCGTCGAGGACTGGCTCGGTGCCCTAGCGATCTTCCTAGCCGTGGCCTTCGTGGCTCTCCTCTGGGCAGGCAGGGCGATAGAGGCGACGCTGGTCGGGAGCTTCGGCGGCGCCCTCTCGCTGAGCGAGATGGTCAGGAGGGCCGGGAGGAGGTCGGGTAAGAGGTGAGGTGCAGGTCCACTTGCGCCTCAGTCGAGGGCGCGTCGAGGAGGGTGAGGTATGGGCTCGGGTACGCCTGGTGCGCGGTCTGCGAGGTCGCGTTACCCTCGAGGTGCTGCGAGGACAGAGGAGGCTCGCTGAGGTGCCCCTGCTGCAACAGCTCCGTCAGGCTCTCGCCGAGGACCAAGAGGTGGTACGCGGTTGGAGCATGAGGTCCAGCTGAGCCTCTCCTCGGCCCTCTTTGGCGCGCTCTACGGAGCTGTCTTCGCCGGCGCGGGCTACCTCAAGTCGAGGAGGCGGGAGGAGTTCTCGCCGGAGAAGTTCCTCAGGACGGTCGCCCTCGGGGCGCTGGTCGGCCTGACCTCGGCGCACCTTGGACTCGAGCTCGACGACGTCCGCCTAGACCAGATGCTCCTCACCGGAGGTACCGTGACGCTGCTTAACGACCTGCTGAGCGCCATGCTCGCTTCCCGGAGGGGCTTGAGGAGATGAGGGTCACGCTGCTGGCCGGGCTCGCGCTCGCCTCCCTCGCCCTGATCGGAGGGGGGATCGCTCTCTCCTCGCCCGAGTCGGAGCTTGTAAAGAGGACGGTCGTGAGGGAGTTCCACGTCCCGCTCCCCGGCGACTTCCCGGTCCACTTCGATGAGTACGAGATTAGGGTGAGGTGGAGGACCGCCGAGTCGCTGGCCCTCTTGGCAGCTGGTTCGGTCGCCCTCGCGGCTGCTGCGGGACTTGCGTACTCCGAGAGGTCCACCGTCTTCAGAAGGGTGGTCGCGGCGCTCGGCACCGCCTACGGCATCGGGGTCGCGATGCTGGTGGCCTCGAGGAGAGACTTCAGGACCGCGGCACCGATCCTCCTGCCTCTGGGAGTCGCGGTGATGGCGCTCTCGCTGACGCTGATGAGGCTGCTTGGGAGTAGGCCCGAGGAGGATCTCAACCGACGCGAGCCCTCACGCGGACAGAGACGACCGTCGATTTCCTCCCCGACTCGAGGACGTCGAGGACCCTCAGCTCGTAGGGGAAGAGCTCCAGAGGCCGGCCGCCGACTTCCCTCGGGCCCTCGGAGAGGACCAGCTCTGCGAACCTGACTGCAGCGCTGACCGCCTCCGATGCCTGAAGCACTGCGTCCGGCCTCGAGCTCTCCACGACGACCTCGTACTCCTGGTCGGCGCCGATCCCGCTCCCGCCGACGGTTGTCCTCTCGAGGCGCACCTCCCTCAGCAAGACGAAGGCCCTCGGGTAGATGGGCAGCGTGACCTCCCTCACAACGGCCGCGATCAATCCCTCCTCCCTCAGCCTCTCAACGAGCCCGAGCAGCGCGCCCTCGACCTCCTTGACCATCAGGCCTCGGCTCATCTCCGCTCCGCCCTGATCAGGAACCCTTCCCTCGAGATCAGGTCCCTGATCGCCATCCGGACTGCCTCGGCGACGCTAGCGTAGACCCCCGAGTCGACCAGCTCCTCCAGCGCGTCGAGGTACGCCTCAGGCAGCCTCACTGTCAGGGGCCTCAGGCCGCTCTTGGTCCTGAGCTGGACCGCCAACCCGGTGAGTCCGCGGGCCCATCCGATTTAAGCGGAGAGAGCAGGACCGGTGCGAAGGTGGAAGTGCGCGCGGAGCTTGAACCGGAATACGCTATTATCCCACAATCGGAATCCAGTGCCGAGATGAGGGGGCACTTCCTCGAGGTCCTGGACCTCTCGAGGGACGAGTTCGTCGAGGCCGTCAGGACCGCTGTGCGATTCAAGACGGAAGGTTACCCGAGCTCGGGGCTGAAGGGGAAGACGATCGCGCTGATCTTCGAGAAGCCCTCGACAAGGACGCGGGTCTCTTTCACCTCCGCGATCAGCAGGCTCGGTGGGAGGTTCGACTACATCTCGTCCGCGGAGCTGCAGCTCGCTAGGGGCGAACCGGTCAGCGACGTGGGGAGGGTCCTCTCGAGGTACGTCGACGGACTCGTCTGCAGGGTCTACAGCCACTCGACGCTGGAGGAGCTGGCCGCGAACTCAAGGGTCCCGGTGATCAACGCCCTTTCGGACAAGCACCACCCCTGCCAGGCCCTAGCCGACTTGATGACGGTCTTCGAGCTGAAGAAGACCTTCAAGGGGGTCAAGGTGGCCTTCGTCGGGGACGGGAACAACGTCGCCACCTCCCTGATGCAGGCCTGCGCCCTGACCGGCGTCGACTTCGCGATCGCCTCACCTGAGGGCTACTGGGTCCCTGAAGAGGAGAGGAGGAAGGCCCTCGAGTCCGCAAGGGCCTCTGGCGCGGAGCTCACATTCACCGAGGACCCGGTCGAGGCCGTGAGGGACGCGGACTTCGTCTACACCGACGTCTTCGTCTCGATGGGTTTCGAGGCAGAGAGGGAGCGGAGGCTGAAGGCCTTCCTGCCTCGCTACAGGGTCACGAGGGAGCTGATGTCCAAGGCCAAACCCGGAGCCAAGTTCATGCACTGCATGCCTGTGAAGAGGGGCGAGGAGGTTGAGGCCGAGGTGGCCGACGGTCCGAGCTCCGTGATGATCGACCAAGCCGAGAACAGGATGCACACGGAGGCTGCGCTCCTGTACCTAATCTACGGCAGGTGGAAATGAGTTTCAGAGGTGACGGAGAAAGCTTATAACCGTTAGTTGATGTTGTAACATAAGGGCTGCGTTGCTGGACCCCTCGACGCAGCAGTACGTCGTCCACGGCATCACTTTGATGGTCGGGATGTTGATTGGGTACGGGTTGGCACAGGCCCTGAGGGGACTTGTGTTAGTGACCTTGGTCATCGCCGTCACGGTGCTGCTCGGCCTCGCCCTCGCTGACGTGCTGCCCCTCCAGTCTCTCCTCGAGTCCTTGAGGCCGATAATGGATTCGGTGAGGAGCCTGCTCGGACCCCTTCTGAGCTACCCAATGTTCTTCGTCGGGCTCCTGATCGGAATGGCCTTCGGGCTGGCTAAGTGATCGCAGCTTTGGGGTTAGATTATTAGGTGAGTCATCGCGGTAACCGGGGATGCGGAGCGGAGCGGGTAGGCTGCTGGAGAGGCTCTCCGATCCCCTGAGGTGGCTCGACAGGAGGCTTGGCGGGAGGCTGACCCCGCTCGAGGCCGCTATACTGCTGCTCGCCGTCTCGGCGGCCTTCATGGTGAGGTCCCTCCCCGCGAGGTGGGGCCCGGTCCTCAGCGAGTTCGACCCCTGGTGGCACTACACGGTCGCGAGGATGATCATCGAGAGGGGCTGGGCCGGGTTCTGGGAGTTCAGGGGGATGGTCGACACGCTCTCGTGGCACCCGACTGGCCTCAACGTGGGGACCACCTTCTACCCCGGAGTGGCCTTCACCATGGCCTTCGTCTACCTGACCCTCTCGTCGATGGGCGTATCGGTCGACCCCGTCGCGCTCGCAGCAGCGCTCCCAGTCTTCTACGGCATGGTCACCGTCGTAGCCGTTTACTTCTTCGCGAGGTACGTCGTCGGGAGGGGCGCTGCCCTCGCCTCCGCGCTCCTCCTAGCGCTCAGCGCGGCCCACATCTCGAGGACCCACTACGGCTGGTTCGACGACGAGGCCCTCTCGATACCGCTGATGCACGCGGCCTTCATCTTCTACCTGATAGCCATCAACGAGAAGAGGACACTGAGGGGCTCCTTGTTCTTCGGCCTCATCGCGGGGCTACTGATCGGGTACGTCACGGCCACCTGGGGAGCTCACAGGCTAGTGATCGCGCTGATACCGCTCTACACGGCTGTGCTTGCACTGTTGGGCAGGATGGACAGGAGGATCCTAGTGGCCTATCTCGCGACCTTCGCGACCTACGCCTCGATAGCCGTCAACGTCCCCAAGCTCGGCGTAGGCTACCTCACCGAGATCAGCATGGCTGCGGGCTGGCTGGTCATACCATATCTGGTGGCCGCGTGGCTGGCGAAGGAGCGCCTCGACGAAGTGAGGTCCCTCCTCGTGACGAGGGGCATCGTGCTGGCCATCGGGGTAGTGGGATTGGCATCCCTCGCGCTCGGAGCCCTCGACATACCCGGCCTGAAGTTCTTCTCAGTGTTGCTCCCGCAGCTGAGGGGCACCCTCCCGATCGTGCAGTCGGTGGCCGAGAACCAGCTCGCTACTTGGGGCTCGCTCTTCCTCGACTTCGGCCCGACGCTCCTCCTCGCGCCCTTCGCGCTCTACCTCCTGGTGAAGAGGGGGACCAACGAGTCGGTCTTCCTGACGGTCTACGCGGTCCTGGCCTTTTACTTCGCCTCCTCGATGGTGAGGCTCGCCCTCCCGACCTCGCCGGTCGTGGCCGTTCTCGCCGGGACGACGACCTCCCACGTCCTCGAGTCGACCTTCAAGGCCCTAGCGGCTCCCGCCCCGAGGGCCAGGAGAAGGGCGCCGTTCGATAGCAGGGTTGCGATCGCTGTCCCGCTGGCCGTCCTGCTAGCGCTGACGCTGTACTACGTCCCCGCCAAAGCCGGGGGACTCTCCCAGTACTCCAGCATCGACTACGCCGACGTCCCGCCGACCGTGCTGGCCAGCAGCCTGCCCGTCAAGCAACCCCTCCACGATTGGCCGAGGGCCCTCGAGTGGATGAGGAACAACCTACCTCAGGACGCGGTCGTGGCGTCCTGGTGGGACTATGGCAACTGGATCTCGAGGCTCGGCAACAGGACCAGCATCATCGACAACACGACCATCGACAGCATCAGGATCGCGAAGACAGCCTACGCCTTCCTCTCGCCTCCGAACGCGAGCAAGAGGATCTTCAAGGAGCTTGGTGCGACACACGTACTGATCTTCGTGACCTTCGCACCCTTTGTCGGAGGCCAGCAGGGAGGCCAGCTCTTATTTTACGGAGACGAAAGCAAATGGTATTGGATGCTGAAGATAGCGAATCAAGAGGCGGAGAACATCGGTTATCAGAGGATAGATGAGGCGAGCCTTTTAGGCCCTGAGGGATCCCCGACCACAGCTACCGAGAAGTTCTGGAGGGAGACGACGCTAGGGCTGATGATACCCTATAAGCCAGTGAGGCTCGGGGCGCAGACCTACTACACGTACAGTCCGCCCCAGATAGAAGGGTTCAGACTGGTCTACTCATCAAGTCCGCCGTATAGCCCCAACACCTACGCCTACGTTTACATCTACGAGATCGTGGACTGAGTCATCCGATGTAGGACGGCCTCCTCTCCTCTTCCTCCCCGTGCTCCAGCATCCCCCTCACGGCCCTCTCCATCTGCTGGATGAACCTCTGCTGCTTTGCGACCTCCTCGTCAAGCCTCGTGGTGTCGATCTGGATCCCGAGAAGAGTCGAGATCAGCTGAGCAAGCCTCTTAGTGGCCCTGAAGTCGGGCATGAACGCCTCGGTGTCGGCGACGACGAACATCGCCCTCGCGCCGGAGATCACGCACCTCCTGAGGAGCGCCGAAGAGAGTCTGTCCATTGGGAGCGCGTCCATGGATGGGGCCATCTTCGCGCCCAGGGCCACTGCCCTCCTGAGGAGTTCCTGGTCGGTGGAGGCGACGTAGAGGTCGCCGGTGCCCGTGAACCTGCTGCTCGAGACGACGATGAGCAGGTCCTCCGGAATGATCCCCAGATCCCTGACGAGCCTCTCCGAGACCGACTCGCCGGCCTCCGTCGAGTCGACGACGAAGTTCCTCACGAGGACGACCGCGTTTACCGAGTCGACGTACTGGTAGACCTCGACCTTGGGGAGGCTCGAGACCCCCTCGCTGTCGATCAGACAGACCTGCGGGAAGTGCGGGGAGAAGAGGGACTTCACCCTCCTGACGCCCTTCTGCTCCAGGAGGACGTTCGCGAGGATCATGCCCACGGCCCCAGGCCCGGGAGAGAGGTCCAACAGGACCTTCTTCCCCCTCACGAACTCCGCGTGTTCCTCGACCAGATCCAAAACCGAAGCACCTCCGTTCTTCTCGCTCAACGCCCTCGATTTAAGCCGCTCGGGAGAAGCCGCTCAGGGTCCGACGCTCACGAGCTCACCGCCGACCTGCTCGCGCTCGACCTTCTCCTTAGGTATCGTGACCCTTACCCTGACCTTGTCGCCGTCCTTCAGCCCGAACCTCCCCCTGAGGTAGACCGGCGAGATGACCTCTACGACGTCGTCGCCGTAGTGCGTCCGCTCGATGAACAGCACAGCGCAGAGCTCGGAGTCGTTGAAGGTCCCGCCGATCGCCTTGAGGCCGCCGTAGGTCCTGTTCCCGTTTCTAAAGCCCTCGATCCTGACGTCGGCGATCTTGCTGAGCAGCCTCCTGTTGTGTATCGAGTCGACCGAGAGCAGTCTGACGTTCAGCGTTCCCGGGTAAGGGTCGAACCCAAGCTTCTCCCTGAACTGCCGCCTGTACTCGGGCAACGAGACGTAGTAGGCGCCCTCGCCGAAGCCCGTGAAGACCCTGCCCTCGAGCACGAAGTCCATCGGCCTCTCGATGACCGCCCTGAGGTCCGTATATAGATCCAATAGCTTGTTGAGTCCGAGTTCCGTCACCCTCACGTACGTCACCCTGCCCACGGACCGCCTCTCGATCAGCCCCTCCTTCTCGAGCCTTATCAGGATCCTAGAGGCCGACTGCTGCGAGGTCCCCAGGGCCTTAGCGAGAGCGGGGGTGGAGACCCTGACGCTATTGGAGAACCCGTTCTGTGCGTAGAGGTTCAGGAGGGCCTTGATGGCCACGAGGTTCAGGGCCATCGCGCATAACAGCGTTATACCACCTGATATAGTTTGAACTGAGCCATGTGGGTCCGACCAGGACTGAAAGGTGCCTAGCTGACGGGGACGGTCTCGTCCTTCAGAATCCCGCTGCTCCCTATGAGGAGGATGTCGATGCCGTTACCGCTGCCGCTGTCCCTGGCCATGGACGCCCTGAGGGCCTTGATCGCGAGCGAGTAGATCTCCTGGGAGCCCATCTCGGGTTTGTACTCGCCCTCGAGCACGCCGACCGCGATCTCCGCGCCCGACCCGACGACCGCGTAGTCGTCCTCGATCATCGAGCCCATCGCGTCGAGGACCAACACGTGAGGCCCCTTGTCGTCGAAGCCGCCGACGATCGCCTCGGTCAGGTAGGGGAAGTACCTGCTCCCGAAGAGGAGGTTCGACATCACCTTCGCGATCGCGGTGACGGAGGGCTGCCTCCTCTCCTCGATGACGTACAGATTCACGAGGAACTTTACGTCCCTAATGAGGTTCTGCATGTCCGAGACTAACCCCGCGCAAGCCGCTCCTACCCTTGGGGTGACCTGGAAGACCTTCCTGACGTTCTTCGAGACGACGAAGTAGCCGTAGGTCAGCCTCTTCTCCGAGGCCAGCACCACCGCGTCCTTACCTCTGATTCCGAGCGTCGTCGCTCCGGGGAACGGGTACTGAAACGCCATGCCCTGAGCGACAGAGCTTCGCTCGTTATATTAAGGTACGTTCCCTATACAGGAGCCAGAGGCCGAGTCCGATCCCATCTCTGAGCTCCCAAGCTTAAATCACGGTGAGATCTGGTAGGGCCGAGGGATGCTGATCCCGAGGAGCTCCATCGGTTACATGAACCAGGTCTTCGAGAACGTCTCACAGGTCAACTGGGAGGAGGCCGCGGCGCTATACGCGTCGCTAAGGGGGGCAGGCGTCATCGTGCTCAACGGCGAGGGGAGGAGCAAGGGCGCCCTGAACATCGTCTGCTCCGAGATCGCGAAGATGAGGGGAGGGAAGGTCGTGATGGACAGGGCTGACGTCGGCTTCCCCGACCGGGACATGGACGGCGCAGCGCCGATCCTCTGGGAGCGCTACGGCAAGCTCTCGCTTCTGGTCCTCTCGGGGAGCGGGAGGTCGCTGGTGCCTCTGGTGGACGCCCAGAAGCTCGCGCTCTACATCACCAGGACCGGAAGGAGGAGGGAGTTCAGCGTCGACGTCGTCACGAGCGACCCGAACTCTCCGCTCGGGAGGCTCGGGAGGGACTTCGGGACCTGCCTGACCGTGAAGGGCCGCGAGATCGACGAGGACGCTGTCGACACGTCAGCCTTCAAGTCCGTCGGGATCCTCGAGGACGTCTTCATCTTAGGCGCCAGCCTCGTCCTACAGGCGATAGCCGAGTCCCTCTACACCGGCAGGCCCTACGAGATCAGGGAGAGGGTCCAGAGGCTGATGAACGAGACCAACGGCGTCATCGAGGCATTCGTGGGCAGCGACTTCACCAAGACGCTAGTGGAGCTCCTGGAGAGGAGGAACCTCGCGTTCTTCGCGGGACTCGGGAGCGGAAGGGAGGTGGGCAGGATGATAGCCGTGAGGCTGGGACACGTAAAGAGGGCGATCGGCGACCAGGTCTACGTCGCGGGGGAGTCGAGCACGCCGCCGCCAAGGGCAGGGGACGTCCTCCTCGTGATCTCCTACAGCGGCGAAACCGAAGTCGTGATCTCCTGGTGCAGGAACTTCAAGAAGCTCGGGGGGACCGTGCTCTCGATAGTCGGGAGGAGCAACACGACGCTCGAGTCGCTCTCGGACCACACCTTCAGGATCGAGACGAACGCCGAGCCAGGCGCGCCGAACGACTTCTACATCAAGGCCGCGTTCGCGACCAGCCCCGTCCCGATCCTATTGGTCGAGAGGCTGCAGGAGAGGGGGCTTAAGCTACCGGAGTACATACTCAGGTGGTACCACAGCATCACGGGCTAACGCAGGTCAAGTGCCTCAGCCCCTTTCGACGATCTTCCTGAGGTTGTCTATTATCTCGGTCACCTTCTCCTTCGTCACGCTCTCGATCAACCTCCCGCCTACGCTCGCCGCCAGTCCGCCGACCGTGAGGTCCGCTGCCCACTTGACCCTCGACCCCCTCTCGGACGGCTCCACTTGGGCGTCGATCCTCACGTTGACCGTCGACTGAAGCCCGCTCCCCTTCCCCACGACCGCAACCCTGCTGTAGGGCGTGACGTCCTCGTACCTGAAGTCGACCTTCATGTTCCCCTTTATCGGACCGAGGGAGATCACGAACTCGACGGCGAACTGCCTCTCGTCGATCACGGTGACCTTTCTGACGTCGGGGATCGCCTTGCTGAACTGCCTCGGGTCGCTGGCCACCTTGAAGAACTTCTCGGGCGGTGCGTTAAGCTCGAAGGAACCCTCGAACTTCACGCCGCAGCCCCGATCGAACCCGATTAAAACCTGAGCGCCGACCCGCGAACCTCTCAAGACCGGACCCACGTTCACCAGTTCAATTTATTATCGACGAGTAGGAGAGGATCCCGAATGGTCACGCTGAAGGAGGTGCTGGGCCCCCTCTGGACGGCGGCCAAGCACGTCTTCGCGAAGCCTTACACGTTCAAGTACCCATACGAGAGGGTTCCGAGCGCGCTCCAGGAGAACTACAGGTACGACCCCAAGGCCGGGATCGCGTATCCGGGGTCGAAGGGAAGGCACCTTCTGAGGCTCGACAAGTGCACCGGATGCAGCCTCTGCGACATCGCCTGTCAGAACATCGCCGAGGCGATCACGATGGTCTACGCCTACGACGTCTTCCTCGAGATGGCCGAGTCGGCCTACGCGGAGCTGGGGAAGAGGGGCTCTCCCGTCACGAGGGCCGTCGACCTGATCGCGGAGGGGTTCACGAGGTACCTCTCGGACGAGTACAGGGGAGGCTTCTCGCACCCGATCCTCCCTGTGATGGTGGACCTCAAGGCCGCGACGAAGACCCAGTCCGGGTACTCGGTGAGGCTCAACGCAGACGCGGTCTGGGCGCACGGCCTCGATCGGTTGGTCGTCAACTACCTCGAGGACCCCTTCAGGGCCCTGATCTCCGAGGGCTACGAGGTGAGGCTGGTGAAGGACGAGTCACCGGACAGGGCCGTCTACGAGCTCTCCAAGGACGGCTCCTCCGTCACCCTGCGTGTCGAGAAGAGGAACTTGAACATCCCGGTCAACAAGAAGTCCTACTTCCCCTCGGTGGACTACGGGAGGTGCGTCTTTTGTGGGTTCTGCGTCGACGCTTGCCCGTTCTACGCCCTCGAGATGACTCCGGACTTCGAGCTCTCGTCGACCTCAAGGGTCGGGCTGGTCTACAATCCAGTGGCGCTAGCGGGGCCGAAGATCTCCACGAACCCGCCCTCGATCAACCCGATCGACGCGATAATGGGTTGGCTAAGGAGGAAGCTCGGCTGATGGGTCAGAGGGCCTTTCTCCAAGCTGAAGCGAAGTCCAATAGCCCCTCGAGGCTCCTCACCGTCAGCGAGATCACCCCGCTCCTCCTCTTCACCTCTTCGACGAACTCCACAAGCAAGTCCTCGTCGCACTCCAACTCCACGTAGACCTCCCTAGATTCCTCAGCGTCCCAGCCCAGGTAAAGGCCGGTCACCGAGCGCCCGAACCTCTCCAAGACATCAGAGACGACGCTCGCCGCGGCTCCACCCTCGACCTCGAGCCTCGCCACGTACCGCTTCGAGCTCCGCTCCGCAACCACGGCACCGCGTCGGCGGCGCAGGCTTTAGCGTTGTCACAGCCCGACGGCTCAAGGGCCTACCCTAAGGAGCGGCGCAGCGAGGCGGCCCTGACGAGCTCCTGCCTCGGGTCGAGTCCGGTGAGGACGGAGATCGCGACGATCTCGACGGCTTTGAGGTAGACCCTGTCGGAGAGGGACCTCGGGCCGGTCTTCACCCCGAGGTTCTCCTCGACAGCGCTGAGGTCCTCGACGTAACTCGGGACGAACCGCTCAACGAACTCGGACCCGAACGCGCTCCTCGCCTCATCCCTGTTCTCGCTGAAGAGTGAGATGCACTCCCAGCTGACCCTCCTCGCGGCGGCCTCGAGGTCCCTCCTGATGTTGACGTGCGTCTCCTTCAGGAAGTCGAACTCTTCCTCGGTCAGGGAGCTCAGCGCCCTGAGTCCGATGAACTCGGGAGGCATCCCGATCGAGTAGAGCGCGGCTGTGAACGGGATCGCCCTGGGCAGCGTTATCGACCCGACCCTCCTGCTGTAGCCGAAGAGGCCGACGTGCTGCCTCCTCGCCCTCCTGGGCGGGACGTAGGACGCGACAAGGTTGATCGCCCTCGCGGCCGCTTCCACGCTGCCCTGGAACGCCGGGACCAGCTTCGAGGCGACCCTCAGCATCAGCTCCCTGTCGACCTCCCTTGCCTCGCCGCCGGGGAGGGCAGACTTCAACCTCGAGACCGCTGTCCTCGCCTGCTCGACAGGGTAGTCGTACCTGAACGCCGATTGGACCGTGACCGTGTGGACGCCCCTGTACTCCTCCGCGAAGCCCTCGACGTTCTCGGGGGAGTTGTGGCCCCTGAACGGGAGCGACCCGGCGCCGATGATAGGGAAGATCTGTATCCCGAGTTGCTCCGATGCCCTCCTGCAGGCCCAGAGTCCGTACTTAGCGAGGAGGACCGCGACGACGAAGCCGTAGTTCATCGCAGGGTCCGACCTGGCGAGGAAGACCCTGAGGTACTTCGGGCCCACGAGCTCCGCGTACTTCACCAGCAGCTGCTCGAGCCTCGATATCGTCCCGAGGTCCTCGACCAAGGGTATGACCCCGACCGACTCCGGCTCAATCTCGCCGACCCAGTCCGCGAGCCTAGTGCCCTGGAAGTCGATTCGTTCCTTCAGGGGAGCGGCCACGGCCTTTCTGTAGCTCTCCCCGACCCTGAGGAGCTCGACGTGGCTGGTGGTGAAGGGCAGGATCACCTCGAAGACCGCGGGAGGGCCCTCGTCGCCGTAGAAGGCCCTCGCGACGTCGTTGTGCCTAGGGATCGACTGGAGCGTCTCGAGGAAGACCTTCCGCTCGACGACCTCGATGGAGGGGTTCGGGAGCCTGAAGGTGAGGAAGACCTCCTTCCCGAGCCTCTTGGACCTGAAGTAGTCCGGGTACGACGTGATCAGCTTCCTCAGTACGTGCGGGTCAATGTCCTTCCCCTCAGCGTCCCACATCACCTCGTCCGCGCCGTACTCCGCGTAGGCCCAGTAGACCTCGACGACCTCGTCCTCCCCCGCGATCATCGGGTCGCTCGACCACGGAGGCGCCGAGACGTGGTCCGGGTGCTGCGAGGCCATTGCCCTAGGTATTGGCCTCTCGACCTCCCGCATCCCCTTGAAGCGACGCGCCTCGGGTTAGATTTTTAGGATGGGCCCGAGGTGGGCGGGCGGGATTTGCGGGAGATCCCGATAAGGGAGCTCGAGATCGACGCAGAGCTCATCGCAGAGTACCTCTCGAGGCGGCTGAGGCAGTACGTCTTCGAACACGCAGGGAAGTCGGGGGGCGTGGTCGGGCTGAGCGGGGGACTGGACTCGACCGTGACCGCGTACATCGCGGCTAGGGCCTTGGGGCCGGAGAGGGTCAGGTGCCTGATACTCCCGACCTCGGTGACGCCTGAGGAGGACCTGATGGACGCCCTGACGGTCGTCAAGGAGCTCTCGATCCCCGAGTCCAACTACAGAATCATCGACGTGGACCACGTGGTCGAGGAGATATCCGCGAGGGCTGACGTTGCGGACAGGGTGGTCAGGGGCAACATCGCCGCGAGGGTGAGGATGGTCTTCCTCCACGCGGTCGCCGCGAGCACGGACAGCCTCGTCATCGGGACCAGCGACAAGTCCGAGCTGACGATCGGTTACTTCACCAAGTACGGCGACGCCGGGGTCGACGTGATGCCCATCGCGGACCTCTACAAGACGCAGGTGAGGCAGCTGGGGATGTACCTCGGGATACCGGAAAGGGTCCTGACGAAGCCGCCTTCTCCTAGGCTCTGGAGGGACCACCTGGCGGTCGACGAAATCGGGATGAGCTACGAGCTGCTCGACAGCATCCTCTACCTGAGGTTCGACATGTGGATGGATTCCGAGAGGGTGGCGGAGGAGCTGGGCGTGGACGCCTCGCTAGTGGAGAGGGTCGAGAGGATGGTCAGGTCGAGCCAGCACAAGAGGATGATGCCCGAAGTCTTCAGGATTGGGTTCAGGTCGCACGGCTCCGACTGGCGCTACCCGAGGGAGTGGCAACCGGTCAGTAGATAGGACCCGCGACCCGGAGCTTCCTGGTCCTGGACCTCACGAAGAGGGCGATCCCGAGGACGACCGCTACCACCGAGCCGACCGAACCGGCCGCGAGGCCGACGAGCTGCTCGAAGGTGAGCGGGATGCCCCCGATCTCGAGGTAGACCGGGAGCCTCAGCTCAACCGACCCGCGCCTCACGGCCTCCGGCGAGAGCTCCCTGACCTCAGAGAGGCCCTTGTACTCGACCCTTAGGAAGTGCTTGACCGGTATGACCCTGCTGAGCCTCGCGACGCCTCCCTGGTCCGCGAAGGCGGTACCGACCTCGTGCCCTTCCCTCACGAGCGAGGCCTTTGCCCCCTGAAGCGGCTGGCCGTTCGCGCCGAGCACGGAGACCGTCAGCTCGTAGACCGACGCGGTCACGGTGAAGGACCTGACCTCCCTACTGAGCAGGAGGACCTCGCTGGCGACCTCATAGCCCTCGTAAGTCACGGTCACCGGGAGGCTGTTCGGCCCCTCGGGCCCCTCCAGCGGCACCCTCCTCAGGACGACCGCTCCTCCCTCGTCGGTCGCGGAGCTCACGCCCATCGCCCTCAAGACCGCACCGCCCAGCCCCTTGCCCCTCCTGTCGATCACGGAGACCCTCACGTCGCCGACCGGGAGCACGACGGCGCCCCTCCTGCTCAGGTCATCGCCGGACCCCGCTCCCACGCCGAAGGCTTTCCTGTTGTAGACCCTGCTCTCCCACTCGACCGATATCGTGTAGTGAAGCGTCCTCAGCGCGTTCCTTAAGACGATCGAGCTCCCTACGACCCTAACTTCGCCGAGCGCGTCCGGAGGCTCGACCCTGACCGCGAAGGGCCCCGGCAGCTCTGCGCCGCTCAGGTCGACGACCCTCAGCGCGAAGTCGAAGAACGGCAGCTCGATCGTCTCGACGACGTTCTCGACGTTGACAGCGACGGCCCTTGAGGCGATCAGGTGGGACCTCCAGTACACGGAGACCCTGTAGACGCCCCTGACGACCCCGGAGAGCGTGACCGAGGCCCTCCCCTCGTAGGTGAGCGTCCCCATCGGCCCCTCGATCACGACCCTCAGCTCGTTGACGACGTGCTCGGCGTTCAGGACGCTGACGACCAGTGACGGGGACGAGGACGCGGGCTGGAGGTGCGACGAGAGGAGGAGGGCGGCCGCGAGCGCGAGGGCTGTTACGATCGATCCGCGAGCCAACTCAGACCCTCACCCCGGCCCTCGAGAGCGAGGAGCTCGTGACCAAAGCCGCGAGTGCTACGAGGACGGTCATTGCGCCGGGCGGGAATCCGACGTGATAGGAGAGCGTGACCCCGGCGAAGACCGACGCTTGTGCGATCGCGATCGAGAGCGCCAGGCACCGCTTCATCGACGTGGCGAGGCTCGAGGCGGCGGCCACCGGTATTATGGTCAGCGCGGTTACCATCAGGACCCCGAGAAGCCTTATCGAGCTCACCACGGCCATCGACGCGAGGACCGCCAGCAGAACCTCGACGTATTCGGGCCTGTGACCCCTGAGCCTGACGAGCTCGCTGCTGAGGACGTAGAGCTGGAGGGCCCTGTACCGGAGCGCGAGGGTCCCCAGGACAACCCCTAGTACGACGGTCGCGGACGCGATCTCCTCCCACCCGACCAGCAGGATCGAGCCGAAGAGTATCCCCTGGACGCTGAGCCTCGACCCGAGGCTGTAGGCGATCGAGGCGGTGGCTGCCCCGAGGGCGAGGAAGATCGCCGCGGCCGTATCGCCCGAGAAGCCCAGGGACCTGACCATCCAGAGTACCCCGAGCACGGCGAGCGCGGTCACACCGTACAGCAGGAGGTCCTGGGACGCGACGTCAAGGAGGGCCGCGGCTGCCAGAGCCCCGAAGGTCACGTGGGCCGCGGTGTCCCCGATCATCGAGAGCCTCTTCGGGACCACGAAGTTACCGACCACCGGGAGGATCACCGCGACCAGGACGCCGGCGACGTAGGCCCTCAGCATGAAGCCCTCGAGCGGCGGTAGCAAGCCCACACTGACCCCAGTGTTCAGTCCGGGCTGGGCGTAATTTCCCTTTCCGGCCCAAGATAGCGATCGGGTCTAATGCTTGAATAGCGAGGCGCGGGAGACCCGGTGGAGCCATGGCGGGACACGAGCAGGTCTTCTACGTCACGGTGCCCCCGGAGAGGCTCGCGGTCCTGATAGGGCCGGGGGGATCGACGAAGAAGGCCATCGAGGACCGGCTGGGGGTGCTGCTGAACGTCGACAGCTCCGACGGCAGGGTCGAGATAAGGCTCGCTAGGCCTCCGTCCGAAGGAGGGGACCCGGTCGCGCTCTTCAAGGCGAGGGATATGGTGACCGCGATAGCCAGCGGCTTCAAGCCCGAGGTCGCTATGAAGCTCGCCAGCGACAACGTCACGCTCTCGGTGATGGACGTCTCCGAGCACGTCGGTAAGGACCCTGAGGACGTCAGGAGGGTCATGGGCAGGGTGATCGGCGCGCAGGGGAAGACTAAGAGGATCATCGAGGAGACGGCCCACGTCGACGTCGCGATTCAGGGCGATAGGGTCGCGATAATGGGGCACCCGGAGGACGTGGAGGCAGCGATGAGAGCGGTGACTATGCTGGTCCAAGGGTCCCCTCACAGCGCGGTCTACAGGTACCTCGACCAGTACGCCCAGAGGAGAAAGTTCAGCAGGCGCGGCCTACTTTGACCTCGGAATCGGGACGTTGTGGGACTTGACCCTGAGGACCTCGACGTTCACGACGTTCGGCTCGAGCGAGGCCTCGTCCCCGAAGCTCACCGTGCCCTTAAGCCTGTTGACGTGGGCGAACCTCGACCTCAGCTCGCTGCCGACCCTCGCGAAGTAAACCGTCCCGGCCCTTCCCAGGCCTCCTAGTGGGAGGAAGATGACTCCGTCCTCGGCCGAGTAGTTGACGAACGGCGCCGGCAGGAGGGAGGCCAGCCTGAAGAGGTCCTCGGGCGACTGTAGCTCCACGGCCACGACCCTCGGGACCCTCTCTCCAGCCACGGCGCCCCGATCAGGCCACAGGATTTGAACGTTTTCGGCGCTGGGGAGGGAAGCCCCTCAGTCCGACAGGCGGTAAATCCTAAATCTGGAGCGGCGGAACTTGTGCCGGTGAGGAGGGTAGGGGAGGCGAGGCTCTGGCTGGTCTCGGGTCCGGTTCCCCACTTCAAGGAGATGGTCGAGCTGGGGAGGGAGATAGTCAGGGCCCTCGTCGAGGTTCACGGGCCCGAGGAGACCGTAAGGAGGTTCTCTGACCCCGCGTGGCTGACGGCCCTCGCGTGCGTCCTAGGGTTCGAGTGGGACACCAGCGGCCAGACGACGGTCACGCTCAAGGCCCTCAAGGAGGGGCTCAGGGGCGCGGACGTCCCGGTGAAGGTGGTGGGAGGGAAGGGCGAGGAGATGAGGTGGGTGCCCTACGAGCTCGAGAAGCTTGACCGCGAGGTGGGCCTCAGGGAGAAGGACGAACTGATCGCCGTCTCGAGGCTGACGTGCAGCGTCGATGACGCGGCCCTCCAGGACTCCTACGCTGTTTACTTCCACGCGATGGTCGTCTCGGAGGAGGGGAGCTGGGCGGCGATCAACCAGGGGATGAACGTAGAGGCCGGGTTAGCGAGGCGATACCACTGGTCGTCCGAGAAGGGAGCGTCGGCCGAGAGGCCCCACACGTCGATCGTCGCCGAGAGGAGCGAGGCCGCAGTACTGGACATGACCAGCCCGGAGTCGAGGGAGACGAGGGAGGCGGTGGTCGAGATGCTGAAGGACACGCCCATGACGAGGCTCAACGAGGACCTGACTCAGGCCAGGGCCCTCCTTAAGGGCCAGAGGCTCCTCGATAGGGACGCAGGGCCCTTCGCAGGTGCCGAGGTCCCAAGGCACCTCCTCCCGCCGAGGTCGTTCGACGAGGAGACTGTCAGGAGGGCGAAGGGCGTCGAGAGCTTCGAGGAGCTCCTCTCTGTTAAGGGGATGGGGCCAGCGACGGTCAGGGGGCTGGCGTACGTCTCAGCGCTCGTCTACGGCACTAGGCTCTCTTGGCGGGACCCGGTCAAGTTCGCCTACGCCCACGGGACGAAGAGCGGAAGGCCCTACATGGTCGACAGGAGGGCGATGCTCAGGAACGCCGAGGTCCTTCGGGAGGCGGTCAAGTCCGCGAAGCTCGGCGACCGTGCGAAGCTCGAGGCCCTGAGGAGGCTCCAGTCGCTGATCGAGTGACGGGGTCTGCCCCCGACTCCAGCATACCGACGATCCGATTTCTCTCGGAGGGTATAAATTAAGAGCATAGGGTAGAGAGTTCTTGAGAGATCGTGATCGTGATACTGTTGACTAAGGCTGTGCCGGCCAGGACGACCAGGGTCATCACGGTCGGCGGCGTCCTGAAGAGGGAGGAGATGGACCTCGTGATCAACCCGCTCGACTTCAAGGCGCTCCAGGCCGCCGACTACGCGAAGAGGTACAACGGCGGCAAGCTCGTCGCGGTCAGCATGGGCCCCGACTTCAAGGTGAAGCCGCTGATCTCGGAGCTTTACGCCCACCCCATCGAGGGCGTCGACGAGGGAATCATCCTGAGCGACAGGAGGATGGCCGGTGCCGACACGTGGGCTACCGCATACACGCTGGCCCTGGGGATCAAGAAGGTGCTCGACCTGAACAGGGGCGCGGTCGAAGAGCTGAGGTCGATGGTCGAGTCCGGCGAAGGCCCCGAGAGGGTCCTCGAGAGGGCGAAGGAGCTCTACGAGAGGAACCTGATCCCGAACCTCCTCTACACCGACAAGCCCGGCGCGCCGCTCGGGGTCCTCCAGCGCTACGCCAGGGGCCAGGCGACGAGGGACGAGGTGATCGAGGCGCTAGATAGGGTGAGGGTCGAGTTGGAGAGGTTCCTGATCGTCGCGGGGCTAAAGACATCCGACGGCGAGACCGGGAGCACCGGGCCCCAGACCGCGGAAGCGCTCTCGGACCTGATGGGCAGACAGATACCGGACATCACGCACGTCACCTGGTTCGAGGTCGACGCGGAGAGCGGGACGCTGATTGCGGAGCGGAAGCTCGGGTCCTACGTCCAGAGGGTCAGGTCTCCGCTGCCCTGCCTGATCACCATCTCGCCCGAGTACAGGCCCGACGTACCTCGGGTCTCGAGGAGGAAGAGGTCGAGGTCCTTCTCTTACAGGAACAAGTCTCCGGAGGTCGTCGTCTGGAGCGCCGACGCGATCGGCGCCGACCCCTCTCAGATAGGGCTGGCAGGCTCCCCGACGATCGTCGGTCCGGGGATAGACATAGGCGGCATACCGGTCCAGAAGTTCCTCGGCGTGACGAAGGTCTTCTCCGAGAGGGTCGAGAGGCTCGAGTTCAACGGCAAGACCTACGGGCCCTTCGAGAGGTTCCAGAAGGTCGAGGGCCTGCCGGAGGAGCTGGTGAGGGAGCTCGAGGCGAGGGGGCTCGTCAAGGTGTACGACCTGAAGGACCTGATAGCGGAGGTGTTCGGCGGTGTCCTCGCAGCTGCAAAGCATTGAGGTCAGGATAGAGGGGTACACCGACGTCTGGGTCTACTGCGAGCACGAGGACGGCCGTCTCACCAGGGCGACGACCGAGGTCATAGCCGGTGCCAAGAAGATCGCCGAGAGGGTCGGGATGAAGGTCGTCGGCGTCCTGATGGGCTACAACCTCGGCGACCTCGTGAACGAGCCGATCTACTACGGGGCCGATAAGGTGATCTACTGCGACGACCCCCGCCTCAAGGACTACCAGGTCCTGCCGTACACGACCGTCCTCTCCGACATGGTCCTGAAGCTGAAGCCGTGGGCGCTGCTCTTCGTGACCAGCGAGATCGGGAAGGACCTCGGACCGAGGGTCGCCTATAGGACGAGGACGGGTCTCGCCGCGGACGTGATCGACCTGATAGTGGAGGACTTCATCATGAACCTGCCCACGGGCCGGTACGTCTACAAGAACTGCATAGCTCAGGTGAGGCCCGACTTCGCGACGAGGATCGCGAAGATCTTCACGCCGAAGCACAGGCCCCAGATCAGCAGCGTGAGGCCCGGGAACTTCACGCCGTTGCCGAGGGACGAGAGCAGGACCGGTGAGGTGATCAAGTGGGAGCCACGGTTCAACGAAGACGACTTCCAAGTGGAGGTCCTCGAGACGAGGCGCCTCCCGAAGAGCGAGGTGAAGCTCGAGGAGGCGAACGTCGTCGTCAGCCTGGGGCTCGGGATATTGAGGGACGCCACGGGGAACCCAAGGGACCCGAGGGAAGCCTACAAGATGGCGGAGGAGCTGAAGAGGCTGATACAGGAGAAGTTGAGGCTGAAGGCGGAGATCGGCTCGAGCAGGGCCCTGATCTACGCCCAGCTCAAGGAGCTCGAGGGCCTGATCACGAAGGAGAGGCAGGTCGGCCAGACGGGGAAGACCGTTGCTCCTGACGTATACATCGCCCTAGGGATAAGCGGAGCCCTCCAGCACAGGGTCGGGATGCAGAGGGCGAAGAAGATCATCGCGGTTAACACGGACCCGAACGCTCCCATCTTCCAGATCGCGCACTACTGCGTCGTCGGGGACCTCTACGAGTTCCTCCCGAGGCTGATCGAGGAGCTGAGGTCGATCTGAGTTGGGCTACGACTTCGACGTCATAGTTGTCGGAGCGGGGCCCGCCGGATGCGCGGCCGCGATGAAGCTGGTCCAGAACGGCGTCGACGTCGCCCTTCTGGAGCGCGGCCCCCTCGCGGGGAGCAAGAACGTCTCGGGCGGGGTCCTGTACCTGGACTACATCCCGGGCTACACGGTGATCGACGTCTTCCCCGACTTCGTCGAGAGGGGGCCGGTCGAGAGGCGGATCGTCTCGCACGAGGTCCTCTTCGTCACCGAGGCCACTCGCTCCAACGGCACCGCGTCGTACAAGGTCAGGAGGGTCGACGAGCGCTCTTTCCTGACAAGGCTCGGGGTCACGGGATTCAACTACACCGGCGAGAGGGCCTACTCGGTCCTCAGGGCGAGAATGGACCGGTGGATGGCGAACAGAGTCCAAGAGGCTGGGGGAGTGTTGAACACCTGCACCACCGTGGAGCACCTCCTCTTCGAGGACGGAAGGGTGGTCGGGGTTCGGACCAGCGACGAGGAGCTGAGGTCGAAGCTGGTGATCGATGCGAGCGGCGTCACGTCGAACCTCGTGGTCGAGGCGGGACTGAGGCCGAAGCTCGAGCCGTACCAGGTCTATCACGGCGTCAAACACGTCTTCAAGCTGAAGCCCGAGCTCATCGAGGAGAGGTTCGGGGTCGGGCAGGGCGAGGGCAAGGCGATCTACTTCGTCGGGCCCTTCATGAGGGGCGTGAGCGGAGGCGCCTTCCTCTACACGAACAAGGACACCCTCAGCGTCGGGATCGTCGTCTCACTGGACTCGTACCTGAGGCGCGCGGCCGAGGACCCGGTCAACGTCGGGAAGCCGATGGACATGCTGGAGGAGTTCGAGGCACACCCTGCGGTCTCCAGGTACCTCGAGGGCGCAGAGCTCGTCGAGTATTCGGCACACAACATACCGAAGGGCCACAAGACGTTCCTCGAGAAGCCCTACAGGGCTGGGTTCCTGGTGACCGGCGACGCGCTTGGAGCCTTCGTCAAGATCGGTGGCCTCATCGACGGCATGAGGAGGGCCATCGCTACCGGGATAATGGCGGCCGAGGTCGCGCTGAGGTGCATCGCGGCCGACAAGTTCGACGAGGACGCGCTCTCTCACTACAGGGAGCTCCTAAGACCGATCCACAGGGACATCAGGAGGTCCGCCACCAACTCCGCGATAAGCGAGGGCCGGATCGGGTACGGTTTGGGCCCGAGGCTGCTGCTCGCGACCGGAGGGGAGCGGGTGATCTCGGCGTCGAGCAACGCTCCGCATTCGGGGTCGAGGGACGTCATCAAGAGGGTCCAAGAGCTCACGGGCATGCTCCAGTACGACGAGGACCACCACTACAGCCACATCAAGGTCGACATCGACGCCGCGTCCGCCTTCGCCCTGAAGCAGTGGGTGCCGGCGTGCCCGGTCAACTGCTACACGCTCCTGCTCGACAAGGGCGTCTTCGCGTCCTACAGAGACCTCTACCTCTTCAACCTCAACAGGGCGATGTCCGAGGGGCTCTCCGAGGAGGCCGCGAGGGCCAGGGCGCTCAAGGAGACCCTCGAGGACGTGGCGAGGGCGAGGCTTAGGTTCGACTATGTGGCGTGCGTCGCGTGCGGGACTTGCGGCGTGATAGGCCCGAAGGGCGTCGTGGACTTCGGACACGAGAGGCGTGGCCACGGGGTCATCTTCAGGTACGGCTGAACCTCTTTCCTCCTCAAGAGCCCAGCAAGTGCCTCTCTAGCAGGCAGAGGGCCCTCGAGACCGCAACCCACGCGTCGAGCCTGTGGTTCGAGACCCTGAGCCCGACGTCGACCACCTCGAGCACCTCCGGGCCGAAGTCACCGTGCGGGAAGCCGCCGACGATGAGCTTCATGCCGTCCGCCTCGACCGAACCCGCCCCGATCGCGGCCTCCATGTCCTCCCCTGACTCGTGGAGGAGGACCCTTTGACCCGGACCGAGCTCCTCCAGCACACTCCTCAGGTCCGACTCCTCCATCTCGAGGAGGACGGTACCGTCGTCGGCGGTGAGCCTCCCCTCCCTGTAGAGCTGCTCGATGAGGCCCTTGAACCGGTCGTAAACCCTCGGGAGCCTTGTTGAGGGGTTCACCCTGATCCACCTGTTGTCCCGGGTGTGGACGTGGACCCCCAACATCCCCGAGAGGTTCAGCGGCGAGCCGAGGGCCTCGAGGAGGGTGAAGTGGACGATGTCAGGTCTGCCGCGCCTGTGGCCGTCGCTGAGCCTCCTCATCGCCCTGTGGTGGTAGGAGGAGTCGAGGAGCGTCCACCTGACGTCCTTCTTCCTCCTCCTGCAGAAGGAGACGACGTCGGGCTCTCCCCAGAGCTCCCTAGGGATCAGCTCGATCGCGGCCTCGGCTATCACTAAGTCGACCCTCGGCAAGAGGCCGTCAGCTCCAGGCCTGTCGCTCTAAGCCTCGGTGGGTCACCTGTAGGACTTCTGCTTGAACCTCCTCGCGGACCTCCTGTTCGGCTTCTTGGGCTCGGTCCTCCTCGGATCACCGGAGATCAGGTGGTAGTCGTAGGCCTCGAAGGACTTCCTCAGCTCCGGGTTGAGCGCCGCCAAGGCCCTCGAGATCGCGATCGCGATCGCGTCGGCCTGGCCCAGGATCCCTCCTCCCTGTACGTTCAGGTAGAAGTTGTAGGAACCGGCGGCCTCGCCGACGATCCTGATCGGCACCAGCGCCTTCTCCCTCGCGACCCAGTTCCCCCAGAGCTCGATCGGAGTGCCGTTCACCACCACCTTCCCCGAGCCCCGCTCGACCTTCAGCCTCGCAACCGCCTCCTTCCTCTTCCCCACGAAGACCGTTCTGAGCGCCTCCGCCCTCGCCGCCTGCACCATCCTCAAGTCTTCGGGCTCGTTCTGTATTTAAATGAGAACCGGGTCAGGGTTTTTATGAGGACGCCGGGATTCGTCCGAAGGGGTTGTCGGAAGAGGAGCAACAGAGCTGCCCCATCGACGTGACGCCCTCGATGATCGCGGGGCTGGTCGAGGTCCTGGTGCTCTGGGGAGGCCGGATTGACCTGCACAGACTCGCGAGGGAGACCGGGATGGAGACCGGGCACCTCCTGAGGGTCGCGGAGGTCGCGAGGGCGCTGAGGTTCGTCGAGGTGGCGAACGGTGACCTGATCCTCACGAGGGAGGGTCAGGCCTTCAGCAGGAAGGGGACCTCCGGGAAGCTGGGGATGTTGAAGGAGCTAGTGCAGGGCCTCGAGCCCTTCAGGTCGATCATCGCGCTCCTCTCCTCGGTCCAGTCGCCGCTCTCGGTCGAGGAGATCAACGAGAGGCTTGGGCTCTGCGCGGTAGAGGAGGAGCAGCTCAGGAGGCTCAACTCATTCATCATCGACTGGCTGGTCGCGACCGGGATACTGGAGTACGACGGCGAGTCCTCTTCCTTCAGGATCAAGAGGACCAGGAGGTCTAAGCCTTAGTTCCCCATCAGCACGATCACTTCATCGACGATGTTCAGGAACTCCGGGCTCCGCCTGACCCTAGGCCTCTCGAGCTCGACCTTAACCTCCGCGACCACGGTCGCGGGCCTTCCCTTCAGGACGAGGATCCTGTCTGAGAGCTGGACTATCTCGTCGACGTTATGCGAGACCAGCACGACGGAGGCCGGGGGGAGGCTGGAGTCGTACCACATGTGCTCTATCTCCCTGATCAGGGCCAGCGCGGTCAGCGGGTCCAGGTTGCTGAACGGCTCGTCGAGGAGAAGGAGGTCTGGGAGGCTGACGAGGGCCCTCGCGAGGGCGACGCGTTGCTGCATCCCGCCGCTGAGCTCCCTAGGGTAGGCCCTCTCGTACCCCGAGAGCCCCGTGAGGTCGAGGAACCTCATCCCTAGCTCCTTCTTCTCCTCCTCGGTGAGGTCCCTCCTCGCCTTGAGGGGGAGCGTGACGTTCTCGATCACGGTCAGCCATGGCAAGAGCGTCGGGGACTGGAACATCATCGAGATCCTGGGGTTAGGACCGTTGAGGGGCTCGCCCCTGAAGAGGACCCTGCCCTTCGTGGGCTTGAGGAGTCCAGACATGAGCCTGAGGAGCGTCGACTTGCCGGTCCCGCTCGGCCCGACGATCCCCACGAACTCGGCGTAGTTCACGTGGATGTTGATCCCCTGGAGGACTGGGCTCCGGGAGTTGGCGTAAGCGAAGGAGACGTCCTCCATCCTCACGAGCTCGCTCATCCCGACCCGCCCCGGAGCCGGGCAATATTTACGTGAGAGCTGGAGCCCCGGGCCTCGAGCTCGCCGGAATCAGGCCTCGACGTGCGGCGGCCTCACGAAGAGCCAATACCTGTTGTCGGGGTCAGAGAGCTCCTGGAGTATCCTCTTCACGACGCTTCCTTTCACGTCCTGCAGTCCGGTCCTCTTCTCGATCTCTTCGAAGGACTCGAAGGGCTTCTTCTCTCTCTCCTCGAGGACCTTCAGCATCGTCTTCTTCCCGATCCCCTGGATCACTTCGAGCGCGTGGAGCCTCGGTGTGAGGGGGCCGCAGGTGTTGAAGAACTTCACGAACTTCGGCTCCTTCTCGTTGACGATCCTCTCCACCGCCCTCTCGAGCTCGAGTCTCGCCATTTCGGGGAGGTCCTGGTACCCTATCCTCCTGATGATCCTGACCATGTCCCTCGGCGCGTCCTTCCCGATGTAGAGGAGGTTCCCTGGGACCAGCTTCAGCTCAGGGGAGACCGCGGCCTCAAGGAGCGTGAAGTGCTCTGTCCCCAGGAGGTAGATGACGTTCGCGTGCCCGTGCCTCCCGCCCCTCCTCGACTGCTCCATCCCTAGGACTATCGCCTCGTCCTCGTAGACCTTCGGCCTCCAGCGCTCGAACTCCCGCATATCAGTCCTCGGACCTTCGGTCTGAGCCCGCGTGCTTCCTGATCGTCTCGACAATCCTCCTGAGCCTCTCCTCGTCCGCGAGGACCGTCAGCAGCAGCCTCTTGTACCCGGAGAGGACCGACCTGAGCTCCTCCACGGTCATCGGGCAGACGTTCACGACCTGCGTCGCCTCAAGCTCGTCGAGGCCATGGTCCCGCATCAGCTCCTCCTTGAGGGCCCTTGCGGCATCCGGGCTGACCTTCGAGTATGCCGAGACGTAGCTGTAGACCCTCTGGACCATCGGCGACCTGCCCCTCTGTACCCCCTCGAGTAGCTCCTTCACCTCCGGTATCGAGAGCGGCCTTGAAGAGATCACGCGCCTCGGCAAGGGAGGTCACCTAGCCCGCGTGGGGCCTGAGGTGGTCAGGGAGGACGTAGAGCACCTTCCTTTTGGACCCTAAGTAGACCTCTACCTCGTAGGCCCTACCTCTCTTTCTTACGACGGTCCCGACCTTGCCGTGGAACCTCTTGTGCGGCAGCGACCTGTGGACCATGGGGTCGGAGGCGATCACGACTCTGCTGCCCACGGGGTAGTCTACCAAATGGACCTCGGGCCTAGGCCCCATCCTCGACCCCACCGGCTTCGTGAGCAGCGTCCTCGTCCGGTACCTGTAGCCGTGATGCCGCGCCAGGCCTTTCCACCCGGTTTAGAACCAGTCCCTTCAGTGTATTTAAGTGTTGAAAAGCGGGATCCGTCCGGCTTCGGCGGTTGAGCTTATCACTTCCCGGAGCGCCTCGGGACGCGTGAGGCCGCGGGAGGACCTATCGGGGTTCGAGCCGTACGCTTGGGAGCCCTCGACCGAGGAGATCGCGAGGACCTTCGGTCTCAGGCCGGAGGACGTGGTGAGGATGGACACGAACGTATCTCCCTACAGACCGTCGGCGGTGATGAGGGCGTTGAGGTCGGAGCTGGATCGGATCGAGGTCAACCAGTACCCTGACACGAGCTACAGGGAGCTGAGGGAGGCGATGGCGGAGTACGTGGGGTGGGACCCGGAGCTGATCGTCCCGACGAACGGCGCCGACGAGGCGATCGACATCGTCTCGAGGGCCTTCCTCGCGAAGGGGAGGAGCGCGGCCTCTCCAGTCCCGACCTACTCATACTTCAGGGTCGCGACCGAGCTCCAAGGCGCCGAGTTCAGGGGCGTCGCGAGGCTCGAGGGCTTCATCGAGGACGTCGACTCCCTCCTGAGGGCCTGTGACCGGAGCACATCCGTCGTCTGGCTCTGCGACCCCAACAACCCGACCGGGAACGGGCTCGAGGAGGGCACGATCGAGAGGGTCTGCCGCGAGACGGAGGCGCTGGTCGTCGTCGACGAGGCCTATCACGAGTTCTCCGGGAGGACCGTGGTGAGGCTCCTCTCGAGGCACGAGAACCTCTGCGTGATCAGGACACTCTCGAAGGCCTTCGGGTTGGCGGGGATCAGGATAGGCTACCTGGTCGCGAACGGGTCTGTCGTGAGGGAGCTGAACAAGGCCAGGCCCCCCAACAGCATAGGGTCGGTCAACGCGAGGTGCGGGGCGATCGCGCTCAAGAGCCACGGCTACGTGAGGAGGGACGTGGAGAGGATCGTGAGGGAGAGGGAGAGGCTGAGGTCGGAACTCTCGAGGCTCGACGGAGTCCTCGTCTACCCGTCATCCGCGAACTTCCTCCTGATCAGGCTCCTCGACCGCGACGCTTCCGAGGTGAAGAGGTCGCTCCTCAGGAAGGGGATCGTCGTGAGGAGCTTCGAGGGGAACCCTTACCTGAGCGGCTGCGTCAGGGTCACGGTCTGCTCGAGGCGGGAGAACGACCGGTTCATCCGCGCGTTCAAGGAGGCCCTATCGGCGCCCACCGGGTGACGGATCGCCCCGCCCAGCGAGGGCCCTCGACGCGACGACGAACCTCTGAACCGCCGTAGCGTAGGCCGCTACCCCGACGGCCGCGAGGGCGAGGTTCAGCACGTGTTCCCAGAGTGGGTATGTCAGCGTCCCCACGACGAGGCCGACCGTTCGCTCCGCCCTCTCCGCGACCCCGATGCCTGCCAGCTCCACTCCTAGTGACTCGGCGCGGGCCCTAGCGTAGCTGACGAGCAGCGACCCGGTCGCGAAGAGCAGGACCTCGAGCCCGCCTGCAGGCCCCATCAGCAGCCCGACCGAGACCGCGGCCTCCCCGAACTTGTCGAGCACCGAGTCCTCGAAGGCACCCCTCGCGGTGACCCTCCCTTCCCTCCTCGCGACCTCGCCGTCTAACGCGTCCAATAGCCCCGACGCTAGGTACACTAGCCCTCCGAGCGGCACGAACCAGGCCCACGCCCTGTGGAGCGCGAACATCGAGGCCGCGAGGGCCGCGAGCCCTAACGCCGAGTAGGTCAGGGCGAACGGCGAGACCCTCCTCCTGACCATCGCCTCGACGAGCCACCCCGAGGCCCTCCTCAGGACCTCCCTCTCGAGCTCGCGCTTTCCCCGCAACTCCTCGATCAACCGCGGAGGCGAGTGTAAAAACTCGACGGAGCACCGAGCCGGAGGCTCGCGGCATCGCGACCGCACCGACATGTGCACGTCCATGGGTCAACACGCGAAGCCCTAAGACGTCGCACGGCCCCTCATGCCGGTAACCAGCCGGATGCCGTCCCCCTGATCCCCCTTCACTCGATCGAATCATGAGCCTCGGAGACCTCGCCCTCGCCAGCAACATCTACTAAGCCGTCGCTGATTTGACGGGATCAAATGACGTGGAAGCGGTCAGAGAACCGCTCTCGCGGAGTCGACGAGAAACGTCATACGTCGGGTTCGGTCACTCGACGACGACCGTCCTCGACTGCTCCCTGAGGAACGTCAGCAGGTAGTGGGGCCCTCCGACGCCCTTCCCGGTCGCCCCGCTCGCCTTCCACCCGACGAAGGTCTGGGCTCCAGGCCAAGCGCCAGTCGTCGACCCGCCCCGCCTGTTTGCGTAGCAGACGCCGAACTGTATCTTCGAGAAGAACCTCTCGACCTCGGACTTGTCCTCTGAGAAGATGCCCGCGGTGAGGCCATATTCGGTGTCGTTTGCGGCGCTTATCGCCTCGTCGAGGGCCCTGAACTTCGCCACCAGCAGGATCGGGAGGAAGAGCTCTTCCTTCCAGAGCCTGTGGCCGCGCGGGAGGTCAGCGATGATCGTCGGCTGGACGTAGAAGCCCCTGTCGTAAGGCTCCCCTCCAAGCGCCTCGCCCCCGTAGAGGACCTGGCCCCCCGCCCTTTTCGCCTCCTCGACGTAGGCCCTGAAGTTCTCGACGGCCCTCCTGTTGATCACCGGGCCCATGAAGGTCTCCTTTTCCCTCGGGTCCCCGACCCTCAGCTTCGACGTCTCCCTCACGAGCTCCTCTAGGAACCGCTCGTAGATCCGCTCGTGGACGTAGAGCCTCGAGGTCGCGGAGCACTTCTGGCCTCCGTACCCGAACGCGGCCCTAATCACGCCTGTCACGGCCTTCCCGATGTCCGCCTTCTCGGTCACGATCGTCGGGTTCTTGCTCCCCATCTCGAGGATGATCGGCTTGGGGTAGGGCTGGCTGGTGAGGAACCTCCTGTAGAGCCTCATCCCGACCTCCTTCGACCCGGTGAAGGCTATCCCCGCGACCTTCGGGTTCGTCGTCACTTCCTCCTCGAAGACGTCTCCGGGCCCTGTCAGGAAGTTGATCGCTCCGGGCGGAACTCCTGCGTCCCTGAAGACCCTGTAGAGGAGGAGTCCTGCGAGCGGGGCCTCACTGGTCGGCTTGAAGACGACCGTGTTACCCGTGATGAGGGCGCCGAGGATCATTCCGTTCGCGAGCATGAACGGGAAGTTGAACGGAGATATCACGACCCAGGCGCCATAGGGTCTCGCGACCATCTTACAGACCTCACCCGGAGCTCCGGGCCCCAAGTCCCTCTGGTATCCGTTGTTCTCCTCCATCACCCTGCAGTAGTACCTGATCGCGTCGATCGCCTCCCAGCACTCCGCCAGCGCCTCGAGCCTGTTCTTCCCGACCTCGTAGGTGATCACCGCGGCTATCTCGAACTTCCTCTCGTCGATCAGCTGCGCCGCCCTCTCCATCACTTTGACCCTCTCCCTCCAGTCAAGCTCGGACCAGCCCTCGAAGGACCTGTCTGCGACGTCGATCGCCTTCGCGATGTGCTCCCTCTTCGCCCTCTGGAACCTCGCAACCAGTAAGCTCGTGTCTATTGGGCTCCGGTCCTCGAACTCCTCGCCGGTCCAGACCTCCTCCTCGCCGATGTACAGCGGGTAGCTCCTCCCCAGGTACTTCCTCTCCACCTCCTTCAGCGCGTTCTCGAAGTTCGGGTGGATCGTCGGGTCCGCGAAGAGGGTCACGTAGGTGATCTTCTGCTGACCGGACATCGGGCATAATTCTCCGGCGCGGTTAAAATCCTTTTTAGAACGCGCAGTGGTTAGCTGCAGAGGCCCCGGTCGTATAGCCAGGTCAAGTATACCGGCCTTTCGAGCCGGGGACCCGGGTTCAAATCCCGGCCGGGGCACCACGACCTTCACGACGCTCGTCTCGATCTAGGGGCGATGAGGCCTGGCCGGGTCCGGAGACGAGAGGGTGACCTGGGTCATCGACCGCTGAAGACGGACGCTCTCCCTGACTTCGGAGCTCGGGACGGTCTAGTGCAAATGGATGAGGGGCGCGGCGTGCCGATCGAGTTCACGCCGAGGCGCGAAGGGGCGAGGAGGCGGTACGCCGTGGCCGCCCCCAGCGAGAAGAGGGCTTTGGAGCTCAAGTGGGCCGCGAGGTCTGTCTTCAACGTCCGGTGACCTGGTCCGCGTCGTGAGGAATCGCCCAAATCTAGGCCTGAGGAGCTTGGAGCGGAGGGAGGTGAGCGGAGCGCTCAGTAGGTTGAGCAGGAGGAGTTTCCTGGTCGGTGCAGGTGCCGCCCTGTTAGCAGGAGCTACTTACTTCGGGCTCAGGGCCTTGACGACGCCCGTCGCGGCCCCCGAGGGGCGAGGACGCGCGGACTTCGACGTCGAGACGGTCGCTGAAGGCCTCGAGATACCATGGTCGATCGCGTTCCTCAGCGGAGACGAGGCGGTCGTGACCGAGAGGCCTGGAAGGGTTAGGCTGCTGGACCTTAGCTCCGGCAGGGCAGAGCTCCTCGGGACAGTTGACGTCGCCCACGTCGGAGAAGGAGGGCTCCTCGGGTGCAGCCTGCTCGGAAGGGGTCCGAGGCTTTTGGTATACAGGACCTCGTACGCCGGCCAGCGCCTGACGAACTCGGTCCTGCTCTTCGACGACCTCTCGCTCGGGGACCACGTCGTCCTAGTCTCAGGGATCGAGGCCGCATCGATCCACAACGGCGGCAGGGTGAAGGTCGGGCTAGACGGGAACGTCTACGCGACGACGGGGGACGCCGCGAGGCCCGAGCTCTCCCAGAGGTTGGACTCGCTGGCTGGGAAAGTCCTGAGGTTCAGGCCCGACGGCTCCGCACCGTCCGACAACCCGTTCCGAGGGTCGATCGTCTACAGCTACGGCCACAGGAATCCCCAGGGGATCGCTTGGAGCCCAAAGCGCGGGAGGCTCTTCGCGACCGAACACGGACCCACCGGCGAGTTCGGGAGGTTCGCGCACGACGAGCTCAACCTGATCGTCCCTGGAGGCAACTACGGGTGGCCCCACGTGATCGGCGTTGGACGCGACCCGAGGTTCGTGGACCCGGTCCTGGAGAGCGGCGACGCGACTTGGGCGCCCTCCGGCTGCGCGTTCTGCTCAGGGTCGGAGCTCGAGGCACTCGAGGGCAGGCTGCTCTTCGCTGCGCTTAGGGGAGAAGCGCTGCACGCCGTCGCGTTGGACGCCGAGGAGCAGTCGGCCGCATCCCATGAGGTCCTCCTTCGGGGAGCTCTGGGCAGGCTCAGGGATGTGGTACAAGGACCCGACGGCTCCGTCTACCTCCTCACCAGCAACCGGGACGGCCGCGGCAGACCGAGGCCCGGCGACGACCGAGTGGTCAGGATTGTGCCGAGACGATGACCACGAGAGCATAAGGGCATTACGCCCGGATTCCCGTCGCCCTTCCCGCGGGCACCGTGAAATATCGCCCTGGAGGCGTCGACGACCCGTGCTCGGGGCGAAAGTGGCCGGCGCCGCCGAGGACCACGCGATCATGTACAGGTGCTACTACCACCCGGACAACTTCGCGGTCAGGAAGTGCGCCATCTGCTCCCGGATGGTCTGCAATAGATGCGCGGTCTTCACCGGATCGAGGACCGTCTGCAAGGTCTGTTACATGAGGCGCGTCCTCCCGGAGAGGGCGGTCGTCCTGATCTCCACGGGGGTCCGGGGTTCCGCGTCAATCCGGAGTATGGCCGGGGTCTGACCTGCGGAGCGCGCCGCACGGTCTCCCGCTCTCCGTATAAGAACGTTTTTTGAGGGGGAATTACGGGGAGTCTCGGTGGAGTCCGAGCGTTGCAGGAAGTCGCTGAGATGATGGGACTGGTCTGGTCGGCCGTAATCGCGGTAGCCGTGATAGTCGTTCTGCTCACGGTGATCTCGGGCCTGAGGAGGATCACCACGGAGTTGAAGCTCATGAGGGAGGCGCTCCAGATCACGATCAAACCCGTCCAACCGGAGGAGGAGAAGGCGACCGCGCGGCCGCAGTCCGAAGTTCCCGCGGAGCCCGAGACGCCGCAGCAAACGGTCCAGACCGCCCCCGTCCCGCCCCCACCGCCTCCACCAGAGCAACCTCCGCAGCCTGAGGTTATAGTGGTCGGGGAGATCTCGGACCTGAAGGACCTCCTCAGGACCTTCAACCTCAAGTCGGTCCTCCTCTTCGACTCAGCCGGTCACGTGATCGACCACGAGGGCGAAGATGACCCGGAGAGGCTCGCTGCTCTGCTCGCGGAGGCGTTCTCGGTCATAATGATGGCCAACGACCGCGCCAAGTCCTTCGCGGTCTTCGACGGAGGCGTTGAGGGGGTGGTGAAGGTCGCGACCGTCGACGAGAGGGAGGTCTACGCCCACTTCAGGACGGGCCGCCCGGTCGGTGCGGAAGAACTGCGGAGGATAACGGAGCAGATCAGGGTCGTGCTCGCGCGGATGCTGGAGGTCAGGTGAGCGTTGTGCGGGTTCCACTACGACCCAGACTCCCTCAAGGTCTACCTGGAGGAGGTCCTTAGGGTCAGCAGGGGAGCGATAGAAGTACTCTTGGTAGCTAAGCCTGATGGCACGCCGGTCGCCCACGCCAACTCGATCTCGCTAAGCCCCGACTACCTCGCCGCCGCGATCTCGGCTGTCTCGGGAGTGATCAGGTCGGTGCTGGAGATGCTCGAGCTCGGGGACTACAAGAGGATCTACGTCGAGCTGACGGACCGGAGGTACGTCTTCGCGATGCCCTATAGGGGCGACGTAGTCGTCGCGATAACGAAGTCCAACCCGAACCTCGGCTTCATCAACATGCTGCTCTCGGTTTACTTCAAGGAATGAGGTCATGAGGAGCATCAAGGTCCTCATCGTGGGACCCTTCAACGCAGGGAAGACCACATTCATCAAGACCTTGGCCGGACTGAGCATGACGACGGACGTTGAGGTAACTTCCCCCGAGGAGAGGAGGAAGAAGGAGAAGACGACTGTGGGGATGGACTTCGGGATGGTCAACATAGGGGACGGGTACGTGGTGAGGCTGTTCGGAAGCCCCGGACAGCCAAGGTTCTCCTTCATGTGGAGGGTGCTCTCGGTCGGAGCCCACGGCGTTATCTTCATGGTCGACTCGAGCGACTCCGAGTCCATTTCAGCCTCGGTCGAGGAGTTCAAGAGGGCCCGTGCCCAGTTCGGGAAGCTGCCGATTGTCGTCGCGGCTAACAAGCAGGACCTGCCCCAGGCCCTGAAGCCCGAGGACGTGAGGTTCGTGCTCAGCGTGCCGCCCACAATTCCGGTGCTGCCATGCATCGCGATCGACAAGAACGCTGCCTGGCTCGTACTCGGCACGCTCCTCGAGATGGTGATCGGCAGAAAGAGCGGCTAGACTCACATCCTGGCCCAGGAGATCGAGAGGTACCTCACGCGTCCCCGTTCCTTGTCAACGGTCGCGATCAAGAAGTTCTTCTTCACCGTGGTAGAGAGCCTCCCGGCCCTGACGATGTCCGTCGCCCAGAGCTGTTCGTCCTCCGACCTGACCAGTACGATGAAGGGCGCGTGGTCTATGCCTGGTCCGTACACGTAGACCGCGAAGTCGCTCCCGAACTTGATGCCCGTGCTGACGTAGTAACCCCTCTTCCTCAGGTCCCTGTAGACCGAGTAGAGGTCGTCGTACTTCGTGTAGTTCGCCCTCCCGACCTCCGCGACCTCCTCGGCGGTCATCCTCCTCCCGTCCTTGTAGACCTCAAGGTACCCCTCCTCGACCAGATACCTGGCCTCGATCAGGTCTAGCACGAGCGGCTCGTCGAAGTCCGTGCCCTTGGGCTTGGGGACGCCGAGCGGCTTCCCGAAGTACCCGAGGGAGTAGACCGCCCTCGCCTGGGCCCTGTCGAAGACCACTACGCTTCCCTCGACGTAATCGCCCCTGAAGGGAGGCCTTGCCTCCGCGTCCATCCCCTGCTACCGGTAAAGGATGCTCAGGACGTCCGCGGCCTCCTCGGAGATGTCCGAGACCGACTCGAGGAGGTCCACGATCTCCCTCAGGAGCAGCGTGTGGGCGGTGAGCTGGCCCCTCCTCAGAATATCGATCCCCGTCCTCCGGTAGATGTCGTCGACCCTCTTCTCGTGCGCCTTGACCTCCCTCAGCTTCTGGTAACCCTGAGCCGAGTCCATCTCGAGCGCAGTGATCGCCCTGTTGAGCGTCTCGAGGCAGACCCCCACCTCCTCGAGTAGGTCCACGACCGGCCTCAGGGCCTCGCCCTCGGGCCTCCCGAGCTCGACGAGGCTGAGGGTCCTATAGGCAACCCCCTCGAGCCTGTCGGGGACCTTGTCGAGGCAGCCCAGTAGCCTGATGAAGTCGCCCCGCTCGACCAGAAGCGCCCCCGCCTCGAGGATCCTCTCCTCCGCCTCGGACTTCAAGGCTTTGCACTCGTCGTCGAGCTTGAGGATCTCGTTGAACTTCTGCTGGAGGAAGGACTTGTCAGCGCCGCCCTCGACGAGCACTTCCATCATCGCCCCTAGGGCCCTCAGCATCTGGATCGACTTCCTGGTGTGGTCCTTGGAGGTCATTAGGACGACCCTTCTGACGTCCTCGAGCTTCTGGCGTCCGATGAAAGCCACGGTCATACTCCCCAATGAGCGCTATTAACCCTTCACCCCGACCCTGCGAGACGCGCTGCCGGTCCTCGGTAACCTCTATCAGAGGGCGGCCACCACTCGGGTCGCCATGAGCCTTCCGAGCTACGTGGGCTCCATGAAGGGCAGGTCGTTCCTGAACACGAACGACTTCACGAGGGAGGAGATCGAGGAGGTCCTGAAGGCCGCGAGGGACCTGAGGGAGAAGTTCAGGTCACGGGTCCCTACGCCCTACCTCCCGGGGAGGACGCTCTTCATGCTCTTCTACAACAGGAGCCTAAGGACCAGGAACTCCTTCGAGGCCGGCATATTCCAGCTCGGGGGCCACGCGCACTTCCTCAGCCCTCAGGACGTCTACACCCCGACCCTCCCTGAGGATATGGTCCCGTATCAGACCGAGTCGATCGCGGACGTCGCGAGGGTCCTGAGCAGGTACGGCGACGCGATCGCGATCAGGATCTACGGGGACGCCGCGAAGTGGCACATAGGTAGGGGCCACAGGGTCGTGAGGGAGTTCGCAAAGTGGAGCTCGATCCCGGTGTTGAACATGGAGGACGACCTCTACCACCCGTTTCAGGCGCTCGCGGACATCATGGCCATCACCGACGTCGCCCCTAACCCGAGCGGGAAGAAGTTCGTCGTCTCCTACGCCTATTCAGGTGGGCTGAAGCCGCTCGCCGTCCCGCAGAGCTGCGTCCTGATAGGGACGATGTTCGGGATGGACGTGGTCCTGGCTCACCCGAAGGGCTTCGAGCTGGAGGAGGGAGTGATCAAGGCTTGCGAGGAGAACGTTGACAGGTACGGCGGGAGCTTCGAGGTCGTCCACGACATGAAGGAGGCCTTCGAGGGCGCGGACTTCGTCTACCCGAAGGCCTGGTCGCCAAGAGGCTTCTTCCCGCCGTACAACGGCAAGGTCGACAAGGAGGGCGCGGTGGAGTACCAGAACAGGTTCAAGGACTGGATCTGCACCCAGGAGCTGATGGACCTGACGAGGAGGGGGAAGTACATGCACTGCGGCCCGGCGGACAGGGGGCAGGAGGTGACGGACGACGTGATCGACAACCCCGAGTACTCGCTTTACTTCGAGCAGGCCGAGAACAGGCTGCACGTGCAGAAGGCAGTGATGTGCATGGTGATGGGCTAGCCCGCGCCCCTGGCCCCCAGCATCATCACTCCCACCTGCTCCAAGCTCGCCGAACCCCTCTCCAGTATTCCCACCATCTCGCCCTTGTACATCACGCCTATCCTGTCGCTCATCGCGAGGAGCTCCTCGAGGTCGTCGGAGAGGAGGACGATCGCGACGCCCTTCGACTTCAGGTCTAGGAGGAGCCTCCTGACGAAGTCGGTCGCCCCCACGTCGAGTCCTTTCGTCGGGTACGCCGCGAGGACGAGCCGCGGCAGCTCTCCGGTCGGGCACGCGAAGAGCTCCCTCGCGATCACCAGCCTCTGGAGGTTGCCGCCGGAGAGGGTCTGGGCCTTCGCGGTCGCGGACCTAGTCACGATCGAGAGCTTCCCGATCAGCTCCTCGGACCTCCTCCTCATCAGCTTCCTGTTCAGTATCCCGGCCCTCGAGTAGGGAGGCCTCCTGTAGCACTTCAGCAAAAGGTTCTCGGCGACCTCCAAGCCCAGCCCTACGCCCTTCTGTGGCTCCGGGACGATCATCGAGACACCCTCGAGGACCAGGTCGTAGGTGTGCGCGTTAGTGACGTCCATCCCCATGAGGATTACCCTCCCCCTCGATACCTTCCTGAGCCCGTAGATCGCCTCGAGGAGCTCGTCCTGACCGTTCCCCGCCACCCCAGCTATCCCGAAGATCTCGCCCCTCCTGACGCTGAACGAGACCCCCTTCACTGCCAAGTGTCCCCTCTCGTCCCTCACGTGGAGGTCCTCGACCACCAGGACCGGCTCTTGCGAGGGCGGAGGAGCGTGCGGGTAGGAGAGCCCCACCTCCCTCCCTATCATCAGGGAGACCAGCTCCTTCATGGAGACCTCGCTAGTCCTCCTGACCGCGACGACCCTCCCCTTCCTCATCACAGTCACCCTGTCGCTCACCCTCATCACCTCCTCCAGCTTGTGCGTCACCAACACGACCCCCATCCCGGAGTTGGCCATCGCCCTCACGCTCTCAAAGAACTGGGCGGTCTCCTGGGGCGTGAGGATCGACGTAGGCTCGTCGAGGATGAGGACCTTCGCCCTCCTCACGAGCATCTTGAGGATCTCGACCTGCTGCTTCTGGGAGGCGGTCAGCTGCCAGACGTAGTCGTCGGGGCTCACGTTCCAGCCGTACCTCGCGACCAGCTCCGAGAGCATCGACCTCAACTTGCCGTAGTCGAGCACGATCCCGGCCTCCTTCAGGCCCAGGACGACGTTCTCGAGGACCGAGTGCTTGGGGATCAGCTTGAACTGCTGGTGGACCATCCCGAGTCCGTGCCTTATCGCGTCCTTCGGCGACCTAATGTTGACCCTCCTGCCCTCTATGAGGATCTCGCCCTCGTCCTTGCTGTAGAGCCCGTAGAGTATGTTCATCAGCGTCGTCTTCCCCGCTCCGTTCTCGCCCAGCAGCGCGTGGACCTCTCCCGCGTAGAGGGTGAAGTCGACCCCGTCGTTGGCCACGACCCCTCCCGGGAACCTCTTCGTTATCCCCCTCATCTCGACCAGGGGGATCAGCTGGGGATCCGTCAACTCGTTATAGTGAATGCCGTTCAGCAATAAAAGAGTGATGGACGGTGCGCTGCGGTTTTGACGGCATGAGGTCAAACGACGACCGCGGTCTCCGTCCTCTCGACCCCCTCGACGGCGTGGACGCGCTCGACGATCAAGGACCCGAGGGCCTGCAGGTCGGACGCCTCGACGAAGGCGATAACGTCGTACCTCCCCGTGACGTTGCAGACAGCGAGGCATCCCTGGACCTTCGTGAGCTCCTGGGCGACCCTCTTCGCGTAGCCAGGCTTGGTCCTGATCAGTACGTACGCTTGAACGGGCATCTCACCGCACCAACACCCCCGTCAGTATAAGTCTTCCGCGGTCAGTATGTCAGCCTCCCGAGAAGGGTCAGCTTGACGGCCTCACCGAACGTCGCGTGGGCGCCGGGCGGGACGACTAGGAACGCGTTCGCCCTGGACGCGGTGTAGAGGTTGTTGACGCCCTTAGGGAGCACCTTCGCCCTGACCCCCTCTCCGGATGGCTCAAGCGATGCGAAGTAGACGCTGCTGACGCCCGGTCTTCCGGGAGCGTCGCCGTCCAGACCGGCAGCGAGCTCGGGTGGAGGCGACCTGAGGCGGTAGAGGGACCTCAGGTAGGGCGCCCCGATCAGATGGAGGCCAGCGATCGCGGCTGTCAGGGAGCCGGGAAGGATTAGCCAGCTCCGCTCCCTCACCATCACCAAGCCGACCGGCTTGCCGGGGTGGAGCCGCACGCCGTGGAAGAGGACCTCTGCGCCCTCCATCTCCGCGTAGGCTTTCCGGACGACGTCGTTGCTCCCGCTCGAGGCCCTCCCGACGGTGACGACCAGGTCGTTGGTCTCAGCGGCCCCCTTCACCCTGCCCACCAACCCGTCGACCTCGTCCCCGACCGCTTCGATCGAGGTAACATCGCAGCCCATCTGGCGGAGGTACGATGCGACGACGTGGGCGTAGTCGTTCGGGATGGCCCTCCCCGACTCGCTCAGGAGCTCACCGCCGACCGAGATCACGGCACACCTCGGCCTCCTGTACACGGAGACCCTCCTTACGCCCAGCTCCGAGAGGACGGCGACCTGCGGAGGCCTGAGGAGCTCGCCGCGCTCGACGACCCGATCGCCGGCCCTGAAGAATGAACCCCTCCTCTCGACGTTCTCCCACCTCTCGGCCATCCCCCTGAAAACCAGCTTCTGGCCCTCGAGCTTGACGTGCTCCGTCCTGATCACGACGTCCGATCCCGGCGGGATCGGCTGTCCGGTGAGGACGCTCACCGCCCACGGCCCATCCCCCGGAGACTCCGAGAGCTTGAGCCTCACCGCGCCCCCGCCGTCCCTCCGCTCGAGGAACTCGAACTTGGTCGCGAAGCCGTCGAGGGCCGCCCTGTCGACTCCGGGGACGTCGGAGCCCGAGAAGACCGGCTCTGCGACGACGCGACCTACCGCCTCCTCGATCGGCAGCTCGATCAGCTCCAGCGTCCTCCGGGACCCCGCGGAGACTGCAGCCCTCTGGGCCTCCTCGAGGGTCACCAGCTTCAGCGCACTCACCGAGACCTCACCCGGTGGGCCCGCGGACCACCCGCAGGACCTCCGAGAGGAGCTCGTCGAACTGATCCGGCAGGAGGTACCTCGCCGATGGGTTGGGCGCAAAGGAGACCGGGATGTCGTTCGGTCCCACGTCCTCCCCCTCCTCTCTGAGCACCCTGATCCTGACGACGCCCTCGGAATCCTGAGGCATCATCGACTGGAAGCCCTCGACGACGAGGAAGTCCACGTCGCCCGCGAGCGCCCTCAAGTCCCCGACCCCCCTAATCGCGACGGACCTGTGGATCACCGCGGTCTCCCTCGGGGAGGAGACGATCACCGGGTCGGCACCGGACTGGTAAAGCCTCCAGCTGTCGGACCCCTCCCTTTCGATCGTGAAGTCGGCGTGGTGGACGTGCTTCGCCGCCGCGACCCTGTACCCCATCGACCTGAGCGCCGAGACGATCATCGAGGCGAGCCTCGTCTTACCTGCCTTCTTGAACCCGAAGACCGCTATGACCCACACCGGCTCCTCAACGCCCCGGACCGTGAAAAGCTTAACCCGATCCCTCCCGGTTTTCATCTTATTACTCACGGCGAGGTATTCGAAGTGTGGGCTCGATACCCCGTCTCGGGCTCTATCTTCAGGACATGCACGTCAGGGAAATGATGAGGTACGCGCAGATCGCTGAGGAGCAAGGTTTCGAGTCGGTTTGGATCGCCGAGTCCAGGCTCTCGAGAGACGCGATAGTCCCGATGACCGCCATCGCCGCCGTGACAGAGAGGATCAAAGTTGGAGCGGGCGTGATCAACACCTGGACAAGGAACGCCGCGTTGATCGCTCAGACATTCGCGACCCTCGACGAGCTCGCCGACGACAGGATCCTGCTGGGCCTCGGGGCTTGGTGGGACCCGCTCGCGTGGAAGGTCGGGATCGAGAGGAGGGAGCCCCTTAAGTGCATGAGGGAGTACGTCGAGACGATCAGGAGGCTCCTCAGGATGGAGGAGGTGACCCATGAGGGCGAGTTCGTCAAGCTGAGGGGCGTGAGGCTGGACGTCCTGCACGGCAAGGGTCCGGTCCCGAGGAACGTCCCGATCTACATCGGCGCCACCGGGTTCAAGATGATGGAGCTATCGGGCGAGATAGCGGACGGCGTCCTCCTCAACTACTTGGTCTCGCCTCTTTACAACGACAAGGCCATCGAGCACATCAAGGTCGGGGCCGCGAGGGCCAAGAGGAGGCTGGAGGACATCGACAGGCCCCAGCTGATAGCCTGCTCGGTCCACGAGGACGGCGACTACGCCGTCAAGCTCGCGAAGAAGCACGTAACGATGACCCTCGGCCAGCAGCCCCACATCATGAAGGCGAGCGGCGTGAGAGAGGACCTAATCGAGGAGGTTCAGAGGGCGATGGGCGGATGGCCCGCGAAGCCTGGCGGGATCGAGAGGGCGATGGAGATCGTCCCGGACGACGTCGTGAGGCTCATTACGGCATCGGGCACGCCGTCCGAGGTGAAGAGGAAGATCGAAGAGTACATGGCCCACGGCTGCACCGCGCCCCTCATCCTCCCGCTGAGCGGCGACGTCGAGTACGCGATTAGGGCCCTCGCAGCCCTCTGAGGTGGGACGATGAAGTCCGAGAGGAAGCTGGTCAGGGGCGGAGTGTTAGTCACGATGGACGACGAGCTCGGCGTGATCAGGGACGGAGCCGTCCTGGTCGAGGGCGAGAGGATAGCCGCGGTCGGGAAGGCCGACGAGTTGACGAGGACGGAGAAGGTCGACGAGGTCGTCGACGCGAGGGGGAGCTTCGTGCTTCCGGGGCTGATCTGCGGCCACACCCATCTGTACGGGATCGCGCTGAGGGGATCCGGCCTGAAGGTCGAGCCGCCGACTGACTTCCTCCAGATCCTCCAGAGGGTCTGGTGGCCGCTGGACGAGAGGCTGGACAACGAGGCGGCTTACGCGACGGCCCTGGCCGCGTCCATGGAGATGGCCCTCACCGGGACCACCTGCTTCGCCGACACGTACTCCGCGCCCAACGGAATCGAGGGGTCCCTCGACGCGATCGCAAGGGCGGTCGACGAGGTCGGGATCAGGGGCCTGATCTCCTTCGAGGCGACGGAGAGGCGGAGCGGCGATGAGGGCCTTAGGGGGCTGAAGGAGAACGAGCGGTTCCTCTCGAGCTCATCCTCGCGGAGGGCGATGGGGATGGTGAGCGTCCACGCGTCCTTCACGGTCACCGACGAGCTGATCGAGAGGGCCGTAGAACTCTCGAGGCGGTTCGACTGCCCGATCACGGTCCACGTCTCCGAGGGGCCGAACGACGTCTACCACAACATCGAGAGGTACGGCATCAGGACCGTCGAGAGGCTCGAGGGGCTGGGGTTGCTCTCGCCGAGGGCTGTCCTGGCCCACTGCGTCCACCTCTCACCGAAGGAGATATCGATCCTCGCGAGGACGGGGGCGAACGTCGCCCACAACCCGATGAGCAACATGCTGAACGCCGTGGGCGTCTCCCCGGTCCCGGAGATGCTCAGGGAGGGCGTGAACGTCTGCCTCGGGAACGACGGCTACGTCTTCGACGCCTTCGAGAACGCGAGGGCCGCGTTCCTGGTCCACAGGGTCCACAGGAGGGACCCGACCGCGCTCTCCGCGAAGGTGGTGCTAGAGATGGCGACCGTCAGGGCTGCTGGGGCTTACGGCCTGAAGGACCTAGGGTCCCTGAGGCCCGGGAAGCTCGCGGACCTGATCGTCGTGAGGCCGACCGTAATGGCTACGCCCCTCACCGGAGACCCGTACTCCTACGTCGTCAACGGGCTGAGGGGATCGGACGTAAGGCTCGTGATGGTCGGCGGCGAGGTCGTCGCTAGAGACGGGAGGCTCACGAGGCTCGACCAGAGGGAGGCGGAGGAGAGGGTCCTCAGGTCGATCGAGAGGCTCTGGGAGAAGTTGGGCGAGGGGCCGCTCAGGGCCGTCGAGCCTCTGCGCGGAGGTGCGTGAGCGTGTCCTTCGTCAGGGAGCTGGTCTGCTCGAGGTGCGGAAGGAGCTACCTGCCGACCGAGAGGCCGGTCCTCTGCGCCTCCAGGGACCTCGGGAGGCTCGACGTGGTCTACGACTACGAGGAGCTGAAGGAGTTCCTGACCAGGGAGGCGGTCTCGAGGAGGCCTTGGGCCGGAGGGGTCTGGAGGTACTGGGAACTGCTCCCTGCCGCGATGGAGTTCGGCGCGCCCTTCGACGAGGGCCTGACACCGCTGTTCTGCGCCAGGAGGCTCAACGACCACCTCGGCCTGAGGAGGATGAGGCTGAAGGACGAGACCCGGAACCCCACGAGCTCCTTCAAGGACAGGGCGATGGCCGTGGGAGCCGCGAAGGCCGCCGAGTGGGGTGCGGAGACGGTTGTGACCGCATCGAGCGGGAACGCTGCCTCAGCGCTAGCCGCATACGCAGCGAGCCTGGGCCTGAAGTGCGTCGCGTTCGTCCCCGAGAACGTCTCGCTCGGGAAGGCGGCGCAGCTGATCTCCTACGGCGCGAGGCTCTTCAGGGTCAAGTCGGTCGAGGAGGGGAGGGACCCGACGGTCCAGGCGATGCTGAGAGCGGTCGAGGAGTTCGGGTGGTACCCCTGTCCGAGCTTCGGCCCCTTCAACCCGTACCAGGTCGAGGGCCCCAAGACCATCGTCTACGAGGTCGCGGAGCAGTTGGGCTGGAGGTTCCCGGACGCGTTCATCGTCCCGACTGGCTCGGGGTGCCTTCTCGCGGGGATCTGGAAGGGCGTGAGGGATCTGGTCGAGCTGGGGCTCGTTGAGGGCGAGATGCCGAGGTTGATAGCGGTCCAGCCGGAGGGGAACCAGCCCCTGGTGAGGGCTGTCAGGAAGGGACTCTCCTTCAGCGATGTCGTGCCCGAGAGGTCGCCCAAGTCGATCGCCTCCGGGTTGCTGGACCCGTACCCCTGGGACGGCGACGCGGCGATGGAGGGGATAAGGAGGACCGGTGGGACAGGGGTCGCGGTCACCGACGAGGAGATCCTCGAGGCGGTCAAGCTCCTAGCCAGCAAAGCAGGCGTCTTCGCGGAGCCCTCGGGCGCGGTCGGAGTCGCGGCCGCGGTGAGGCTGCAGGACGAGGGCCACCTCGACGGGTCGGACGAGGTAGTAGTGCTGGTCACGGGTTCGGGGCTGAAGGAGGTCGAGAAGCTGGTCCCGACGGTCGGTGAGATACCGCTGATAACGCCTGACGTCGAGCAGTTGAGGCGCTACCTGGGGACCTGAGCCCTCGTCGCCCTATGGACGTACCGCCCCCTCCCGGGCCTCGAGGTGACCTCTCCGTCCTCAGCGACCACTTCGCCCCTCGAGATCGTCAGCACGGGGTACCCCGTGACCTCAACCCCCTCGTAGATCGAGAAGTCGAGCCTGCTGTGGAGGACGTCCTTCCCGAGCCTCACCCTCCTCTCCGGATCGATCAGAACGATGTCCGCGTCCGCTCCCACCGCGATCCTCCCCTTTCTCGGGTAGAGGCCGTAGACCCTCGCGGGGACGTAGGAGGTCAGGCGGACGAAGCGTTCGAGGCTGATCCTGCCCTTCCTCACTCCCTCCGAGAAGAGCGTCGGAACGATCGTCTCAGTCCCCTGGACGCCGCCCGGGATCTCCCTGAAGTCCCTCGACTTGAGCTTGTGGGCAGAGGCATAGGGCGCGTGGTCGCTCCCCACCACGTCGATCTGCCCCGAGGCGAGCCCGGACCAGAGGGCCTGGGCGTCCTCCCGCGTCCTCAGGGGCGGCGCCATGACGAAGAGCCCACCGTCGGGCCTCGAGTAGACCTCCTTCGTGAGGAGGAGGTAGTGGGGACAGGTCTCAACCCACATCCTCGCCCCGATCCCCCTCGCGGCCTCCGCGGCCCTCAACCCCGCTCCCGAGGAGAGGTGGACGACCAGGACCTCTGCCCCGGTCACCGACGAGAGGTAGCCGAGCCTCAGGACCGCCTCCGCCTCCGAGACCGCCGGCCTGCTCTCCTCGTACCTCGAGACGTCCGCACCCGCCTCCTCCACGACCCTCTCGGTCTCCTTCAGGACAATCCACTCGTTCTCGCAGTGGCAGAGGACCAGCACCCCGGCCCTCGAGGCCCAGCTCAGCGCCCTGAGGAGGGACCCGTCGTCGATCATCAGCCCCCTCCTGCTGTAGGCCGTGAAGACCTTGACCGAGGAGACGCCCCTCCCGCCCACGAGCTCGTTCAGCTCAGCCTCTACCCTCGGACCCCACTCGAGGACGCAGACGTGGAGCCCGAAGTCGATCCTCGACTTCGCTGACGCGGCCGCCAGCCTCTCCTCGAAGGCCCCGACGATCGATCCTCCCCTCTCGGGCGTGACGAAGTCGATGAAGGTCGTGACGCCACCACACGAGGCCGCTGAGCTGCCCGAGTCGAAGTCATCAGCGGTCGCCATCCCACCGCCGTACTGCATCTCGAAGTGGACGTGCCCGTCTATCGCACCAGGGACGACCACTTTCCCGGAGGCGTCGATCACCCTTTCGGCCCGTGCCTCGATCGACTTCGCGATGACCGCTATCTTCCCGCCCTCGACCCCAATCTCGCACTCGAAGGTCCCGAACGGGTCAGCCACCCTGCAGTTCCTCAGGACCAGGTCAAACCCCAACTCCCGCACCGCCTTGAGCTCAGGCCGGGACGACGGCCGCGACCGGGTCGACGAACCTCTGCGCGTTGACGTCGAAGAGACCCTTGTCGGTAACGCGGGCCTCGGGGATGACCGAGAGCGTGAGGAGTGAGACGATCGGCATGTACGGGTGGTCGATCGCACCGAGCCTCTCCAGCGCCCTTCTGAATCCCCTCATCTTCTCCGCCATGACCCGCACGGGCTCCTCGGACATCAGCCCCGCGATCGGGAGCTCTATCCTCGAGAGGACCTCGCCGTTCAGGGTCGCGACCAGTCCTCCCTCCGACTTGACGACCTCTGTCGCCGCGAGGTGCATGTCCCTCGGGTCGGTCCCTATCACTGCGAGGTTGTGGGAGTCGTGGGCGACCGTGGTCGCGATCGCGCCCCTCTCCATGAAGCCCTTCACGAACCCGTAGCCCCTCTTCCCAGTGCCCCTGTGCCTCTCCATTACCACCATCAGCGCGACGTCGCCCAGCAGGGCCCTACCTCCCCTGACTTCGACCTCGGCGGTAGACCTCTTCGTCACGATCATCTCCAGGAACGCCCTCGAGACGTCTTCCACGGACGGGTCGGGCCTCCTGAACTCGATCACGTTCAGGACCAGCTTGCCGTCGCTGATCGGCGGCCTGAACTCGAAGTCTTCAGGCCTCAGGTCCTTGACCCTGACGGTGCCCAGGGCTCTCTTGTCGAACCTCCTCTCCGGGAGCTCCGCGACGAGCCTTCCGTCCCTCGCGACGACCTTGCCCCCGAAGAGCACCATCCTCACGTCGATCCTCTTCAGGCTACCGAGGACTACTAGGTCGGCGAGCTTACCAGGCGAGACCGCTCCCAGCTCGAACATCCTCATGTGGGTCGCGGGCCTCAGTGTCACGCTCCGGATCGCCTCGACCTCGTCCATGCCGGCCTCGATCATCGACCTGACCACGAAGTCCAGGTGTCCCCTCTCCGCGAGCGTGTCGGGCATCACGTCGTCCGTCACAAGGATCACCCGGTTCCAGGGGCTCGGGAGAGAGCCGATCGACCTCACGAACCTCCTTGGGTCCAGGATGTAGGGCCCCCTCAGCTTGACGTACATCCCCCTCCTGAGCTTCTCGACCGCCGACTCGACAGTGAAGTTCTCGTGGTCTGCCTCAGGGCCCGTCGCGACGTACGCGTTCAGCCTCGCGCCTGAGAGGAGTACGCAGTGCCCGTCGATCACGCACCTCCTCCTCCAGCCTATCTCGAGGATCCGCATGAACTTCTCACGGCCCGCGAGGACCGACTCGAAGTCCATCACCTCGCCCAGCCCCACAATCCCTTCCCAGTCGAGGGCCCTCTCGACGTCCTCCGGGGTGATCTCGGCCCCAGCCGTCACCGCATCGGACTCCGGGACGCAGGTCGGGACGAAGTAGGTGATCCTCATCGGTAATTCCCTAGAGTTCTCGAGCATCATCCTGACGCCCTCGATCCCGAGGACGTTCGCGATCTCGTGGGGGTCAGCGCAGACCGTCGTGGTGCCGTGCGGGAGGACGGCCTCCGCGAACCTAACCGGGGTGACCATGCTGCTCTCGATGTGGAGGTGGGTGTCGATGAAGCCCGGCACCACCACGCCCTCTACGTCCAACACGCCCTCGGCGCTCGGAGCGTCCTTGCCCACGTAGACTACCCTGTCCCTGTATATCCCGACGTCGGCCCATTCTACCTCACCCGAGTAGACGTTGAGGACCTGGGCGCCCCTCAAAAGGAGCGTGAGTTTCCTTTTGCCCTGCGCAGCCTCGACGAGCTCCCTGATGTACTGCGCGTCCATACCGATTGGGCGTCGCCGGTGTTAATTTAGGTGAGGGGCCATGACCCCGGGACCGCGGCCTGGACAAACCGATATCTCTCGGGGCTTGTGGGAAAGGGGAGCATGGAGCAGGTCCAGGGGAGGCTGCCTCCAGGTCAGAGGTACGTCCGGGACTTCATCGTCTACGCGGCGCTGGGGATACCGAGGGTCGACCTGAACAGCTACAGGCTCTCGGTGACTGGTCTCGTCGAGAGGCCGCTCTCGTTCACCTACGAGGAGCTGCTCAGGATGCCGATGAAGAAGTACGTCAGGGACGCCCACTGCGTTACCAAGTGGTCGGTGAAGGACGTCGAGTGGGAGGGAGTTCAGATCAGGTACCTCGCCGAGCTCGCCGGCGTCAAGCCCGAGGCCAGGTGGGTGATGTTCAGGTGCCTAGACGGCTACTCGGCCCCCGTGCCGGTAGAGGACGCGCTGGACGAGTACTCTATCGTCGCTTTAAGGATCAACGGGAGGCCCATACCCCTCGAGAACGGGTTCCCCGCGAGGCCCTTCATCCCCCACCTCTACCTCTGGAAGAGCGCGAAGTGGTTGAACGAGATCGAGTTCATCGAGGAGTATGAGGACGGGTTCTGGGAGAGGCCAGAGAACGGCGGCTACCATGAGCGGGGGAACGTCTGGCAGGAGGAGAGGTTCAAGGACGCGGGCGGGTTCCACTCGAGGAGGAGGCCGATCAGGCCGAAGGGTTTCTGAGCTCCTGATGCCAGGCCCACATCAAGATGGCAAGAACTTGGACCTGAGCCTGCTGCTCGCGACGTCTATCGCAACGACGAACGCTAGGACCACGAGCAGGGCCGTCGTGAGGGACCTGTAGTCGAGGACCTGGACGTAGGAGAGGATGTAGAACCCGATGCCTCCCGCGCCGACCAGCCCGAGGATCGTCGAGGCCCTCACGTTGTACTCGAACATGAAGATCGCCTGGCTGATGATGTAGTTCGCAGACTCAGGGATCACGACGTACCTCATCAGAGCCAGCTTCCCCGCGCCAGAGATCCTGACCGAGTCTAGGACGTCCCTGTCGACCGCATCGAAGGCCTCGTAGAGTAGCTTGCCGAGGTATCCGATCGAGTACACCGCGGTCCCCAGGACGCCGGCTAGGGGCCCGAACCCGACTGTGATGACGAAGAGGAGCGCCCAGAGGATGGCCGGGATGGTCCTAATCACAGACAGGAGGAACCTGAAGAAGCTGGTGACCGGCGCAGTGAACAACGACCTGCTGCTCAGCGATGCCAGCGGCACCGAGACTAGGACCGCGAGCGTCGTCCCGGCGAGCGCTATCAACACCGTCTCGAGCATGCTCCCGAGGAGAACCGGTATCGGCTCCGGGTCTGGAGGGAAGGCGTTCGCGAGGAAGACGCAGAGGTTCGGGAGCTTGGAGATCGTCCTTGGGCTGAAGGCTCCGAAGTGCCAAAGCAGGACCAGCGCGACCCCCAGGAGGATCAGGAGGTTCGCGTTGGGGCCGGCCCACCGTAAGGCCCTCAAAACACGCTCAGGACCTCCTCGACGGACGCGTTAGAAGCGTCCTTGTGGAGCGCGATCCGGCCGTCCCTGATCACAGCGACCTTGTCGCCGAACTTCGGGACGAGGTGGACGTCGTGTGTGGTGATCGCGAACCCTATCCCTTGCGTCCTCAGGTCCCTAGTCAGCTCCAACACCTCCAGCGAAGTTAAGGGGTCGAGCTGGGAGACGAACTCGTCGGCGAGGACAATCTTCGCGCCTTGGACCAGTGCCCTCGCGATCGCGACCCTCTGCTTCTGCCCGCCGCTAAGCTCTTTCGCCTTGACGTTGACGTAATCCCCGAGTCCCAGGAGCTCGCAGGCGTCCTTCGCCCTCGAGACCGCCTCTCTGGGGAAGGACCCGACGACCTGCGAGAAGAGCGAGAGCCCGCCGAGGGCCCCGAGGAGCGCGTTCTCCAGGACCGTGAGGTTCTCGACGATGCCGATCGCCTGCGGGACGTAAGCTATGGCCCGACTTCGCCTCCCGTCGACTTGAAGGCCCTCGTATACCACGGAGCCCGACTGTGGTTTCAGGAGGCCCGCCGCGAGCTTGAGGAGCGTCGTCTTCCCCGCGCCGCTCCTCCCCAGGACCATCAGGACCTCGCCGGACTCGATGTCCAGGCTCACGGAGCTGAGGACCGGCCTCCCGGGCCTGTAGGCGAAGCTCACGTCCCGCAGCGATATCCTCAACGGAGGTCCCTCAAGCGTCGTACCCGAGCCCCGTCAGCTCGATGAACCTTTGCAGGGAGGCGAGGTGCTCCTTCGAGTCCTTCCTCTCCCACCCGACGAAGAGCCCGGAGACGAGCCTCCTCATGAGCTCCCTGTACTCCTCCCTCCCGAGGTCCTCAAAGGCCGAGATCAGGAGCTCCCTCGTCCGCGGGTCCAGCCTCTTCGAGACGACCAGCGTGTGGGACGGGAGCGGCCCCTGCTGCTCGATCACCCTGGTCGTGGCCATCACCTTCTGGAAGAGGTCGTAAGCGACGTCGCCCGCGGTCACGGTCACGTCCACGTTCCCGGCCATCAAAGCCTCGTAGCACTGCTGGTATCCGCCGCCGAAGTAAACCTCGGAGAAGAACTCCTTCGGGTCGACGGGCTTATCGCCCTTCCTGGTCAGGAGACCGAGCTCAACCATCCTCGCGAGCGGCGCCAGGTAACCCGAGGACGAGATGGGGCTCGGGAAGCAGACCCTCTTCCCCCTCAGGTCCTCGAGCTTGGTGTACGGCGAGTCCGGCCTCACGATCCAGTACGAGAAGTAGAACGTGCCCTCGACCCTCCTGCCGTCGATCGCCACGGTCCTCACCTCCGCGAGGTAGACCTCCGAGTCCGCGACCCTCACCGCGATCGCGGACGGCCACGAGCCCATCATCGCCGCGTGGACGTTGACGTACCTCAGCGCCTCGATCACCGCCGAGTAGCTCGTCGGGACGTAGACCTCGACCGGTCTGCCGAGCTTGGCCGTCAGGTACTCCTTCAGCTGCTGGGCCCTCTCGAGGATCGCTGCGGGGTTCTGAGTCGGTTGGATCGCGACAACGATCGGCTCGTCTCTGGTCTGCACGCCCCAGAGGGACCAAACCGCGATGGACGCCAACGCGACGATCGCAAGGATCCCGAGGAGGTGCGAGCGTCTCACGCCCGCTAGAGTATAACGTCGTTATAATAACCTTTCACGACGACAACGCCCGACACGGGAGGACGACCGTCAGTAAGGCTCACTGAACCCTGAAATTCCCGCACGGGCGAGCGGATTTCACGGCGTTAAACCACGACCATTAGGCTACGCTGCGCCTCGATCCGAGGAGGACCTCGAGCATCGCTACGTGCTTCTGCTCGTCGTGGTCGATCGAGACCAGCAGCGCCGCGAGCGCCGGATTTCCCACCATCTCAGCGAGCTCGGTGAGGCCCTTCTCCTCGGCCTCCGACTCGTACTCCATCAGCTCCTCCAGTAGGGCCAGGTCTGACCTCAGGGACCCGTGGTCGGTCCCGATGCCCCTCGAGACGAGCGTGAGTATCTCGGCGTGCCTGAGGCTGTCGACCGCGATCTGCCTGAGGACCTGTTGGACCGCGGCGTCCCTCACCCTGTTCATCACCTCGAGCACCCTCCTCGCGACGGCCTCCTCGAGCCTGATCCTCTCGGCGATGGAGCTGAGAGTCTCCTCGCTCAGGACCCCTGCGCCTCCGGCTGCGCGCTCGCCTGCGATGACCGAGTAGAGCCTGTTCGCGAGCTCGGAGACCTCCCTCGAGGCCTCTACCGCCACGCCCAGCCTGTGCCTCCTCGCCATAGACTCCGCAGCCTCGGATATCATCCTCCGGGCCGTCGCGTCTGACTCGATCGCCTCGAGCCATTGCGCGCCCCTCTTCTTGCTGAGGTAATGGGTGACCGTCGCGGGCCTGACGCCAAGTATTGAGGCGACCTGGACCTTCCGGAGCCCGTGCTTCTCGAGCAGCTCCCTACAGAGGGCCGCCCTCACCGAAGGCAAGAGCTCCTCTGGCCGCTCGGGGAGCCTGACGCTCTGCACGACCCGAACCTCTGATCCCAAGATAAAACTGAATCCGGGAAGGGGTTGGGGGCTCACCGTCCACCTTCAGATAACATGTTGGGTAGAGACCTGGAAAGGACTTCCGACGGAAGGGGCTGGGGTCAGCCGTCGACGCCCAAGTTCTCCCTCAGGGCCCTGAGCCTAGAGAACTGGAGCCTTACCTCTTCCTCGAACGGGACGTCTCCCTCGCCGAAGCCGTGCTCGGACCTCAGCTCCCGCTTCAACACGACCATCTCCTCCGCGACCCTCCAGAGCTCCTCCTCCGAGATGCCGGGCTCAAGGGCACGCCTCGCCAGCCTCCCGAACCTCTCGGCGTGGCTCAAGGCATGAACCTCTCAGGCGCCCTCGGGAAGAGCACGACCTCCCTGATGTTCGAGGCTCCGACTACCGCCATCGTCAGCCTCTCGATCCCGATGTTGAAGCCACCGTGGGGTGGTGCGCCGTACCTGAAGAACTCGGTGAACCACTTCACGCTCTCGGGGTTCATCCCCTTGAGCCTGACCTGCTCCACGATCTTCTCGTACCTATGCTCCCTCTGTCCCCCCGAGCTCATCTCAAGCCCCCTGTATACCAGATCGATGCTCCTCGCCCACGTCGGGTCCTCGTCGACCCTCATGACGTAGAAGGGCTTCACGGCGAACGGGAACCTGTTGATGAAGAAGGCCTCCGACTTGTACTTCTCCAAGACGTACTGGCTGAGGAGCCTCTCGGACTCCCTGTCAAGGTCGTCGCCGTACCTGATATCCTTGCCCATCGAGCTGAGGATCTCGTAGATCTCCGGGAACCTGAGCTCAGGGAGCGGCGTCCTCGGCACCTCCAGCTCCACGCCGAGAGCTTCGAGCTCCCTCGTCCTCTCCTCGAGGACCCTCTTCAGCCCCGCGATGAAGAGCTCCTCCTCGACCCTCATGACGTCAGTCTCGTCGGAGATGTAGGAGAGCTCAACGGCGCAGCCCCTGTGCTCGCAGAGGTGCCTCGGCGTGTGGCTGGGCTCGGCCCTCCAACTCGGACCGACCTCGTAGATCCTATCGAAGCCCGCGACCATCAGGAGCTGTCTGTGTAGCTGCGGGTCCTGCCTGAGGTAGGCCCTCTTCCCGAAGTAGTCGATCTCGAACATCTCCGCGCCGCTCTCTGAGGGAGCGCCGATGATGCAGGGCGTGAAGACTTGAACGAACCCGCGGGACTCGAGCCACTCGGTCATCCCCCTGACGAGGGACTGCTGGATCCTGAACACGGCCAGGTTCCTGGGGTTCCTGAGGTCGATGGGCCTCCAGTCGAGCCTCGTGTCGAGCTGGGTCGCGGCGGCCCCCGTCACGTCTATCGGAAGCCTCTCCGCCCTCGAGAGGACCTCGACCTCCTTCGGGATCAGCTCGATTCCGACCTTCGCCTCCCTCCGCTCCGGAACCACGCCGACGACCGAGACGACGTCGTGGGTGTTCAGGGACTTCGCGACCCTAACGAGGTCCTCGGGCGCCTCCGCCTTCCTCAAGGTGAGCTGCGCGATCCCGCTCCTGTCCCTGACCCAGACGAAGACCAGCCTCCCGACCTCCTTCACGTTCTCTACGAACCCCGCGATCCTCACCGTCGTCCCGGGCTCCTCGGGGATCTCGGCGATCTCGTGCGTCCTCTTCACGTCCCTCACCAGCCCTCGGGGAGTTAAAAGCCTGGTCACGAGGTCCGACGACTTTTATTAGATCGAGGAAGGGCAGCTGCGCGGGATGCCCATCAAGACGTTCAGGTTCGACGTTGAGGGAGGGAAGGCGACCGCCGGTCCGCCGATAGGCCCTTCGCTGACACCTTTGGGGCTGAACGTCCTCGCGGTCGTCGAGAGGATCAACGAGCTGACCTCGGAGTTCAGGGGGATGAGGGTCCCCGTGAAAGTCAGGGTCAACACCGACACGAAAGAGTTCGACGTCGAGGTCGGGATACCCACGGTCTCAGCGCTGATAGCGAAGGAGGCCCAGATCGAGAAGGGCTCGGGGGAGCCCGGGAGGAAGGCGGTCGCGAACCTCACGATGGAGCAGGTCGTGAAGATCGCGAGGATGAAGATGCCCCACATGAGGGTCAACTCGCTCAGGGCCGCGGTCAAGACCGTCCTCGGGGTCTGCGTGAGCATGGGCGTGAACGTCGACGGCAAGAACCCCAAGGAGGTCCTCAGGGAACTCGAAGAGGGGGTACACGAGGGGCTCCTCGGAGAGGCGGCTACCGCCTGACCGAGAGCCTCACCGGCTCGCCCATCGAGAGCTTCAGGTAGACCGACTGAACGTTCGCCCACCTCTTCGGGAGCCTCTCGACGACCCTGTTCAGGACCGCCTGCGCGTTCTCGAGGAGGTGATCTATCGGCATCTCCTCGGTCCCGATCACGCAGTTCGCCTGCGGGTTCTTCCTCACCCTGACCGTCACGCTCCGCTTGTACCTCGCGGCCATCGCGTCGATGTCGGTCCCCGCTGGAACGGGCACCGGCGCCTTCCCCACATAGCCCAGTGCTGACCCCAGGGCCCTCGCGGCGAGGGAGATGAGGGAAGTGTCGACGAGGAAGTAGTCGTACTCCCTCGCGAGCTTCTTCGCGGCCTTCTTGTTCCCCACGAGCAGCTCGACCTCCTCCCTCTCGAGGACCTTGTCGATGTTCGCGGACTTCCTCGCCTCAACAGCGAGCGCGCCGCCCGCGATCACCGCGACCCTCCTCGGCCTCGACCCCAGGCCCCTCGGCAGCTCGACCGTCTCAGTGAACCTGTTCTCCGGTTTCTTCAGGTCTATGTCCCTGAGGTTCACCTGTAGCTCCACCGACTGGACGAACTTCCTCTTCCCCCGGTCGCCCATCGCCCTTCTGAGGCCCTCCGAGATCTCCTGCGCTGCCAGCATGCTCCTACCACGTGCGCAGACCTAAGGGAAATACGTACCGCGATCGGGCGCCAGGGCTCTGCCGATCTCCCGAAAATGTTAAGAGCTGAGCAGGATGGCAGGTCGGTGGCGGCCGTAGTCTAGCCTGGTAGGACGCGGGCCTGCCACGCCCGAGGTCCCGGGTTCAAATCCCGGCGGCCGCAGAGGGCAGACATCTTCAAGGTCTCGGCCTCGCGCCCCTAACCGTTGAGGTCTCGACAGACCTCTCGATGGGCTAGGCCCTCAGCAACTCACGAGCCGGCCAGCCTCACCAGCCCCTCCCAACGGGCCTCAACCTCCCTCTTCAGCTCCTCGAGGAGATGGGCGTTCTCGGGTCTGAGGAGGTAGCTGAACCTCTCTTGGAGACGGAGGAACTCCTCGAGCGGCCGTGGCCTCGAGACGAAGTAATTGATCCTGTACTTCCCTTCTTCGACCTCGTAGAGCGGGAAGTACCGAGTCTCGACCGCGAGCTTCGCGATCCGCATCGTCAGGGACGGATCGAACCTCCAGCCCCTGTTGCAGGGCGCCAGGACGTGGAGGAAAGTCGGCCCATCGAAGGTCAGGGCCTTCCTCACCTTGTTGGCGAGGTCCTTCCAGAAGTAGGGCGATGCGGTGGCGGCGTAGGGGACGCCATGGGAGACCGCGAACGCGATCAGGTCCTTCTTCGGGCCCGCCTTCCCGAACGGCGTAGTCGAGGTCCACGCGCCGTGGGGCGTGAGGGAGGAGCGCTGGATCCCGGTGTTCATGTAGGCCTCGTTGTCATAGCAGACGTAGAGGAACGAGTGTCTCCTCTCGAGGGCGCCCGAGAGCGCTTGGAGGCCTATGTCCGCGGTACCCCCGTCGCCTGCGATCACGACGACCCTATGGTCCCGCGCCAGCCCCTTCTCCTTCAGGACCCTCAGGGCCGCCTCGATCCCAGAGGCGACCGCTGCCGCGTTCTCGAAGGCCACGTGGACGTACGGGACCCTCCACGCCGTGTTCGGGTACTGGGTCGTCACGACCTCGACGCACCCGGTGGCGTTCACGACGATGTAGGGCTGCGGCACAGCGAGCAGGACCTGCCTGACCGCGATCATCGCGCCGCAGCCCGCGCAGGCCGAGTGGCCCGGGCTCAGGGGCTCGAACCCGACCAGCTCGTCGAGCCTTGACACCATGCCGGCCACCTCACCTGAGGAGGATCCGCCTCGACCTGGCTTCACGCTCCCTCACTCCCCTCTCCGCCTCCCCGAGGAGCCTGCCGATCTTCCTCAGCGTGACAGGCTTCCCGCCAAGCCCGTAAACGACGCTCCACACCGGTACACGGAACCCTGCGTCGTAAAGCGCGGACTTGACCTCTGAGACCAGCGGAGGCGACACGGCCCCCGGCGAGAGGGACCTGTCCATCACGACCACGAGCTCCGCGTCGTTCAGCAGCTCGATCAACCTCCGCCTCGGGAAGGGCCTGAATAGCCTGACCGAGAGGACATCGAAGATGTCCTGCAGCCTCTGCGTCTTCACGAAGTGCCTGAGCGACCCCGCGACGTCGCCCATGCAAATCAGCTTCACTCGCCCCCCGGTCCACTCGGCGTGGATCGCGCCCCTCTTCGACTCGGAGTTCGGGTAAAGCTCCTCAACCTCCGTGAAGACTCGGCCCGCGGCCCTGAGGGCCTTCTCCTGCTCGACCTTCGACTCGAAGTAGGCGTCCGGGAGCGCGAAGCCACCGATCGTCATCGGCTCGTCGTAGCTGAGCCTATGCCTCTCCCTCCTCGGGAGGAACCTCCTGACCTCCTCATCTGGGAGCACGGCGACTGGTTCGCACGAGTGCGAGGTGGTAAAGCCGTTGAAGTTAACCGCTACCGGGAGCAGCACCCTCGGGTCCTCGGCGAGCCTGAAGGCCTTGACGACGTTGTCGTAGACGTCCTGCGGGTCCTCGCAGAAGACCTGGACCCATCCCGAGTCCCTCGAACCCATGATGTCAGAGTGGTCGCAGTGGATGTTGATCGGAGCGGAGAGCGCCCTGTTCGCCACCGCCATTACGATCGGGAGCCTCAGCCCGGAGGCGACGTACATCACCTCGTGCATGTACGCGAGCCCCTGGCTGCTGGTGGCGGTGAAGACCCTGGCCCCCGCCGCGGAGGCGCCTATGCACGCGCTGAGCGCGGAGTGCTCCGACTCGATGAGGACCATCGCGGCCTTGACGTCCCCCCTCCCGACGTACTCGGCCAACTTCTCGACGATCGTCGTCTGGGGCGTGATCGGGTATGCGGTGATCAGGTCGACGTCGGACTGCTTGACCGCGTACGCCGCGGCCTCGTTCCCGGTCATGAGGAGCGAGTTGAGCAACATCACGACTCCCTCACCATCCTTATCGCTCTCCTGGGACACTCGACCGCACAGATCCCGCAGCCCTTGCAGTGGTCGTAGTCTATCGCGACCTTCCCGTCCTCGGTCACGATTATCGCGGGCTCTGGACAATAGATCCAGCAGATCAGGCACCCGACGCAGTTCGCGAGGTCCACAACGGGCCTAGAGCTCCTCCAGCCCGCGGTGACGTTCCGTGCTGAAGACCCCGGTTCGAAGATCAGCGCAGCTGTCCTGGGGCGGTGGGCCAACTCAAGTCACCTCGTTGTAAGCCGCCCTGGCGACCGCAGCGTCCTGCGGGCTCAAGTGCTCCGAGACGGCCTGTTCGAGCGCCCCGATCTCCGGCACCCCAATCGCCCTTGACATCGCCCCGAGCAGAGCGATCCCTACCGACCTCGGCCTCCCTAGCCTCTCCGCGATCCATGACGCGTTGACCACCGTGACCCTGTAAGGCGCGCCCGACGGCTCCGGCCCCCTCGTCGCGGAGTTGACAACTACGTGCGACTCCCTCTTTACCAGCCTCTCGAGCGGGACAAAACCCAGCAGCCTCTCCTCGAGGACGACAGCGACGTCCGCGCGTTCTACCGGCGTCCTGAGCTCGATCGGCCTCCGGGAGAACCTCAGGTAGGCCCTGACCGGTGCGCCGGCCCTCTCCGGTCCGAACTCGGGAAACGTTTGGACGTGAAAGCCCGTGCGGAAGAGGGCGGTCGCGCAGATCCGCGCCGACGTGACCACCCCTTGGCCTCCCCTCCCGAGGAAGACCACCTCGGCCAAGGAGACTTCACCCCCATAATGACAGGGTAACGACGTAAAAAATATTGGACGAACGAGGGAAATTCATCATAGCCTGCGAACGTCTAAAGGGGGAAGGGCGCGGAAACACGACGGACGGTAGGGATCATGGGTTCCGCTCTGAACGCGTTCGGGACCGGTGATTCACGACGTCTCCCGCTGGGATCGATAGCGACTCTTGACGAAGACGATGGGATCGCTCTCGGCCGATCGTCGACATTTGGAGTCGTGGGACTCGCCCGCCGGTCGATGCGCTTCAGACGGCTCAGAAGTCCTTCCACTTGGTAGCCACGACCGCGAGGGAGAGGCCGAGCGCGGCCAGCCCGGCGACCACGAGCGCAGGGAGGAGGGCTCCGGCCGGAGACCCGACGATGAGCGCCTCCCTAAGGGCCACATGGAAATAATAGAGGGGCGTGAACCTCGCGACCGCCTGAAGGAACTCGGGCATCAGCTCGAGGGGCCAGAGGGCTCCAGAGAGGAACATCATCGGGAACGCGACGGAATTCGCGAGAGCGGTCACCGCCCCCGCCTCCCTGAGAGAGCCGCCTATCGCGACGCCGAAGCCCGTGAAGGCCAGCGTCCCGAGCAGAATGACCAGGAGGCTCAGGGCGTCTGGGAACGCGGAGATCCTGAAGACCGCCCAGCCGACCGCTAGCATCACCCCCAGCAGGATCAGCGAGACGATGGTCTGGACGACGACGATCGACGCGATCCACGTCGACTTCGGGAGCGGCGTCGAGGCGAGGAGCTTGACTAGGCCGCGCCTGTACGCGTCGAAGACCAGGAGGGAGACCCCGATCAACCCGTTCGTCATGACGAAGGCCGCGACGTATCCGGGGAGGTAGTAGTCGACGAGGCGGAGCTGCTTGGTTTGCGTTAAGACTGAGCTCACCTCCATCGCCGAGGAGGCGTTGAGGAGCGCGAGCTCGAACTTCGACGCTATCACGTTGATGATGCCCTCGATCGGCTGGAGGAGCCTGTCGTCGGGGCTGCCCTCCAGGGTCAGCTTAGGCCTCTCGCCCCCAATGGTCTGCCTGAAGGACCTTATCGCCCTCACCGACGACTCGATCTCTGCTCTGGTTTGCGGGGGGATCGACTCCCCGGCCATCGCGACCATCCTCAGTATCGTGTCGGCCGTGATCTCGAGCCTGTTGGCGACGGTGACGTTAAGGAGGTTCTCGGTGAAGCCCTTCGGGATCGTGAGGATCCGGACCGCCGCGAATCCGGTGCCGCGCGGCGCGGGGTCGTCGGGCCTGAGGAGGTGGACCTCGAAGACGCTCTCGTTGAGGGCCCTGATGAAGGCCTCCGAGAGGGCTCCAGGCTTCCCGCTCTGGTCGACGTCGAGGTTCCTGACGTAAAGCGTGTAGTTCGGCGGCGAAGGCCCTCCGAAGACGCTCCCGAAGATGAGCAGGAGCATCACGGGGAAGAGGAACCCGAAGAAGATGCTCTGCTTGCTCCTCATCCAGGCCTTGAAGAGTAGCTTGATCAGGGTCGGTGCCGCCCTCACGCCAGCTCGCCCCTCTCGGTGAGCCTTGACCCGATGACCCTCAGGAAGACGTCCTCGAGCCCGGCCCTCCTGATCTCGGGGTAGGCCTCGACCGAGAGCTCCCTGAGGGTCGAGATCACCTCCGCGACCTCCGACTGCGTGCGGACCTTTACGACGGCTCGGCCATCTGGGGCGACCTCGACCTCGTACCCTCTCTCCCGGAGAGACCTGACAGCCCTCTCCTCCAACCCCTCGAAGAAGAGCCTCGTCTTCCCCCCGTGCTCCTCGATCAGCCTCCTCACCTCGCCGATCGCAGCGATCCTCCCCTTGACGATGATCGCGACCCTGTCGCTCAGCCTCTCGGCCTCCTCCATGTAGTGGGTGGTGAGGACCACCGTCACGCCCTCCCTCTTCAGCTGCTTGATGTAGAGCCAGGTCTCCCGCCTCGCCTCCGGGTCAAGTCCGGTCGTGGGCTCGTCGAGGAAGACGATCTCCGGGTCCCCCACGAGGGCCATCGCTATCCCGACCCTCCTCTTCAGCCCTCCCGAGAGCTTGGAGAACAGCCTGCCCCTGAGCTCCCAGAGGCCCAGCTTCTCGAGGACCTCCCTGACGTTCTCCGCGCCCTTCGACGCTGCCGCCAGCTCGACGTTCTCGTACACGGTGAGGTCGTCCTCGGCGTTGAACTCCTGGGGCAGGACGCCGATCAGCTTCTTGATCTCCCGTACGCCGGCGGGGTCTCGGATGCTGAAGCCCTTCAGGTACGCGTTCCCTGAGGTCGGCGTTCGCAAACATTCGAGCATCTCGACGGTCGTCGTCTTCCCGGCGCCGTTGGGACCGAGAAGCGCGAAGACTTCGCCCTCGTTAACCGTGAAAGAGATCCTGTCCACCGCGAGGACATCACCGTACCTCTTGGTGAGATCCTCTACGACGATGGCGGGAGAGACTCTCACGCTGCCACTTCCGGCTGCCGCTATAAAAGATCAAAGAGGTCGAAGACCAGCTCAGGCACTTTAGCGCCGCGAGGATTGCGACCTGACCGTCGTGCGGAGGCGAACGAGTAGCTCAAACTCAGTCCTAAACAATTATATCGGCTCAGCATAACAAATCCTCGTGAACTCCCAGTGGCCTTCACTTTCCAAGGAGCAAATCTTCGCGAGGCTGAGGGAATACGCCTCAGAGGACGCGGAGCCGTCGAGCGGGAGGCTCTTCACGATCGCCTTCGAGTCCGGCCTCGACGACCTGAAGGAAATCGCCCTCGAGGCCTTCAGGGCCTTCATGGACAAGAACATGCTCGACTTCACGGAGTTCCCCAGCGTGATCAGGATGGAGAGAGATGTGGTCGGGATCGCGACAAGGTTGATGAACGGCGACGAGCAGGTCGCGGGGACCTACACCTTCGGCGGTACCGAGAGCGTCTTCCTCGCGGTGAAGGCCGCGCGCGACTGGTTCATCCTCGGGAGAGGAACGATCACGATCCCCGAGTTAGTGATCCCCGTCACCGCGCACCCGTGCTTCGACAAGGCCGCCGAGTACATGGGCCTAAAGGTCAAACGAGTGAAGGTGGACCCGGAGACGCTTCAGGCTGATGTCGAGGCCGTGAAGGAGGCGATCACGGAGAACACCGCGATGGTCGCAGCTTCTGCTCCGAACTGGCTCTTTGGGACTGTCGACCCAGTTAAGGAGATGGCCGAGGTCGCGCAGGACGGTCGCATCTGGTTCCACGTCGACGCTTGTGTCGGCGGCTTCGCGCTCCCGTTCATGAGGAAGCTGGGCGAGGACGTCCCGGACTTCGACTTCAGCGTCGAGGGGGTCACCTCGATATCGCTGGACCCGCATAAGTACGCATACGCGCCCATAGGAGCATCGGTGGTCCTCTTCAGGAAGGAGTACTACAAGATGTATTCCCAGTTCGCCTGCCTGAGGTGGCCGGGTTACCCGATCGTGAACCCCGCCGTGCTCTCGTCGAGGTCCGCGGGACACCTGGCCTCCACGTGGGCAGTCCTCCACTACTTGGGCGAAGAGGGTTACCTGCGGCTCACCAGGTCGATAATCGAGGCGAGAGACCTGATCTCCCGCGGCGTGGAGAAGCTGGGTTACAGGGTTATGGGGAGGCCGACGGTCATACTCGCCTTCACCTCGGAAGACCTCAACCTCTTCAGGCTCTCCGACGAGATGACGAAGAGGGGCTGGTACCTCTTGCCTCAGAGGGGCGTCCCTGAGATGGGGATACCCCCAAGCGTCCACCTCACGATCACTCCGCTCAACAGGAGAACCTGCGATGAGATGGTGAGGGACCTGGAGGAGTGCACCGATCTCGTGAGGAGGCTCCCGCCCAGCGAAGCAGAGGGACTGATCGAGGGACTAGGTCTGATCATGCGGCTGATCACGCCCCAGGAGTTCGACCTGGCCTCATTGGGGGCTCTGATGAGGGAGCTTGAAAGGAGCCTAGAGGTCTACGGCCCCGCGCTCCTCAAGGCCCTTGGCCTGAAGGAGGGCCTCCCCAAGGAGATGTCGACTATATATCAGCTCTTCAACAACCTGCCGCCGAGTGTCACGGAGCTCCTCGTGAACTACGTTGTCATACAGCTCTTCCGGGGAGCCGGACGACCCGTGTGAACTCCGCACCTGTAGTGCGTATCTGACCGTTATGGTTGCTGACTTTTCGTTGACCTTTCAATGAAATAATTCTTGTACATCTCGCGAAGGGCCTTCTTGTCGAACTTCCCTGTCCCTGTTTTCGGTATCGATTCGACGAAGATTATTTCATCGGGTAACTGCCACTTAGCCACCCGTTCTCTCAGGTGATCGATTATCTCTGCCTTACCGATTTTGTTCACGTAATCGCCCTTGAGTACAACAAAAGCCAGAGGCCTCTCCTGCCATACCTCGTGTGGAACCCCCACGACGGCTGCTTCGAGTACAGCGGGGTGACTCATTATGAGATTCTCTAAGTCAACCGATGAGATCCATTCTCCCCCGCTCCTTATGAGGTCTTTGTATCTATCGACTATCTGAATGTAGCCCTTTTCATCAATAGTCGCCGCATCACCAGTTCTCAACCATCCTCCACAGAAGGATTGAGCTGTCCTCTCTGGGTCCTTGAAGTACGAGTCGATAACCCACGCTCCCCTGAACAGTAGTTCTCCGACCGACTTCCCATCCCGAGGAAGCTCGTTCCCCTCCTGATCCACGACCTTGACCTCGATGCCGGGGACCGGTATTCCCTGCTTGAGCTTGACCCTCCTCACCTCCTCCTCGTTGCCGTCGATGTCCCTCTTGAGCCAGTTGACCACCGCGGCTGGCCCCTCGGTCATCCCCCACGCGTGCACTACCTCCACACCTAATTCCTCGAACTCGTTCAATATCGCCGGCGTGAGAGAGGCTCCTCCGACGATGACCCTCTTCAGGCTGCTGATGTCGTAGTTCCGGGTTTTGTTGAGGTGATTGAGGAAGTTGATCCAGACGGTCGGTGCGCCTGCGGTCACGGTCACCCTTTCGCCCTCTATCAGCTCAGCGAGCCTCTGAGGGGTAGGATGTGGACCGGGTAGGACGATCTTCGCTCCCGCTATCATCGAGGAGAAGGGGAGGAACCATCCGACCGCATGGAAAAGCGGGACCTGTAGGAGCACCACGTCACGGTCCGTCAGGTTGAAGAACTGAGGGAGACAGAGCGCCAGCCCAGCGATGAACACGCTTCTGTGGCTGTGAATCACTCCCTTGGGAGGCCCAGTCGTTCCGCTCGTGTAGAGGAGGAACGCCGGCGCGTTCTCGTCTAGGCTGTCGGGGAACTCGAAGCCCTGCTGGCCGTTCTCCAGTAATTTCTCATACGACGCGACCCCTGACCGGTGTTCCGTCTGATCCTCCCCCATGATTACGCATCTGAGGTCGTGCCTGCCCAATTCCGCGAAGGCGGCGTACTGGTCTTCGTCGACGAAGACGATCTTGTCGTCCGCGTGGTTGAGAATGTAACCTATTTCACGCTTCGAAAGTCTGAGGTTCAACGTGTGCAGGACGGCGCCCATGCAGGGGACGGCGTAGTACAGCTCGAGGTGACGGTGAGTGTTCCACGCGAGCGTTCCCACGACGTCGGCCTCGCCTACACCTAAGCCCCGGAGAGCTGAGCCGAGCCGCTTTACCCTTTCGTAAAACTCAGTGTAGCTGTATCTTAAAATTTCACCGTCCGATTTATAAGAAGCTATCTCCTGACTTCCGAATAATAAGGCCGCACGCCTGAGGACGCAGATTAAACTCAACTGAAAGACCACGCCTTTGCGACGGTGAACCTAAATTTTAAGCCTTTCCTTTATTGCTCATTAGGTCGGTCATAGATTTATTAACCACGAGGGGGTAGTGAAAGAGATGATCAGAAACCCAGAAGATTATATAGCGAGCATACAGGACGGCAGGGAAGTCTATTACATGGGTAAGAGGGTTAGCGACATCGCCGGCCACCCGTCCCTCAGGATCCCGCTCCATCACGCAAAAAGGATGTACGAACTGAGGAGCGACCCAGCCTACAGGGCTACACTCGTCTACGAGGACGAGAGGTTCGGTCCCGTCAGCTCCTTCTTCAAGGTACCTAGGAGTGAGCAGGACCTAGTGGAACGCGCAGAGACGATCGGTGCCCTCACGAGGGCCTGCAACGGGATATTCAACATCACGCAGGCGATAGGAAGCGACGCCCTGTTCGCGCTGATGATAATCACGAAGAGGCTGGAGAAGGAGCAGGGCAAGGGCGAATACCACGAGAGGCTGATGAGGTATTACGAGCACGTCGTGACCCGGGACTTGGCGCTAGCGACGGCCCAGATGGACGTCAAGGGGGATCGGTCCAAGAGGCCCCACGAGCAGCCCGACCCCGACCTCTACCTACGGGTCGTGGAGGTGAGCGAGGGCGGAATCGTGGTCTGCGGTGCCAAGGCCCACACGACCCAGAGCGTAGTCGCCGACGAGCTGTTCTTCATCCCCAGCAGGGCAATGACCGAGAAGGACCAAGACTACTCCGTTGCCTTCGCGATCCCCGCAAACGCGAAGGGCCTCAAGTTCATCGTGAGGCCCCTGTTGGAGTTCGACGGTTACGCGGAGAAGGAGGACGCCCCGCTCAGCTCGTCGAACCTCGAGGCCGAGACGCTCACGGTCCTTGACCACGTCTTCGTCCCATGGGACCGGGTCTTCCTCTTCAAGGAGTGGAGGTTAGCCGGCGAGCTCGCGAACCTATTCGCAACCTACCACAGGTATACGGCGGTCAGTTACCGGTCCGTCCTGGTCGACCTCTTCTTAGGCGCGGCGAGGCTGGCGGCCGCTTGCAACGGCATCGAGAACGCGCCGCACGTCAGGGACGACATCTTGGACATAGTCCTCTACAAGGAGATCATGCGCATGGCCACGAGGATGGCCGCGTTGAAGGCGATCCGCGACCCCGAAACGGGGATCCTCGTGCCGAACCCCGTCTACACAAACATCGGCAAGCTGTACTCGAACGCCTTCTTCCCAGTCGTGATCAAGAACCTGATCGACATAGCTGGAGGACTCGTCTCCACCCTTCCCTCGACCGCAGAGCTCAAGAACCCGGCCACTGGGCACTACATAGAGAAGTTCATGCAGGGCAGTCCGAAGTTCAGCGGGCTGGATCGATTCAAAGTCATGAGACTCGTGCGGGAGCTGGCTGGAGGGCCCCTGACCGGATACCTGTTAGGCGCCATGATACACGCGGAGGGATCCGTCGCCGCCAGCAAGATCGCGCTCTACAGGGACTACGACTTCGCCGAGGCCGAGAGGCTCGCCATGAAGGTAGCGGGGCTGAGCGAGGGAGAGTGAGTCACCCGATAGTCCGAAGGCGAACTCGAGCTCCGAACTTCGGCGATCACAAGCCCCCTTTTCGCTTAACCGGAGCGAAATCGACCTCTGACCGACAGCTCGGTCAACGTGTGAAAGTCTGATGAGATACCTCGTAACGCGAGTACTTGATCATCCCGAGTCCCGCTGTCCTCTCGTCGCCGACGTTGAAGAGTTCCCCCAGCTTGAGAAGCGCATCGGTGAACCTCATGAAGGTCTCGGACATCAGCGAGTCTGAGGGTATTACGTAGTGGACCCTCCCCAAGAATCCGATGCTCGCCCCACCCCGTTTCAATGAGACAGTCTTTATGCCCTTCGGATAGCCAGAGCATGCAACCCCCCCGGCCTTCAGCCACCTCCTGTACGCCTCATTAGGAACTGGCGTCTCGCCGAGGTTGGCAACCCAGAAGTTAAGGAGGCTCACCAACAGCCTCTCAGGATCGGGGAACATCACGTTGCGCGGAGGAGCCAGCCACACTCGATCACCGCTTAGGCCCAGCAGATCGGACACGTCCCTCGGCGGCGCGGTAAACCTTGTGGGTGTGATGAAGCGTACCGCGAATCTGTTCACCGGGACTGACCTCTTCCAGAGCTCTCGAAGTTCTATCAATCTGAAGTCGATGGCCTCAACTTTGCACTCAGTTCCGTTGAATGAGACCTTGTTGAGCGCCATTATTCCTTTGCTGAGCGCTCCACTGAGTCGTTCACCGAGAGCAGTTACGTTGAAGTAGAAAATCTTCTCAGGAAGTAAATACCTGTACACGGGCTCCGCAGTTGCTGCATCGATCACCGGCGTGACAGAG
>JANXED010000039.1 GCA_025058175.1 Candidatus Calditenuaceae archaeon | reverse complement strand
GACGTTGACGAACCTCACGAAGAGGATTGAAAGCGTAGCGTCGCGCCGTTACGGCCGCAGGGTAGCGCGATGGAACCTCACGAAGAGGATTGAAAGATTCAGGTCCTAACCAGCGGAGTCGATGCTATAGTTGAGAACCTCACGAAGAGGATTGAAAGGCGGGGAGAGCGCGCTCGGCGATGTACGAGTTGATTTCTTCGAACCTCACGAAGAGGATTGAAAGCATCGCGGCGGCTGCGATCGCTGATACGTTCTCAGACCACGAACCTCACGAAGAGGATTGAAAGGACGATAAAGACCGAAGTAATGTCGTAAGAAGTATAGGGAACCTCACGAAGAGGATTGAAAGGACCCCGTGACTTTGCTCCACGAGCTCGTACACGTGGCCGGGAACCTCACGAAGAGGATTGAAAGACGTAGATCACGACCTTCCGTCGCGTCTTCTGCATAAATGAACCTCACGAAGAGGATTGAAAGGTTGTGAAGCTGGTGAAGGTCGTCTGGCGTGAGGGTGATGAACCTCACGAAGAGGATTGAAAGGAGGTTCTCGCGAGCGGGGTCGATGCTATAGTTGAGAAACGAACCTCACGAAGAGGATTGAAAGTTGGTAGCCGCTGGGGTAAAGTTCTTCGAACCGCCAGAGGAACCTCACGAAGAGGATTGAAAGGAGGACGCGAAATCAGAGAACGTTCACTGAAGCTGCGAACCTCACGAAGAGGATTGAAAGCGGTCGAAGAGGGCTGCGTTCTTCCCGCAGACGTCAAACATGAACCTCACGAAGAGGATTGAAAGTTCGGTGCCGCGTATATCATCACATCGCGTCGCTTTTTCGGAACCTCACGAAGAGGATTGAAAGCAACTTATCGAATGAGACAATGTTCTCTAAGTCAATAGAACCTCACGAAGAGGATTGAAAGCAATGACGGCTCTCGGGATGATGTGCGGCCGACCGTCGATGAACCTCACGAAGAGGATTGAAAGGGGGAAGGTGGCTCGGTCCAACGCAGGGCCCTTCTCCCAGAACCTCACGAAGAGGATTGAAAGGACCCTACTACATCGATGATCTCTGTCGCATCACAAAGAGGAACCTCACGAAGAGGATTGAAAGTTTACCGCTATCGAGTAGGTAATGACTTCCGCCCCAGTGTAGGGAACCTCACGAAGAGGATTGAAAGGAAGCTATTGTGAATAGGATTAAATTTGTACCGGCTGGTAGGAACCTCACGAAGAGGATTGAAAGTCGCATTCTCGACCAGCTCGCGGCTCTGGCGGCGAAAAAGGCGAGAACCTCACGAAGAGGATTGAAAGCGTCGTCATCGAGGAGCGTGAAGGTTAGACTCTCGAGCTCGGAACCTCACGAAGAGGATTGAAAGCTGGCGGCGCGTGCTGGATGCTCTCCTCCCCGAGCACCGAACCTCACGAAGAG
>JANXED010000038.1 GCA_025058175.1 Candidatus Calditenuaceae archaeon | reverse complement strand
GGTTCCGAGTGATGCGATCTCTCGACGACGAGATGCGCCTCCCCCTCGCTTTCAATCCTCTTCGTGAGGTTCAGGGGAGCTCGACTGGCCGGTCGCGAGCGAAGACCGCGCGTCTTTCAATCCTCTTCGTGAGGTTCGATGCGTGGGGGATCGGGAGGATACTGGCTATAAAAGTACTTTCAATCCTCTTCGTGAGGTTCCCAGAAGACGCGGGCGGGCATAGCACTGAGGTGTTATATGAACGCTTTCAATCCTCTTCGTGAGGTTCTCTGAGTTCTTCGTCGATCTCAACCCGTTCTTTTCCGTTCACTTTCAATCCTCTTCGTGAGGTTCAAAAAGCGACGCGATGTGATGATATACATCGCGCCAAACTTTCAATCCTCTTCGTGAGGTTCTCGGGGGGCAAGCAAACGATAGCACAGACCTTGACGCGGCCGCTTTCAATCCTCTTCGTGAGGTTCTTTCGAGATAGCTGACGTTGAACGCTGCTGCGACGGCTTTCAATCCTCTTCGTGAGGTTCTGCGACGGGAGCGGCCGCCGCTTCGAGCTCATAGATTGCGCTTTCAATCCTCTTCGTGAGGTTCATAATGACAAAATGAAAATCTACAAATCGGGCTACAAAAACTTTCAATCCTCTTCGTGAGGTTCACATACTAGTAGATCTTTGCGATTTTGCGAACGAGCACGGCCTTTCAATCCTCTTCGTGAGGTTCTTCCAGCCGCGTGCGTACGGATCGTATGGGTTCTGTGCACTTTCAATCCTCTTCGTGAGGTTCACGATCTTTTCGAGATAGCTGACGTTGAACGCTGACACGACGCTTTCAATCCTCTTCGTGAGGTTCTTCTTTGAGCACCTCTTTCGCTCGGTTTACTACCGCTTCGCTTTCAATCCTCTTCGTGAGGTTCTATTTTGATCGATACTCATTTATCCAAGCGCCAGACCCTTTCAATCCTCTTCGTGAGGTTCATCGATCCCTCGACCCGCCGTGGCCCCGCGATTTTCATCGCTTTCAATCCTCTTCGTGAGGTTCTCTCATGATCTTTTTGCTGCGTCGCGGCTGGAAAAAGCCCGCTTTCAATCCTCTTCGTGAGGTTCCGTGTAGATTTTGCAGCACGCGGCCGGGACCTTGACCTTCGCTTTCAATCCTCTTCGTGAGGTTCGTACGCGTCATATTCAGAACAGCAGCGAGAGTCCGCGTCACTTTCAATCCTCTTCGTGAGGTTCGCCGCAGTCGCGCGAATCAGGAAGTGGGCTTCACGCGACTTTCAATCCTCTTCGTGAGGTTCATAGAAAAACGTTTACTTTAGTTGTAGACGGGCACGGGCTCTTTCAATCCTCTTCGTGAGGTTCCGCGAGCGCGGGTCGCTTATCGTATGAAAGATGCCATGGCTTTCAATCCTCTTCGTGAGGTTCCGAGCCGATTTTCCGCTCCCCACGCCGTCCCGAGCCAATCCCCGTCTGGGAT
>JANXED010000037.1 GCA_025058175.1 Candidatus Calditenuaceae archaeon | reverse complement strand
GGATTGAAAGTGGTGCGGAGGTGGCATTCTCTTACGACGAGAACGCTAGAAAAGAACCTCACGAAGAGGATTGAAAGAGGAGTTCTATCGCGTGATCAACGCTGCAGAAGTAATCTCTGAGAACCTCACGAAGAGGATTGAAAGCTGCGCGATCTCCGCGCTAGCGTACGTGTAGCCCGGCGAACCTCACGAAGAGGATTGAAAGCGCCGAGCAGCGCGAATTGATTGGCGAGCAGCAATATCGAAGAACCTCACGAAGAGGATTGAAAGTGAACTCGCCGACATTTTTACGCAGCAGCTCCATTGCAAAGAACCTCACGAAGAGGATTGAAAGCGGTCCCGCGCCCCGGGGCGTGCTTTGATCTGTCACAGAACCTCACGAAGAGGATTGAAAGAGCGTGTAGAAATCGTCAGCGACCGCGTTCGTGATCTCGAGCGGAACCTCACGAAGAGGATTGAAAGCGCAATAGCACGGCGCGGACGGCGGGAGTACGCGTCATAGAACCTCACGAAGAGGATTGAAAGCGACAACAAATGTAGCGCATGACTTTTGCCTGACTCATTAGAACCTCACGAAGAGGATTGAAAGCGCCACTTACATCGTCGTGGACGAGGGCCGTTTTCTCGCGAACCTCACGAAGAGGATTGAAAGAAAAGGTATCGCGATCGAGGACTTTACGCAATCGCTCTAACGAACCTCACGAAGAGGATTGAAAGCGTTTAACGTCTCAACCCACGCGGGGTAGCGACGATAAGCCTCCGCGAACCTCACGAAGAGGATTGAAAGATCGTGAAAGAGACCGCCGCGCTCGAGACAGTGACTCTGAACCTCACGAAGAGGATTGAAAGCTCTCGAGAAAAACGCGAAGATCATGATTGCCCAACAAGAACCTCACGAAGAGGATTGAAAGCCGGTCTGCAATCACGAGCGGCGCTCCGTGAAGAAGGGGAACCTCACGAAGAGGATTGAAAGAGCAAATGGGCGGTAGCAGAGCCACGACAAAAGATGTGAACCTCACGAAGAGGATTGAAAGTGGTATCTCTCATATACTAAGAGACCCGCGTTCGCGAAAGAGCTCGAACCTCACGAAGAGGATTGAAAGTAACATCGAACAAAAACTCGTGTATGCCGCCGCGCAGTAACGGAACCTCACGAAGAGGATTGAAAGTGAAAAAAGTAGCACCTGTACGGCACGGCACCGGCTTGAGAACCTCACGAAGAGGATTGAAAGGCCCTGGAGAGATGCACTCACGAGGCGTGCCGTGAAGAAGAACCTCACGAAGAGGATTGAAAGGGGTGCGCGTGGAGGCGTCGACATCCCGCGCGAAGACGCGGGAACCTCACGAAGAGGATTGAAAGTATCAATTCGCGTCTAAGAATGAAAAAGCTCGAGATGCTAGGAACCTCACGAAGAGGATTGAAAGTGATCACTTGATCAGAGTCTCCAACTCGTTCACCTTGTGGATGAGTAGAACC
>JANXED010000036.1 GCA_025058175.1 Candidatus Calditenuaceae archaeon | reverse complement strand
GGTTCTACTCATCCACAAGGTGAACGAGTTGGAGACTCTGATCAAGTGATCACTTTCAATCCTCTTCGTGAGGTTCCGTGCGGATTAAGATAAAGATCGATCGATCCCTCGACCCGCCGCTTTCAATCCTCTTCGTGAGGTTCGTCATCTTGAAACTTCACCTCCTGCGCGCGCTCGGGCTCGCTTTCAATCCTCTTCGTGAGGTTCATCGAGCAGTTCAGAGATGTGAACAGACGAGCAATCGACATCGTCTTTCAATCCTCTTCGTGAGGTTCGAGCGCGATCTCATCGTCTTCGAGATAGCTGTAGAGATCGGCTTTCAATCCTCTTCGTGAGGTTCTGGGAGTGTGATCGCGCTCGAGCTCCTCGAGGGCTCATCGTCTTTCAATCCTCTTCGTGAGGTTCTAATGAATCAGGCAAAAGTCACGCGCTACATTTGTTGTCGCTTTCAATCCTCTTCGTGAGGTTCGACGCTCTCAAAGTGCTCTGGGAGAATGTGCTCGTCCCGCTCTTTCAATCCTCTTCGTGAGGTTCAAAGTGCTAGAGATGCAGCGCGCGCGTCGTGGACCGCCCGCTTTCAATCCTCTTCGTGAGGTTCTATGAGAACTTTCGACATCAGCAAAAATTGATTCGCGAGATCTTTCAATCCTCTTCGTGAGGTTCGCCCAACCTGACTATTCATATGGCTGCTATCACTCCAGTACTTTCAATCCTCTTCGTGAGGTTCCCGAGGACCTTCTCGACGCCCGACCTGGTCACCTCACTCTTTCAATCCTCTTCGTGAGGTTCTGAAGAAACGCAGCTCGAGATCCCTCCCTCCGTCGTCGAGGACTTTCAATCCTCTTCGTGAGGTTCTTGTGGCGGTTCGAAGAACTGTTCCCGCTCGGGTATAAAATGCCTTTCAATCCTCTTCGTGAGGTTCTCTCGAGAGTCTCGTCGATCTCAACTCGTTCTAGTTCTTCTTTCAATCCTCTTCGTGAGGTTCTACGTTTTGTGGCGGCTAATGCAATTGCAATTGAAATAGTGACTTTCAATCCTCTTCGTGAGGTTCTTTGGTGTGAGGCCCTCGGCGTTACTGCGCGGCGGCTTGCCTTTCAATCCTCTTCGTGAGGTTCATTGTAATTGTCACTGAATCACACGACGACGCAATGAATCCTTTCAATCCTCTTCGTGAGGTTCCAGTAGCGAAAACGAGGTGACCTCGGCCGTGGAGGAGGTCACGCTTTCAATCCTCTTCGTGAGGTTCGGATACTCGCGATAAACAATATGTCTGTCGTACGCGATGCTTTCAATCCTCTTCGTGAGGTTCCGCTGACTTTTTCGATGTCGCATGCGAATTCAAGACTTTGTCCTTTCAATCCTCTTCGTGAGGTTCTCTTCACGGAGCCGCTCGTGGGTTTGCAGACTGGAGAACTTTCAATCCTCTTCGTGAGGTTCTAGAACTTCTTGAGCTCGTTGACCACCTCCATCGCGGCTCTTTCAATCCTCTTCGTGAGGTTCCG
>JANXED010000035.1 GCA_025058175.1 Candidatus Calditenuaceae archaeon | reverse complement strand
GCGGCTCGCGGTGGGTTCTTCCTGTCCTCAGCAGATACTCTCGAATAGTATTTAAAGATCTGGGCTCAGAACCCCCAGCGCGTATTGGCAGAACGAAAGAACCTCACGAAGAGGATTGAAAGATGCGCTGGCTCTTAAACTTTTCATCACGGCGCCGGAGACAATGAACCTCACGAAGAGGATTGAAAGCTTCAGCTAGCGCCCGCAAAGTCCGCTTCTCGTCACGCGCTTCGAACCTCACGAAGAGGATTGAAAGTGCAGACTGAAATTGGTCAGTTGAGCATCCCGTGGGAAAATGTAAGAACCTCACGAAGAGGATTGAAAGTTTGAAAACCGGACACGAGTTCTGGAGCGGTAGGTGACTGAACCTCACGAAGAGGATTGAAAGCGTCTGACGCACTTCTACTCGACTTTTTGCAGCACGCGCGAACCTCACGAAGAGGATTGAAAGATAAGCCTCTGCTGTGGTGTCCTTCTCGAGCTCGAGAGGAACCTCACGAAGAGGATTGAAAGCAGTTTTTATCACTGCTAAAGTCGCTGATGTTCTGCGAACCTCACGAAGAGGATTGAAAGTAATTTTCAGACAATACGTGTTGAAATACTCGATACGAACCTCACGAAGAGGATTGAAAGTCTTCGACCACCGCGGGAGGGATCTCCGGCCGCGTCGCTTCGAACCTCACGAAGAGGATTGAAAGTCAAGCTCAGGTTCTCTTTGAGCCGACTCACGGCTGACGCGCAGAACCTCACGAAGAGGATTGAAAGACGTAGACGATGACGCGCTGGCGCGTCTTCTGCATAAATTGCGAGGAACCTCACGAAGAGGATTGAAAGCAGAAAGCCGGCGACCATCCAGGAGCTGCTCCAGCTCGGAACCTCACGAAGAGGATTGAAAGACTACTCGCGGCGCCGTGGGGCCTATTGTGGGTAATTCGCTCAGAACCTCACGAAGAGGATTGAAAGCGTCACGCTGATGCACATTATCTTGTCAGCGCAGAAAGATGTGAACCTCACGAAGAGGATTGAAAGCTACTCACATTCCACGCAGACCGGTTCTGGATTGACATCAGAACCTCACGAAGAGGATTGAAAGGAGAACTCGGGGCCGTGTACATCGCGGCCCTCCACTATGCGCCTCCACGAACCTCACGAAGAGGATTGAAAGCGTCGAGACCGAAGCGGTATTGCAGCTGTCTATTTTCGTCGAACCTCACGAAGAGGATTGAAAGTATGTTAATGAACGCAACAGCGCATAATCTTTCTTGAAGAACCTCACGAAGAGGATTGAAAGTGGTAGCTTCAGCTGCTGCTGCCGACCGGCATCATCTCGTGAACCTCACGAAGAGGATTGAAAGTTTGCCCCCGTGCGCGAGACCGTGCTCGCTTACGCCTACCCAGAACCTCACGAAGAGGATTGAAAGGATACTATCGTAGCGCTATGTAGAGCACTTGCGCTCGAAGAACCTCACGAAGAGGATTGAAAGCTGGCGGCGCGTGCTGGATGCTCTCCTCCCCGAGCACCGAACCTCACGAAGA
>JANXED010000034.1 GCA_025058175.1 Candidatus Calditenuaceae archaeon | reverse complement strand
GGCCCTCAGATTTGAGAACCTCACGAAGAGGATTGAAAGGGGCTTTTGCCGTGGTGCAAACGCAGGATTAGTCTAAGAACCTCACGAAGAGGATTGAAAGTCTCGCTCTCAGGCCGCGTCACGAAGTCTTCATGATCAGGAACCTCACGAAGAGGATTGAAAGCACGCAGGCCGTAATGCAATCTATTGACTTAGAGAAGAACCTCACGAAGAGGATTGAAAGTTGTTTTCCAGAAGCGCCTCGCCCGCCACAATCTTCAGAGAACCTCACGAAGAGGATTGAAAGCTCGTGATCCAGCGCCGTCGCTCACGCTCTCGGAGCACCAAAACGGAACCTCACGAAGAGGATTGAAAGTGTAGATTTTGCAGCACGCGGCCGGGACCTTGACTCTCGGAACCTCACGAAGAGGATTGAAAGGAAACGCCTCGCGAGCGGCCTCGCGATGAACCGCGAGGGCCGAACCTCACGAAGAGGATTGAAAGCGCGTGCGGACGCGGAGTAGCTTACGCTTTTTCATCGTCGAACCTCACGAAGAGGATTGAAAGTGGACTCTTCTGAGGTCACTAACATCGTCTTCGCTAACAAGAACCTCACGAAGAGGATTGAAAGCGTCACGGTCGGCGCGTAAGCTTGAGTATGATGATGAAGAACCTCACGAAGAGGATTGAAAGGAGAAAGACCATTATGACGAAGAAGACTACGCGCGCTTTCGCGAGAACCTCACGAAGAGGATTGAAAGTTGTTTTCGAGAAGCGACTCGCCCGCCATAATTTTCAGACAATGAACCTCACGAAGAGGATTGAAAGTCGCGACGACGCGGGACTTTTCCACGAGCGAGGTGACCGTGGAACCTCACGAAGAGGATTGAAAGTCACGTAGTGTGAGCGGTTTTTGATTAGCTCCTCGAACCTCACGAAGAGGATTGAAAGAGCTGACAGATGCGGGTCGTGCTTTCGTGCAGCAACTAAAGGAACCTCACGAAGAGGATTGAAAGCGTGAAGATACATGCTAGTCAACAACAGCAAAACCTCGCCGCGAACCTCACGAAGAGGATTGAAAGCCGGCTCGAGAGCCGCGACGACGCGCTTCTCTCCACGCAGCTGAACCTCACGAAGAGGATTGAAAGTAATTATATAGCAGCAGCGGAATGCGACGATGTTCATCCAGAACCTCACGAAGAGGATTGAAAGTAACTGAACGGGCCAGCCATGGTTGTCTGCAAAATCGCAGAACCTCACGAAGAGGATTGAAAGAAAAGCTCAACACGAGCGTAGCTTCAGTATGCCGACGAACCTCACGAAGAGGATTGAAAGATGATGTGGTTGTAAAGATCGATCATTTACCCTTTCCGAACCTCACGAAGAGGATTGAAAGCGGGTTTTTTGGTATCGATCAATTCGCGTTATCTTGAGGAACCTCACGAAGAGGATTGAAAGGTCAATAATAGATTTTATCGTCTTTACTGCTCCTTCAGAACCTCACGAAGAGGATTGAAAGCGCACCCTACGTAGCGGTCGTCTGCGGCGTGGGTTTCGCGAACCTCAC
>JANXED010000033.1 GCA_025058175.1 Candidatus Calditenuaceae archaeon | reverse complement strand
AGGATTGAAAGTTCAGGATAAGTTTCAGCACCAGCTCGCGAATTTCTTTTGCAGAACCTCACGAAGAGGATTGAAAGTCGGAGTACTCAATAGGGTAGCGAAACTCGCGTCGGAGAAAGAACCTCACGAAGAGGATTGAAAGCGCGACCGCGCTCGTGGAGCCCGCGTGGCTTTTCAAAAGGAACCTCACGAAGAGGATTGAAAGTACAGCCCCATGAACGCCGTCTTCACGTGCGCGAGAGGACCGAACCTCACGAAGAGGATTGAAAGACGAGCGCGTAGCGCATGAATGCTTCGCGCGTTTCTGCAGCGAGAACCTCACGAAGAGGATTGAAAGAAGAAAGTGGGTGCGCGAGAGATCGAGCATCGCATCTTAGAACCTCACGAAGAGGATTGAAAGGTCGCGAAAGAGACCGCCGCGCTCGAGACAGTGACTCTGCGAACCTCACGAAGAGGATTGAAAGCGATTAAGTACGAGATGGGGCCAGTCTGCCGTAAGTACAGAGGAACCTCACGAAGAGGATTGAAAGTGAAACGGTTCAGCACGACTCGCACCAGCTCCCCGGTCGGGGAACCTCACGAAGAGGATTGAAAGACTCCCCCGCGTTCTTGAAGGAGGTTGGGGAGTTCAAGAAGGAACCTCACGAAGAGGATTGAAAGACGAGCTCTTTCGCGCGCTCGTCGTCGCTCGTCACGTGAAATGAACCTCACGAAGAGGATTGAAAGAGGGTCACGCAGCGAGACATCAACATACTCGTCGATCTTTGGAACCTCACGAAGAGGATTGAAAGCGCCGGCCTCCTCGCCGGAATGTTGACCGCGTGGCTCGAGGAACCTCACGAAGAGGATTGAAAGTGGTATCTCTCATATACTAAGAGACCCGCGTTCGCGAAAGGAACCTCACGAAGAGGATTGAATGTGGTCTCTTTCATACGATAAGCGACCCGCCCTCGCGAAGAACCTCACGAAGAGGATTGAAAGTTCCTAGTATAGTCGTGACAGATCAACAAAATACGCCCCGGGAACCTCACGAAGAGGATTGAAAGTTCTTCACGGAGCGCCGCTCGTGAGTTTGCATCTCTCCAGGAACCTCACGAAGAGGATTGAAAGGCTCAACAGATATCGTATTTTCTCGTGCGACTTTTCATTCTTAGAACCTCACGAAGAGGATTGAAAGTCGCGACTCTTCACAAAATTCACAATCTTCTTCATCGTCGCGGAACCTCACGAAGAGGATTGAAAGCAGTATCAACTCAACAAAGCAGCTAGACGGCTCGACGTTGAGAACCTCACGAAGAGGATTGAAAGGGCGAGATATAAAATGCCGGCGATAAAGCGACTGTACAGGCTGCAGAACCTCACGAAGAGGATTGAAAGGTTCCGTGACGAGTCTTTTGCCTCAGTCCTTTCCGACCCCGAACCTCACGAAGAGGATTGAAAGCAACAGTCTACGTTGCAAGTCAATGTGCCTCAAAGTGACGAACCTCACGAAGAGGATTGAAAGCTAAAAGATCGGGTCGCGAAATATTCGTTAACTCGTCTAAGAACCTCACGAAGAGGATTGAAAGTTAACGCCTCGCCTCCCGGTGG
>JANXED010000032.1 GCA_025058175.1 Candidatus Calditenuaceae archaeon | reverse complement strand
GATTGAAAGAGTATGAACACAGCGAATCCTGCGGTCAGCAGCGAGACTATGAACCTCACGAAGAGGATTGAAAGCGACTGGTGGGAATACGTCGAACCAGACCGATCGCCTGAGAACCTCACGAAGAGGATTGAAAGCGTTTACGATTCTGCTGTCTTCGTCGCGGGCGAAACGACGCCTCTCAGAACCTCACGAAGAGGATTGAAAGCGTTTATTCACGACGCCGGGGTACACGTACGCTAGTGCGGAGAACCTCACGAAGAGGATTGAAAGCGATTCGACGGGAAAAAGGATTCGCACTGCCACGAGAACCGTGAACCTCACGAAGAGGATTGAAAGTATAGTATCCAGCCGAGTATACAAAGGTATCTTCTGTTTAGAACCTCACGAAGAGGATTGAAAGCGCGGTCAACATTCCGGCTAGGAGCCCGGCGAGGTGTGCGCTCCACGGAACCTCACGAAGAGGATTGAAAGGCGGGCCCGGGGGGAAGCAGGAATCCCGCGGTCGACGACCAGGAACCTCACGAAGAGGATTGAAAGCAGCGATCGTTGTCGGTATGACCCCGACAAGTGTGAAGTATTCGAACCTCACGAAGAGGATTGAAAGGTACACCCTGTTCTGCCGTGCGAGCGCGATTGGTGTGTTAGAACCTCACGAAGAGGATTGAAAGGTGAGTAATGCGGAGAAGCGCGACCTCGAGGTCACGCTGCCGGAGCCGAAGAACCTCACGAAGAGGATTGAAAGGTGAGTAATGCCTCACGCACTCTCTCGTTCTTCCACCACAGAACCTCACGAAGAGGATTGAAAGTCGTCTGATAAGTCTGGCTGTGAATGTTATTGACTTCAGGAACCTCACGAAGAGGATTGAAAGCAACTTGTCGAGGGGGGATCTCGGGCTGCGTTGCTTCAGTGGAACCTCACGAAGAGGATTGAAAGCACGGCCCGATCTGCGGCGACGTGCTCGAGGTAGATTGGAGAACCTCACGAAGAGGATTGAAAGTAGACGATGCGCTCGCACAGCTAGCGCGCGTGTTACGTGCGGAACCTCACGAAGAGGATTGAAAGAACGGAGAAGTTCAAGAACGTCTAACTAACCGCGGCAGTGGAACCTCACGAAGAGGATTGAAAGTGGGTCTACGCAAAGCTCGGGCACTCTTATGTTGTCGGCACGGAACCTCACGAAGAGGATTGAAAGTGTTGACTCGGGTCTGTGCGGTATGATATTGTGTCAGCATCGAACCTCACGAAGAGGATTGAAAGTAGAGAGGACTTGCCTGATAGTCCGGGTCCCGGATTGCGGAACCTCACGAAGAGGATTGAAAGCGGTAAATTACGACGAGCCCGGCGCGCTGAAGCCTGAACAGAACCTCACGAAGAGGATTGAAAGAAGGACATCGTTCTCTACCTCGCGTCGCTGCCGAGAGGAACCTCACGAAGAGGATTGAAAGATCATGCTTCAGATATGCACCCCCTTCATCACTGAAGTCAAGAACCTCACGAAGAGGATTGAAAGGAGCAATGTCATGAAGTGCAGTCGCGTTGTCTGGAACATGGAACCTCACGAAGAGGATTGAAAGTCAAAATGTTATAGTTCACGTTTGGTTCATCAAAGCGATAAGAACCTCACGAAGAGGATTGAAAGACC
>JANXED010000031.1 GCA_025058175.1 Candidatus Calditenuaceae archaeon | reverse complement strand
TCTTTCAATCCTCTTCGTGAGGTTCCATCACTCGACCACCAGAATGTCGACTTCGCCGGCTCCTTTCAATCCTCTTCGTGAGGTTCACCAGCTTTTGCTGACATCGAGAAGTCGCTAATGCGAACTTTCAATCCTCTTCGTGAGGTTCGGTGACGAAGATTTGGAATGGAATCGTCAGCGTGATCGACTTTCAATCCTCTTCGTGAGGTTCTCTCAAAGTAGTGCTTCGCATTTCGCCACCGTGCCTCAGCGCTTTCAATCCTCTTCGTGAGGTTCTTGTCCATGCTGCCACGCGCGTGCGCGACAGAATAGAAGACTTTCAATCCTCTTCGTGAGGTTCCTCGCTCGGCGCAGTGAAACTCAGATATTGTCTACCGGTCCTTTCAATCCTCTTCGTGAGGTTCGTGGTCTGAGAACATATCAGCGATCGCAGCCGCTGCGATGCTTTCAATCCTCTTCGTGAGGTTCGCAGCGAGACATCAACATACTAGTAGATCTTTGCGATTTTGCTTTCAATCCTCTTCGTGAGGTTCAGCGACTTTCCCGCCGCGCGGTCCTCCTCGATAAATCACGACCTTTCAATCCTCTTCGTGAGGTTCCAGTGTTCATGTCCAATTCTACGAATACATATGACCGCAGTCTTTCAATCCTCTTCGTGAGGTTCTTGATGAGGACCTCAAAGAGAAACTGAAAGAACACGAGACCGACTTTCAATCCTCTTCGTGAGGTTCCGCGGTACAAAAGACCCCGCACGGCGTGCATCTCTACTTTTTCACTTTCAATCCTCTTCGTGAGGTTCTTGCAGAGTTTGCACTATTTGCTCGTGAACCTCAACACCGCTGACTTTCAATCCTCTTCGTGAGGTTCTCCTCCAAACTCACGAGCGGCGCTCCGTGAACTGCAAAACTTTCAATCCTCTTCGTGAGGTTCCGTGAAGCTCGTCGACCGAGGGCGGCTCAGTCCAGCGCTCTTTCAATCCTCTTCGTGAGGTTCCCCCGGGGCGTATTTTCTGAGTCCATCACGACTATACTCTTTCAATCCTCTTCGTGAGGTTCCTCGTCAGTTGATGAGCGAAGTAGCTGAGTCTGTTCGCGTGCGCTTTCAATCCTCTTCGTGAGGTTCTCGCGAAAAAGCGACGCGATGTGATGATATACGTGGCACCGAACTTTCAATCCTCTTCGTGAGGTTCCGTTGTATAGTGTTGAACGTGTCAAGATGAGATTGAGTCCTTTCAATCCTCTTCGTGAGGTTCGCCTGAGAGCGAGATGGTCACATATTTGTATGGTATCATCTTTCAATCCTCTTCGTGAGGTTCCGAGTCAGAGAAAGCGTTGAGCCTCGAGGCCCTACTCACGCCTTTCAATCCTCTTCGTGAGGTTCTTTGCCATTTTGCGAACGAGCACGGCTGGCCCGTGCAGCTCCTTTCAATCCTCTTCGTGAGGTTCAGAGCGATTGCGTAAAGTCCTCGATCGCGAGACGTTTTCTTTCAATCCTCTTCGTGAGGTTCCGAGAAGCAGGGCTCGCCACTCACGGAGCTCGTCGAGTGACTTTCAATCCTCTTCGTGAGGTTCGCACGCGGCTGGAAATATTGCTCAGTGTGCGTCGAACTTTCAATCCTCTTCGTGAGGTTCCGCCGTTCAACCGTTC
>JANXED010000030.1 GCA_025058175.1 Candidatus Calditenuaceae archaeon | reverse complement strand
AGATCAACAAAATACGCCCCGGGGCGCGGGACCGGGGGGGAGTCTGAATCCCGCGGGAGCGGACACGGCGACGATGGTACTCTGCTACGAGAGGACAGAGCTCGGCAGAACATCAGCGACTTTAGCAGTGATAAAGACACCTGAGGGGGTCAAATTGCTTGACCCCGCGGCGATAGAAGAAGACATGAACATCAGCGGAGTTCAGGTTAAAGTGCTAGAGAAAATGCGCCGCGTCGGGGGCGCACTGCAGTTGTTTGAAAGCGGAGTCGATGCTATAGTTGAGAAACGCACAATTGCAGTTCAGCGCGATGCAGTGATTGCGCTCATCGAGAAACAACAATCAGTCTACGACCGACCACGTTTTCGCCTCGCCGTGGGACCAGGCCGCATTCAGATCGAGCGCGAAGTGCGCGAAAAAGTCACGGAGCGAAAACGGACACTGTTAGAGCTTGAAGTAATTTATTATATCGACGAAGACTCTGAAACAAGAATCAAACTAGCTGAGTTTCTCTTCAAGACGAAGACAGAAATGTATGCCACGCCTCGCGTCGAGGTCAACATCTACGATTCAGCGGTCTTCGTGGCGGGAGAAACGACGCATCTCAGAGATTTCCTGCGGCGCTACGGATACTATAGCTCAGAAGCGCGCGCGTGGTATCTTCGCAAACTCAACACAGAAGAAAAAATCGACGCATTCATCGCTGATCTCATGAAAGTAGCTGATGTGAAAGTCAAAGATTTTCGGGTGAGGCGTGCATGACCCCGCACGAGCTCGCTAGCGCACTCGAGGCGCGGGGTCTTTACTACCCCGCGGCAGTCACGCGGACTCTCGCTGCCCTTCTCAAGATGAATCCTCCCGCCGTCCGGGCCGTGCTGCTGCGCGGTCCGGCTGGGGTCGGAAAGACTGCACTGACATACGCTATCGCAGAACTTTTGTCAGCAGATTACATTTACTATCAAGCTACACTCTCAACTTCAGAAGACGACTTAATGTACAAATTGCTACCGAGTGAACAGACCCGGTCGGGAGTCGAGAAGGTCCTCGGCCCCCTGCCGGAGGCACTGCGGAAATCGCGCGAGAACGTCGTTGTTTTAGTGTTAGATGAATATGATAAAACGAGACCCGCCGCTGATGCGCTTCTGCTTGACTTTTTGCAGCACGCGCGTCTGAGCGTGAGAATGTCAGCTGAAGAGCGTATAATTGTGGGGCGGAAAGAGAATTTAATCGTGTTCTTGACGTCGAATGATGAACGTGAGTTCTCTGAACCACTCCTCCGCCGGTGTGTGACAATCACAATACCACATTTGTCGGTGCAGACGATAATGCAAATTTTACAAAAGCACGTCAACGATGAAAATCTCGTTCTTTTGCTCACACAGCTTTACGTTGATACCATCCAAGCCAACCTCCGAAAGCCCGCCACGGTACAAGAATTGCTCCAGCTCGCTGAAGCGATAAAAGTCCTCGGCGCGGAGGCGGACTTCACGACGCTCGTGCGAGCTTTTGTCATCAAGTACGACGATGACTTTAGCAGATTCACGAAGTATGTCGCGAGCCGCGAGCCTTACAAATTCGTGTCCGCGTCTAAGAATGAAAAAGCTCGAGATGCTAGCGTAGATATTTCTTCGCACTATGATTACAAACCCGCTTCTGCCGTGATCGTGCCGCCTACCTCCGCAC
>JANXED010000002.1 GCA_025058175.1 Candidatus Calditenuaceae archaeon | reverse complement strand
CTCCCTCTGGGCGCCGAGTTCCTCAGCGTCTGCGATCAGGTCGAGGATCAGCTCGGACCTCCAAGAAATCTTTCCCCTGTAAGGCTCGAGGGCCCCCCTGATGCTCCTTCCTATCTTGAGCTGTGCCGCGACGTGGTGCAGCACGGAGTCGAAGTGCTTCCCGTAGCTCCTGACCTCGGCGAGGTAAATTATCGACATCGCAGGGCTCTTCCCCTTCTTCACCTCCTCGGTCAGGTCCCTGACGAAGCTCGGGATCGCGTAGTCTACTCCGTTCATGAAGTTGTAATCCCTGTAAAAGAGCCAAGTCCCAACCGCAGAGATGGCTATGAGGGCGCCTCCCAGCGCGAATGCGAGCTTGTATTGGAGCAGCCTCGCGCCCAGCACGGCCTCTGCCACGGTCGGAGAGAGGTAGATCACGCCGGCGACGGCGGCTGCGATGGGCAGACCGATGGTGAGCGTCCTGACGTAGTACTTGTCGAAGCTCTGAGGCGTCGTGGGATATCCCGAGTCGATCATCAGCCCGAGGACCAGGACCAGCATCGGCGTGATGATGAACGTGAAGGTCCGGGAGGTGTCTATGGCCATGTCGCTCGCGAAGACCGTCAGCATCGTGTAGAGGAGAAGCGGTAGCACCCCGAAGAAGACCAGCAGCAGGTCTCCGAAGAGCTTGAGCTGGTCGCCCAACGCCTTGTACTTCTCCTTCAGGTCGTTGAACAGGGACCTCATCTTGTCCTTCAGGACGTTGTACATCCCACCTCCGCCGCGTTCAGCTCCGACCGCCGACTGCAGGTAGTCCTTGAGCGTGAGCGAGTTGAGTTTGTCGGCCTCCTCCTCGATCGCCTCCAGGACGTCCTTAACGGCCACTATCCGGACCGTCTCGATCCGCTTGACCAGCTTGGAGAAGTACGGGAACAGCCTCTCCTTCATCCCCGCGACCGCCATGCTCCTGTGAGGCGGAATTCCCACCGCGGCGTAGGAGGTCATGAGGGCGGCCACGTAAGGCAGCTCCCTGATGCAGCCGGACTCAAGGGCTCTCGCCTTCACTATAGGCCTGAATAAGAGGTAGACGGAATAGGCCAGCGGCATGACCCCAATAATCACGAAAGCAGGAACGCCCACGACGACCAGCGAGAAGTAGATCAGGAACCCGGAGAGCGCGGCCGACGCAATTAGCAGGTTGAGCACCTTCTTGGCGTAACTGCTCGGGAGGACGTTGATCCCGCTGAGATAGATGTAGTTCGCGAGGAAGCGCTCGAGCCTGCCGGTCAGCGCCATGGGCTATCTCCTCTCCCTCCTGAGCTTGGTGAGAATCCCGCCGGAGTCCTCCTCCGTCTCCTCCTTCGATTCAACCATCCTGCCCTTCTTGACCACTCTCGGAGGCTTCAGTACTAAGTCGCCGACTCCCACGAGTTTGACGTCGCCTAACCCCTTCTCCCCGGACCCGGATGCGGTCTTGGCCTCGGTCGCAGGACCTGCCGCACCTGTGGGCGTCAGCCCCTGAATCGTCACCTTCGGCTTAACGACCGGGACCTCCTTCTTCTCCTTCACGGCGTGCTCCGGTCTAGCCGGGATCGGAATTGACTTATAGAAAGTCTTGTCGATGTAGAAGTTCGTCATGAACTGCTTGACGTACTCCATCTCCGCGGTCTCAGGTTTCGCGAGCGCCATGTCCCTCATCCACTTGAGGAACTCCACCCTGTTGAGGTACTCCTCCTTGAGCCTCTCCTTCGAGAGCCCCAGGTACTCTGAGACAACCTTTGCGGAGTTGGTGGAGAGGAGCTCCTCCAAGGGAACGCTTCGGGGGCCTCCCTGTGGGCCCGCCTCGTACCAGAAGAGCCTCTTGACCTCCTTCTCGCCCTCGCCGAGCTTAACCTCGAAGAACTCCCTTACCTTCCTGATCCTTTTGAAGTAACCCCTCCCTATGTCCTGGAAGATGAAGCCGATGAACGCGATCCCCTTCAGGGCCGAGAGGTGGGCCGGCGGAATTCCAAGCTGCTCGAGCCTCGCGAAGACGCTCTCCGGGTCCTCCGCGTGGATGCTGGTGACTCCGCCGTGCCCGGTCGCGACCGCCTGCATCCAGACCTTCGCGTCCTCGCCCCTGATCTCGTTGACCAGAATGTAGTCGACGTTGCTCCTGAGGAGCAGCTTGAGGAGGTCGAAGATCGTTACGGCGCCGGTGCCCTCTATGGTCTGTGCCTCCCTGATGACGTACCTCAGCCAGTAAGTGTGAGGCAACCTGAACTCGGGGACGTCCTCCGCGCTCCCGATCTTCATGTGAGGCGGTGCGAACGAAGCCAGAGCGTTGATGAGAGAGGTCTTGCCGGAGCCCATGACCCCCGCGACCAGCGTAGCCTGCCTCGTCTCGATCATCAACCAAATCCAGGCCGCCATCTCGGGGGTGATGGTCTCGTTCATGAGTAGCTTGGTGATGGTCCACGGCTTCTCAGGGAACTTCCTGATCGCGAAGGTGCTGCTCGAGGAGATCTCTGTCCTGTAGGTGCAGGTGTACCGGTGACCTCCAGGTATCGTCACGCCGTCTAGGAACGGCTTGAAGATCGAGACGCTCTTTCCCGCGAGGTGGGCGAGCCTCATCACCAGCCTGTCCAGCTCCTCATCGGTGAAAACCATGTTGGTCTCTATCCGGCCGTAGTCCGTATGAGTGACCGTCACCGGGCTGTTGGCCTTGTTGCACTCGACGTTCTCGACCCTAGGGTCAGCCATCACCGCGGCCAACGGCCCGTATCCCCAGAGCTCCCTCTCGATGTAGTGGAGCAGGATCGGGTTGTGCAGGTTTCTCTTCTTTAGCACCTCCTCGAACTTCTCCTTCGTGAACTCCTCCTTCGACCTTATCGTGTAGATGAGCTCGCCCGCGAGCGCCCCGAGCTCCTCCAGCTCCTTGTCGCTGACTGGCGGGTCCTGAACCGCGTATTTCAGGGCCGGTGAATTGGGCTCCCTGCCTATCAGGACCTCGCTCATTCCAGTCTTATACCTGTCAAAAACCTCGAAGTTCTTCGGCGCGTCCCACCTCTTGAACTTGATAACGATGCTAGGGCTCTTAGCGGGAGAGTCTCGTCTTCTCATTGAGCGTATATGCGGTTACCGATTGATAAGGGTATCCCGTGAGTAAGGACCAAAGTCGCTGAAAGCACTTTTTCTATTACTGCGTCGCAGAAAGGGCAAAGTTCTGCCAGAAGTACAACCGAGAGGGAGGCGATCGGCCGAATGATGATCGAGGTCAAGGACCTCTGGAAGAGCTTCGACGGAGAGCCAGCAGTTCGGGGCCTCAACCTCACCGTGAGGGCGGGGAGCGTGCACGGCCTCCTGGGGCTGAACGGCGCGGGCAAGACCACGACCGTCAAGTGCGTCGTGGGGCTGCTCAGGCCCGACCGCGGCCATGTCAGAGTGGCGGGCCGCTCGGCCACAGAGGACGTCTCCTACAAGTCCCTGATTGGGTACCTCCCCGAGAACCCGTCGCTACCGGAGTACCTGACCGTGAGGGAGTTCCTCGTCTTCGTCGCGAGGCTAAAGGGCCTCGGGGGGAGGGAGTTGCAGACCAGCGTTTCGGAGGTCGCGGAGCTCTTCGGGTTGAACGGTCTCCTCGACAAACTGATCTTCGGCCTCTCGAAGGGCCTGAAGCAGCGGGTCGCGTTCGCGTCGGCGATCGTCAACGACCCACTCATCCTCGTCCTCGACGAGCCCTTTAACGGTCTCGACCCCGAAGTCCAGAGCGTCGCTAAGGCGGAGATGAAGGAGATATCGAAGCGCGGGGGATCGGTACTGGTCAGCACGCACCTCCTCGACACGATAGAGAGGGTCTGCAACTCGGCGACGATCGTCCACCGTGGAAAAGATTTGGCCTCAGGGAGCCTCGAAGAGCTCAAGCGGTCTGCGGGGCTCGACTCTTCGGCGTCGCTGGAAGAGGCCTTCTTGAGGACGGTCTCCCGGGTGAGGGAATGAGGGTCGCTTTCGTCCTCCTGAGGGTCAAACTCCGCCAATACTTGGGGCCCGTCGTCGGTAGGCCGAGGAACGTCGTCTTCTTGTTCATCGTCTATGGACTCTGGCTCGTCGGGACCGGCCTCTTCTCGCTCGCGCTCCGGGTCGCGGGCGTCGTGTCGGGGTCAGGCCCCGCGGGCTTCCTTCCGGTCCTGACCGAGGTCACCATGGCCGCCGTCATGGCTGCCGGCATATACCTCGGCCTGAAGGGTGGGGTCACCGCCTTCCCCTACGAGATCGACTTCGTCTTGCCGTCGCGCGTGAAGCCGAGGACCTTCCTAGTCTCGGACGCGATCTTCCAGTTCGTCATGCTCTCCCTCTTCGTCGTTCCGCCAGTCGCCCTCATGATTGGGACAATCACTTACCCGGCCCATGTGACGTACCTAGCGGTCGCCATACCGTGCTACGCGATCGCGATGGTGATGGCGATCATGCTGTCCCACGTGATCGGGCTCTCGAGGACGAAGTTAGGCGACAGGGGTTCGAGGTTGCTCGGCTGGGGTCTAATGGCGTCGGTCCTGATGCCCTTGGGCCTCTCCGCGCTCGGAGTCCCCCGGCCGTCAGAGCTCAGTTATCACCCAGCCCTGATCCTCTCCCACGCGGTGACCGAAGGCTCAACTTCAGTCCTCCTGTACTTGCTTCCTTACGTCGCGGCCTCGCTGGCGGTTTACGTTCGGCTCTCCGGGACGAACTTCTACCCCTCGGTAACGCCCTTGCTGGTCTCGGCGTTAATGGACAGGCCCACGATGATCACGGGCCGCGTTGCGGTCCCAGCTGCCCTGTTACGGGTGCTCGGACTTAGGGCCAGTTCCCGCCTAACCGGACTGATGTACGCCCTACACCTCACGAGGGTCGCCAGGGAGGGTAGCCTTTTCACGGGTGCGACGGTCCTCGTTTTGCTCACGCTCGGTAACATCGCGGTCCCGAGAATTATGGGGTCGTTCACGTTCCCCGAGCTGGCCCAGCTCACGATGATTGCGCTCTACGTCCCCCTGCTCCCTGCCCTGCTGGCGATAAACTGGGGCCTCTCGGAGCGGAGGAACCTTTGGTTGGTCAAGATGTCACCTTGGAGCGAGAGGCCGTACCTCTCGGGCCTCCTGCTGGCTTACGTGACCGTGACCCTGCCGTTCTCGCTCTTCCTCTACTCGCTCGTCTCGGTAGGCGTCGGGGAGTTGCCGTTCCTCGCGGTGGACCTGATCCTGCTCGCGTCCATGTCCTACTTCGGCTCGGCGCTCGCGGTGCTCACGTCCCTGACTGTCAGGATCGAGTCATCGCCGCTCTCGCTGGGCTCGCTGGTCTTCATCGTCGTCCCTCTAGCTGGCTCCGCCCTCCTCTCCCTCCCGGTTCTCGTCCTCAGGACTTTCGAACCTTTGGCCAGCTCCCCGACGCCGACGGTCATCGCGGCCGCTTCGGTGTACGTAGCGGCCTTCGCGGCGGTCGTCTACAGGGCGCTCGTCCATGGAGGCACGAAGTACTTGACCTGACGTGAGAGGTTCCCTCACCCCTAATGTCCCACGAACGGCTTTTATTCGGCACGGCTGGTGAGGTGCGGGTTGAGCATAAGGGAGGAGGACGTGCGGCTGATCCAGCACCTGACCTCGCTACCGAGGAGGGGGGGCAGAGTCCGTGTGGATCTGAAGGGGGCCGCGGAGGCCGTCAGGCTCGATGAGCTGAAGGTCCTGATGGGGCTGATCAGGCTGCAGTCCCTCGGGCTGGTCTCGATCGTCGGAGTCCCCGACCATGAGGAGGCCAAGGAGATGCTGATCCAAGCGATCCGGCTGCTCGACTACGGATTCATGTCCGGGAAGGTCGAGGAGTACGAGTACGAGAGCGTAAGGAGGGTCATGACGGAGCTCGTGCTGTCGATCCCCGGGTCGTCGCTCAATGACGTCCCGCCCTCGCCGAGCCTCATGGGCGTTCTGCTCAGGAGGAGGTCGCTGCTAATCTCCTCGCTGATCAACTACCTGGGATCGAAGGACCGGAACTCAGCGGTGATCGAGGACCTTCTGAGGTCGCTGAGGGAGGTCGAGGAGTCTATGGTGATGCTCGAGGGGTCGAAAGGTCTCGGGAGCGAGGCCCTGGAGACCCTCTCAAAGGTTCGGGAGAAGCTCGAGGCGGACTTGCTGAGAACCATCATCGGAGACCTCCAGCCCGAGCAGCTCGTCGCGACCGCGTCCTGGTCAAACGAGGTGGTCGAGGAGGTCCTAGAGTCGTTTGCGAAGCAGTTCCTTGAGGACGAGGGTCAGGAGGACATTCCCGCCGAGTTGAAGTTAGAGTTCGAGCTCCTCAAGGCGAGACTCGGCATAGGCGAGATCAGCCAAGATGAGTACGACTTCCTTTATCATGAGTTGACCAGGAGGGCCTCTGAGCTCACTCGCAGGCGTAAAACAGACGTTGAGGTCCTCGAGAGGAGCATCGAGAGGTTGCGCGAGCAGCTCGATGCCATGAGAAGCCTGCTCCGGGTAGGCTCAGACCTCAACCTCAACTTCGTGAACGGTTCCATCGATAGGCTCCAGCGGGCGCTTAAGGTACTCGAGGGGGTCACCGAGGAGGTCAAGAGGGTGAAGTTCCTCATCGGCCAAGTTCAGTCTCAATTCCAGCCTTCAGCATCTCGTTGATGGAGGTCATCTGTTTAAGGACGACGTCAACGAATGGCGCCCTCTGCGCGAACTCCGAGCTCATCTTTTGAGCTGACCCTATCACCTCGTCCCAGTTCGGTATGGCTCCCCTCAACAGTCGATCGATCTGCTGAAGGAGGCGCCTGAACTCCTCGATGCCCGAGAGGTAGGAGTTCGACACCAAGTCGAGCTCCTCGAGATTGAAGCCTAGCCTGTCGCGGAGCCCCAATATCCTCGCCCGCTCTTGAATCAATGCGTTCATCACCTCCACGAGTTCGGCTAGGGCCGTCCTGAGAGAGGAGAGGACCTGCTCCGTAGACTGAACGACGTTAGCGGTCTGGGACAGCACTGACGCTGCAACCATCTCGTAGACCTCCCTGCTGACCAGTTTCTTCCCCTCGAGGAGCTTCAGCAGCTTGCCGAGTTGAACCGAGAGGGCCCTGAGCGCCTCGAGGTGGTCAGGAACCCTCTGATCCCTAATCACCTCGAGGTCCCTCCCTACGATCCTGCCGAGGATCTTCGCCTTCCTCAGCTCGTCGGCGACCTCATCCACCTCTTTCAACCCGGCCACGTGCTCAAGCCTCGCCCTTGCGCGTATGAACCTGAACAGAAGTTCCACTTCCTTGGTGAAGTGGAACTTGATGAGCCCCTTCTCGCCCAGCTCGATCATCGCCTCGAGGTGGTCCCATGCCTGTCCACCCAGCCTCGCCGATAGCGCATCTGGGTCGAAGTAAATTGTCCTGCCTGACCTGTGAGGATCAGTCAGCAGGCTGATCAGGATCCGACGACTCGCCTCGTGCTCCAGGCTCATTTTGCGTCACCTGCCCCTCAGAAGGAGGTCGAACCTGTCGAACCGCTCGCACTTCCAGCACTTCTCCGACCTGCTGGCGAGGATCTTGGCACAGTCCACGTGATATGGCGTGTAACAGATGGGGCACAGCACGCTCTCCTCGATCCGCACCTCCTCCCTATCGACCGGACACTCCATCGTTCCCGCGAAGGCCTCTGCCTTCTCGGTCAGTGCCACCTCCCAGGAGCCGTCCCCGGTCTGCTCAAGCGCGTTCAGGTACTGCCTGAAGTCGCCGACGATCTCCAGCCTCAGCCTCTTGAGCAGGTCCTCCAATCCGCCGCTCCCCGCGCTCATACGTAATAAATCGTTCTCACAGATCTGCCTTCCCTAGTCAGCATTATGCTTATCTGTTGGTGACCGATATATACCGAGAATGGAGGCGGTGGTTGACGCGGCAATCGGGGTCTCGCTCTTCGCGCTAGTCGCTGGTCTAGTAGTCTTCTCCGCGCTCTCCGGAGCATCGAGCTACCTCTCCTTCACTGAGGACGCGATGGTCCGCGTCGAGTCGAGGGCGGCCCTTAACCTCATCAAATCGCTCGTCTCCAGGTCCTCGAGGGACGCCTTCTTCCTGAACCCCGCCTACGTGGGAGCGCCTTCCTACGACTTCAGGGGAATCAGGGTCGACTTCGTCGCAAGGGTCTCGTTCACGCAGAGGATAGTGCAATCGGGCCCTGCTGTCGCCCTCTCGTTCCCGTCCGATTACACGACCTGCGCGACAGGAGGCGGGGGTACGATCGTAGTGACGCAGTACGGCGTCCTCGTGAGGGGCCTGCGGCTCGATCCCCGCCTCGTGAATTACGGGGAAGACGGAACTACACGGGTCTCTGGAAGCGCAAGCCTCTGCTATTACGGTGGGTCAACGGTAGTCGAGTCCGGTTACGAGATCGCACCGATTATCTTCGAGTCGCCCGTGGTGGTCTTCACGGAGTCTTCTTATCACGTCGTGCCGGCTGTATACCCCGAATTAGTGGTGGCGTTCGTGAAGGGCCGCTTTGTCGAGCCGTCCAGGGTCTCGATACCGCCCGATGCGGTTTACCTTTCGGAGACGACCGTATCAGAGAACGGGGTGACCCTGAGCGTGGAGGTCTGGGCTTGGTCGGGTGGTGTGTCATGAGGACGTCGAGCTCCAGGCGTCTCGGGATGGTTTGGACCGTTGAGGCGATCCTGGCCTCAATCATCATTGTCATAGGGATTGTCCTCTTCTATCAGATCGTCTCCATGAAGACCGTCTCGGTCTCTGAGCAGAGGAATGACCTCGAGGAGCTCGCTAACAAAATGGTCGCGGCCCTGACGGAGCGCGGTCAGATGGAGGCCCTAGTATGCCGGGAGGACGGCATCCCCGTCGACGAGGCCCTCGCCATCATCGCGTCAGTTGCACCGCCGAGCGTCTCAGTGAACTTCACGGTCATCAAGCTGGTCAGGAACTCCGACGGTACCGTCGTGATAGGCCACAGGCTCTTCTCGGTCGTCTGGGGAACTTATGACCCGACCAGGTCGTTCTCCGCGTGGACCGCGAGGCTTACCTGTTCCGCTGATAGGGTCGGGATCCTAGCGGTGAGCAGGGGATGAGTCGTGGCGGACATCGGTCGGGCTCTCTCTTCTTTCGGGGGCGAACTGAGTCGCTGAAGAGAAGCAGACCCAAGGTCCTAAAGGTGAATCAATACGTTCTACCGCCTCCAACTGTACTTTACGTCTCCGAGGCGCCGTTGATTGGGGAGTCCTCGATAGGGGCGCTCCTCGATAAGATGCTGGCCGTGAGCAAGTCGTGGACGGACGTCAGAGAACAGTCGTCATCGCTGTTGGCAGACCAGCAGAGCAAGGAGGACCTAGCCAAGGCCATCGGCGAGGAGGCGAAGAGTGTCCTCACGTTGAAGGACGAGGCGCAGATCGCTTTCATGCTCAACACCAAGCTGATCCCCCTCACGGTCGCTGAGGCTGGCAAACTCTACAGGGCGTTCATCGGCGCAGTAGCGTCGCTCGGAATACTGAAGTCCCTCGGCAGGGAGAGGGAGGCTCGGGCGCTGCTGGACCTCGCCCTCTGGGAGCTGCGGCTCATCAGGATCTCCAGGAAACTCTACAAGAGGCTTGATCGGTCGATCTACAGGGCCCTCTACATCGGCGACGACTTGGCTGTCCTCCTTAGGGAGTACGAGTCGGGCTCGAGTGCCCTTGAACCACTTATCGAGGAGGTCGCGAGGTTGGTCACCTCCGAGATCGACTTCGCCCTTAGCGCGCTGGGGACGAGGCTCGGCCCGAAGGAGCGCCTTCTAGCGAAGGCCCTGAACGAGTCGAAGGCCGCCGTCATGGGCATATCGCGAAGAGGCACGGAAGGACGTGGACCCTGACCGCCTAGTCTTCCGTCCGAGCCCTGCTCGCTTCATCTTCCAACTGGCTCAAAAGGTCCGAGAGATCGTAACCGACGCCTTCCCAGTCGACAGCTATCAGCTCGTATTCCCCGTCAACGGGGGGCGGAGCCTCCCTGACGTCCCTCTCCCTTACCTCAACGATCCTGACCACGCGTCCTCCTCACCACCGCAGATGGGACGGTTCGGTAATCCCCTTCCCCATCGACCTTGAAGAACGAGGCCTCGCCTCTGACTGGGTCGATGACGAGCGCGACCTGATGTGGATAGGGGAAACAGGTCGTATGGGAGCGAATGTCAGTAGGGGACATGAAGCAACCGTATCCCGGGTGAGAGTGGTACCAGCCCACGATCTCAGCGTCCGGGTGTTCCTCCCTGATGAGCCCCGCGACCTCCGCCAGCGCGTCCTGATCGAACTCGACGTAGGTGCGGGTTTGAACCGACCTACCCCTCACGGTGTCGGTGATTAAGACGTAGAGCTTGTCCCTCCACCTCAGCCGCTCTCCAATCAGGAAACCGATGACCTCGTAAGGCAGTCCCTCCCTACAGTGCCTGACGGCCTTAACGAGGGCCTCCAGCTCGACGTAGACGGGGAGGACGCCCGCCTCCTCTCCCCTCAAGTCCTCGCACCTATTCGATCACTCTGGGCCTGCTTCCGGTATCTGGCCTGTAGGTGCCCGTGAGGTGCGGGTTCTCCTTGAAGAAGGACGCTGCGTGCATGCATATCGGTATCTTGCTGAGCGGGTCTTCGGGGTTTGGGTTCTCGACGAGGAGCTGAAGCCCCCTCACGAGCGTCGCGAGCGAGAAGGTCTTCCCCCATTCCTTGATCATCTTCCAGCAGACGAGCCCGTTTCCGTTGAAGCGGGGCCCAGGGCAGATGTTAGGGTGGAAAATGTCGCTCTCCCAGAATATCCTCATCGGTGCACCCTTCTTTGGATCCATGTAGGGGTAGTAGTCGAGGACGTAGAGGCTCGCCAAGTGGTCCCACTGCTCCTCGATCCCCCTCTTCGTCATGACGAACCCCCTGGCCCTGAAGGAGACCGTGTACCTCACCGCCACGTTGACCGTCTCGTAGCCTGCGCTGTAGACCATCGGGAAGTTCATCGGACTCCAGACGTCTTGTCTGGTGAAAGGGTACCCGCCGTTCCTCAGGTCCTCCTCCTCCCTCTCCAGCCTCTTCAGGAACTTCTCCTTGGGCAAGAGGGTTGATCCGCCGACGGGCCTCGGGACGAGGTCCATCACAGCACCGTCCGATATGCCCAGCTCGCCCAGCGTCTTGTCGAAGAGTTCTGGCCCGATCTCCTTCCCGCCCAGTACCAGCCTGTACGTCGTCTGCGGCGGGACCTTCAGCGCTTTCATCACCTCCTCGACGACCGCCCTCACCGTGTGGCCGGGCTCGACCTCCAACCTGACGCTTCGCTTAGTGGTCAGCTCGTTCACGGTAACGATCATGTCAATCAAGTTTGCTTCGTGCCGGCATGATATATGTGTTTCTCGTCAATCGAAGAACGCGGGTTTGCTCGATTATCAATGCGAAAAATCAACTCTCGTTGAGGAGGTGAACTCGTCACGACCTGACGATGACCGTGAAAGGACCGTAGGCCTTGTTCTTGGTATAGACCATCACGTTGATCGGCTTGCCTGGCTCCGCGCCTCCGCAGCTCCCGGTGAAGGTGCTCGACTCGCCCTGCTGAAGCTTGGTGTCCGCGCCGCCCAAGGGAGTCACCCCTCCTCCGGCCGCCGGAGGCTGTCCCGCGGTGTAGCACGCGACTCCGATTATCTCCGCGTCTACGCTCCCGACGTTCTGCGCCGTGAAGACGACCACCCCTCCCGAGACGTCGACGGGCCCTATTCTCAGCTCCTCAGTCGGACGTGGTGTGAAGAACTGCCAGATCATGAGCGCCATCGCAATCCCGATCACCACCAGCAGAATGGCCGTTACGGCTTCGCTGAGGCCTGCCCTCGACCTAGTTCTTTCCACGCGTGGAGTGAATTAGTGGCACCTATAAAATCTTGACACAGAACGCGAGAGAAACGGGCAGGGGTCGAGGCGAGGACTGCCCGATCAGGGGGCGCAGACGTTGCAGTCGCTCCTCTTGTGGAGGTCGTAGGCGTAGCTCAGGTTGGACCTGAGGTCGATGAAGAGGGACTTGCCGACGAGGGGTGCTCCGACCGACTCGTTCCACCTCCCGGAAGACCTGTAGGACTCGAGGCCGAGGACTATCTTGACCGCCTCCATGACCTGCAGAGCTCCGACGAGGGCTCCGGTCATTGGAATGTAGGGCAGCTTCGGACCGTCATCGACGACGACGTCGCCGCTGCAGGAGATCCTCTCCCACATGTGCTCGAGGTCCCGCTCACTCATCCCGCACTCCAGGCAGGGGCTCTCCGGGGGGAGGACGACCTGGACCGTCCCGAGCACCCCCTCCATTCCGCCGTCAACTAGGGGCTTACCGTTAGAGTAGCACATCGCGTTGAGGACGAGCCTAGCGAAGAGGTTGTCGAAGGCCCCAAGGGCCATGTCGACGTCCTTGATCACGTCGCTCGGGAGGTCGCGAATGTCCCCGAAGACCGGAATGACCTCCACGTCCGGGTTGAGGTCCGAGGCCCTCCTCGCGAGCGCATCGACCTTCTTCGCCCTCTTGGTCGCGTCGCTTCTCCTGAAGAAGAGGCACCTGTTCAGGTTCGAGTGGACGACCCTGTCGAAGTCGACGACGTAGACCCTCTTCACGCCGATCTGGACCAGGTTCTTCACGACCTCGTTCCCGAGCGCCCCTGCACCTCCCACTAGGACCTTCAGGGACGATATCCTCCTCTGGTCCCAGAGCCTCCTCTGCCGCTCATACCGGTCCTCGTCCATCCTGAAGATCTCGAAGACCCGAGTCCGCCGCGCGAGCTCCTGCCTCACTTCGCCCCGACCAGGCTGTAGGAGAGCGTGACCGTCACGTGGACGTCCCTCTCGATGCCGTAGAGGTGAACCGAGATCGGCCAGATCGCGAGCCACGGATACGGCACGTAGGCTCCACGCTCCCTCTGGAGTGTGAAGGGCCCCGGTGAGACTTCGGTCCTCCTCGGGTTCTGGAACGGCAGGACGTTAACCGGTGAGAACGCCCTCTCCGTCAGCAGGTCCCTGAAGTTCTCGCGGCTGAGCCCTGGGATGACTGGAGGTGACGCCTCCGCGACGAGCGCCGTGACCCTGTTCGCGACTTTAGCCTCGAGCCTGTAGACGAAGCCGTTCACCGTGCTCGCGAACTCGTAACCTCGGGGCGCCGCGGCTATGAAGACTATTGCGAGCGCTGGCTTCTCCTTGGTCAGCGTCCTGTTAAGGACGGTGATCGTCCCCTCGGTGGGCCTTTCCGAGAGGTCCACGAACACTGGCTCCCAAACAGGTCCCCGGGAGTCGACGAGGTAGGCGGTGGTCAGGGTCGTCGTGACGTTAACGAACCGTGTCGTGAAGACGGGGACTGGAACGGTCGCGGTCGTGACCTTGTAGGTCCCGGGGATCAGCCCGGGGAACAGAACGACAACTCCTAGGACTAACATAGCTGACAACAGGGGTGGAACCGCGGTCCTGAAAACGTCGCCTAACTCCAACTCGGAGGCGTTCACTTCACGTCTGCGCTAAAAGTATTGCCTCAGGGCCTCACGAATGGGTTGTGGCGCTTCTCGAACCCGATCGTCGTCGCGGGACCATGGCCCGGGTAGACGACGGTCGCGTCGTCGAGGACGTAGAGCTTGTCCCTGATCGACCGCTCGAGCTGCTCGAAGCTCCCGCCGAAAATGTCCGTCCTCCCGACCGACCCCATGAAGAGCGTGTCGCCGCTGAAGAGAGTGAACGCCCCGCGGAGGCAGACGCTCCCGGGGCTGTGGCCCGGAGTGTGGATCACCTCGATCTCTACGCCTCCCAACTCGATCCTCTCGCCCTCCTCGATGAACCTGTCAGGCCTGGGCCTCTCGAACCTCAACCCGAACCTCTCGCCGTGGTTGACCGCGACGTCGAGCAGTCCCTCGTCGAGCCGGTGGATCACGAACTCGACGCCGAGCCTCCTCTTCAGCTCCTCTACAGCGCCGACGTGGTCGAAGTGTCCATGGGTCGCGACTATACCCACCACCTTCATCCCGCTCACTGCCCTCAAGACCCTCTCCGCGTCCCAGCCGGGGTCCACGATCAGTGCCTCCCCTCCGCTAGAGACGACGTAGCAGTTGGTGCTCAAGGGTCCGACGACGAGCGTCTCCACCTCGAGCTCCATCCCTTTGGCCGCCGACCGTCCCGTCGATGATATCAGCCTGACCATGTTAACCGGACTCGAGAACTCCGCCGTTTGGGGAAACTGTCGAGGATACGGTGATAAGTGGGCGCTCAGGGGAGAGCCCGATGACCTGGGAGCAGATGTTCGACGCGTTCTACGGCTACGCCTTCCTCTCCTTCGCGCTGGGCATGGTACTCTACGTCGTCTACGAGTACCTCAGGGCCACGAAGAGGCCTGAGCTCACCTGAGGACGCCATCGCTCCTGAGGCTCGCGATCAGCTTCTCCGCGACCTCGTCCGGCTTCCCCTCTAGGACTACCCTCTTCCTCTCGGTCCTCATCACCTTGACGGACGTCGTTTTCACCTTCGGCGTGAGCTTCTCGCGTGGGAGCCCGAGCTCGTGGAGCTGGACCTGATGGATAGGCTTCTTCGCTGAGGCCCGTATCATCAAGAGGCTCGGGAGCCTGGGCGTGTTGATCTCGAGGCCGACGGTGAAGACTGCCGGGAGCCGGACCTCCACCACTTCGATCCCGTCCTCCAGTGATCTCTGAGCGATCGCCTTACCGTCGCTGATCTCTAGCCTCGAGACGTGGGTCAGCGAGGGGATACCGAGCTCCTCGGCGATCCTAGGGCCAACCTGGTAATTGCTCTCGTCGACCGAGGCCTCTCCGCATACGATCACGTCTGCCTTCCCAGCCCTCTTAGAGAGCGCTGCCAGCACGTTCGCGAGGACCCACGGGTCAGCGTCCCTCAGCTCCGGCGACGAGACGACGTAGGCCTCGTCGGCCCCGATCGCTAGCGCCTCCCTCAGCGTGATCGTCTGGACCGCCGGCCCCACCGAAAGGATCTTCACGACGCCGCCGTGCCTCTCCTTGATCCTCACCGCCTCCTCGAGGGCGTTCATCTCGAAGTCTCCCACCTTCCTCTGCGCCTTCTCCAGCAGCGGGCTCAAGGTCCTCGGGTCGTGCTCGAGGCTAGAGACGTCCACGCTCTCCTTCACGCAGACGTGGACCTCTACCACGTCCCGACGTAGCCGTCCCCGGCTTTAAGGATCGCACAAGAACGACGAGGTTGGGCCGACGGCGCGTATAGTTATTAACCGAGGCTGGCGCGGGACCGTGAATGAAGCTTTACGAGCACGAGGCGGTCGAGCTCTTCAACAGGTACAACATCCCTGCACCGAAGTCCTTCCTCGCGTCGACGCCCGAGGAGGCTAGGAGGGCGGTCGAGCGGTTGGGCGGCCAGGCGGTCCTCAAGGCGCAGGTCCTAGTCGGCGGTAGGGGGAAGGCGGGCGGGATAAGGGCGGTGAGGTCGCCGGAGGAGGCCGAGGCGGTCGCGAGGGAGCTCCTCTCGATGCGGATCAGGGGCGAGGCCGTCAGGAGGCTGCTGGTCGCGGAGCTGGTGAGGGTCTCGAGGGAGCTTTACCTCTCGCTGACGGTCGACAGGACAAACAGGGGCCACGTCCTCCTCGCCTCGCCGATGGGCGGCGTCGACATCGAGGAGATCGCAGCGACCCATCCAGACAGAATACTGAGGCTGACGCTCAGCCCGCTCGTAGGGATCAGGGACTACCACGTGAGGAAGGTCCACTCATTCCTAGGTGTCCCGGGCGAGCTCGCCGGCGATCTCTCGAGGACGCTGAGGGGCCTCTACTCGCTCTACGCGGATTACGGATGCGAGCTGGCGGAGATCAACCCCTTGGCCGTCACCGAGGACGGCAGGCTCCTCGCCCTGGACGCGAAGGTCATCGTCGACGACAACTTCGCCCGGGTCAACGGCCTGAAGTTCGAGAGGGAGAGGGACCTGGAGGAGGTCGCGAGGGAGCTGGGGTTCAGCTACGTCGAGCTCGACGGGAACATCGGGGTAATCTGCAACGGCGCCGGTCTCACGATGGCCACGATGGACCTCGTCAAGCACTACGGCGGTCGTCCAGCGAACTTCCTCGACATCGGGGGAGGCGCGGACGCGAAGAGGGTCGAGAGCGCTGTGAGCCTGCTCCTCTCGAAGGAGTCGGTGAAGGTCGTCTTCGTCAACGTGCTGGGAGGGATAACGCGCTGCGACGAGGTCGCGACGGGTCTGGTGAGGGCCCTCAAGTCGTCGGGGAGGGACGTGAAGCTGGTCGTGAGGCTCGTCGGGACGCGGGAGGAGGAGGGCCAGAGGATCTTGAAGGAGAACGGGTACGAGTACTTCAGGTCAATGGAGGAGGCCGCGAGGAGGGCCGTCGAGTTGGCCAGAGAGGCCTAGCCCCCGTTCTCCCGAACACCCTTCCTGAACTCCCGGAGCCCGACTAGCGTCAGGGGGGCCGCGAGCAGCGAGAGGAACAGTGATAGGGGGACCTGCAGCGTTGAGGCGTTCCCGACTATCAGGAGCTCGTAGAGGCCGTGGAGTCCGGCGTGGAAGAGCATCGCTCCAGAGAGCACGGGCCCCAGTGAGAGTGCGATCCCCGCAAGCGAGAGCACCAGTCCGAGCCTGGCCCCGTTCACGGCGTGACGTCCAGAAGGTCCGCATTTAGCCGTTGATGACTCGCCGATTTCGGCCAAGTCCTGCGAAGCTTCGAGGTACTACGTGGAGAGCTTGCGGGTCATCCCTCCTCCTTCGGCGTCTCGGCCCTCGGAGTCACGGACCTTGCGTCGCGGTGCGGCTCGATGAGCGTGAAGTCATCCTCGAGAGCCGCGCTGACCTCGCGCTCGATCGAGAGCTTTTTCGCGAACTCCACCAGGACCGACTCGACGTCCGCGAACCCCTCGTCGTAGAGGGAGACCCGCTCCACCTTTAGCCTCCGGAAGTATTTGTGCTCGAAGAGCTTCGCGACCCTCCTGAGGAGGTCCTGCGGAAGGACCGCCCTCAGTGAGTCGTAGTCTAGGTGCGGCTCCGAGGCGAGCCTCCTGTACGTCTCATGGTTTAGGTCGCCATCGAGCGCGAGGCCCCTGAGGTACTGAAGGACGTCCTCCCTCGGCGGGAGGTAGCCGATCCTGTCCCTGGGGACCACCCCCCTGACCAGTATCCTGCCGCCGACCATCCCGGAGCCGACGAACCTGCCGACCGGGACGATCCCGCTCTCGACGTAGCCCAGACCGAGGACCACGGCGACGCCTCCGGCCATGTACTCGCCGAGGTAATCGTCGACCCTGCCACCGACCACTAGGTACGGCCTCTTGTGCGCGTACTCCCTCATCTGGATCCCGCACCTGTTCCCCGCGTTGCCCCTGACGAAGACGTGCCCGCCCTGCAGCGCCTGACCCAGAACGTCCCTCGCGTCGCCGTGGACCACGACGCTCCCGCCGTGCATCACGTCCGCGACGTCGTCCTGCACGGACCCGAAGACCTCGAAGTCGACGCAGTCGTTGAGGTTCGCGAGGCAGTTGCCAGGCGTCCCGTAGACCTTGACCCTGATCGGCCTGTCGACGCCCACTCCGATGTACCTCTGGCCGGAGACGTTGAGCAGGCTCGCCTCCGGGTGCCCCCGTGCCGCGAGCTCCCTCAGAGTCGCGTTGATCTTGGGGTAGCTGAGCCCGCGCGCGTCTATCACTACCCCCGAGGGGCTCGGAGGCCTTAAGGTCGCGCTGAACCTCGTGAAGAGCTCCACGGCCCTCCTCCCGTGCCTGATCACGCCTTTGCTGGTCGAGGCGATCATGTACCCTCCAGGCTCGATCGTCCAGACCCTCGCGTCGGGGGAGACCGTCCTGATCTGGGCCTCCTCGCTCGCCGCGTAAACGTAATGCTCGTCCTCGCCCACCACCAGCGGCCTGAACTTGAACCGGTCCACGAGCACGACCATGTAGGCATCGGTGCCGTCGGAGAACCCCGCGACGATCGAGAAGGGGCCGTCGAGCTGGGAGCCCCTGAGCGCGCTGAGGAGCCTACCCGACAGCCCGTCCCCCGATGACTCGAAGGGGTTCACGAGGGCCCTGCAGGCGTCCTCGAGCCCGAGCCCGAGCTCCGAAGTGAGGTAGTCGAGCAGGAGCGCGATGACCTCGCTGTCAGTCCCGACGAAGCTTTCGACGCCGAGCGCCGAGAGGAACTCCATGTTAGCGCCGAAGGAGCTGACGTCGCCGTTGTGGACTATCGCCCACTCCCCGGAGGAGAACGGGTGGGACCAGATCGGGAGCCTGCCCGGGGAGTTCGTCGGCTGTCTCGTGTGAGATAGCCAGACGTCGGCGGCATCGATCCGCTCTCCCAGCGAGTAGAGCTCGTAGACGTCGGAGGGGTACCCGACGCCCTTGAAGACCTCGACGTGCCTCCCCCAGGAGTAGACCCTCGCCCTCAGGTTCGGCTTCGAGAAGGCCCGGTTGACCTCGTTGACGGCCCTCCTCAGCTGCCTCTCTCCGGGCTCGTCGACTAGCTCGAAGACGTAGGACGTGTAGACCTTGCCGTCGAAGGCGTATTCCGGCCCGATCGACTCGACATTGCCGACCCTCCTCAGGAGCTCCTCCTTCAGCTCCTCTGCGACCTCCTTCGACGCCGCGAAGGCCTTGACCCTCCTCCTGCGCTGGTCCAGCCTGACCAGCCCGAAGCCCGCACCGAACCTGCTCCCCCTGTACCTGACGCACTCTATCCCGGTCAACGCGACCTCCGGGCCGATCGGCGGGGCTCCCCTCTTCTTCAGGACGCCGAAGACGCCGCACCCGGACTTCACGTGGGTAAGGTCGAGGGGTTCACCACTCACCCGCGGACTTCACCCCCAGCTTCAACCTGACGGGCCTCTCGAGCTCGATCGACCTGAAGAGCTCCCTGGACCCGGTCAGCGAGGACCAGAGCGAGCTAACCCCCGCGGCGCCGGCCAGCAGCTTGAGCTCCCTCTGGACGCCAGTCAAGAAGTACTCGAGCCTCTCCGCGAGCAGGGACTCTTCCATCCCGGGGCCGTAGTCGACCGCGACTTTCCAGCTCCTCGTGAACACGACGACTTCCGCTCCCAGCCCGATCAACTTGAACGCGTCGGCTGAGGACCTGATCCTCTCCGAGGAGGCCATGAGGTTCACGCGGTTCCTAAGGGGGAGGCCGTCGGGCCCAGGGACCTTCAGGGCCCTGTCGCATGCCGACGTGGCGATCTCGAGCTCCACCGCATCCCGGTGCCCGATCTCCTCGTCGACGATTATCCCGTTGAAGCCGGCAGCGCAGACGCTCCTGTAGAACTCAGAGTCCTCCAGGGGCGGAACCCTTGCCACCACCGACTTCCTCTCAAAGGGTAGTGCGCCGGCGACCTCGTTCAGGGCTCCGGGGCTCCTGACGGTCATTTGGACCGCGTTGAACTCTCCCGAGTTGACCGCGTCGTGCGGAGCCAGGACGTGGGTCCCCCTCCTGACTGCCTCGACAGGGATCTCCCTAAGACCGTGGAGGTCGACGAGGACGCCCATCCTATAACAGGCCTTCACGACCTCGGCGGCCTCCTTGAAGGTCAGCTCCGCGAGGCCTCCGACCGCGACGGGCATCGAGAGCCTCACCGATCCCGCGAAGAGGTAGAGGTGCGTCTCGACAGGTTCCCTGTAAGGGTCTATGCTGGGCCTGGTAACCTGGGCGCCGTCTGAGACGATGCGGTCGAGGATGAATCTAGGCTCGTCGACCGAGGGCGGCGCGGTCGACCCCATGCTGACGATCGGGGGCTCGCCTGCCAACTTGCCTTCGGCTCCGGAGAGCTGCCTGAGCCTCGACGCGAGCTCCTTAGTCCAGACCTCGCCCCTCGAGGCCCATCGCCCTCCTCGAGTCCTCAGAGACGCCGTCAGCGACCAGCAGGTCCCTCCTCCCGACGAGCTCCCTGACGCTGTTCACGCCGATCCTCTCGAGGATCAGCTTCAGCTCAGCCGACCACCCCTTGATCAGGTTCACGACCCACCTCGTCGCCGTCTCAAGCGAGAGCACCTTCCTCGGGTCGTCCTCTATCCTGTTGGTCAGGACTGCGGGGCAGAAGCCCAAGTGGCACTTGTGGACCATGACGCACCCCATCGCGATGAGCGCCGCGGTGGCTATGGAGACGCAGTCGGCCCCGAGCGCCATCAGCTTCGCAGTGTCCTCGGCGCTGCTGACCCTCCCCGCCGCGATGACCGTGAAGCCTTCCCTCATGCCCTCCCTCCTCAGCATCCTATCCACTGAGGAGACCGCGAGCTCAATCGGTATGCCGACGTTGTCCCTCACGACCCATGGAGCCGCGCCGGTCCCTGCGCCGTGGCCGTCGATGATGATCCCGTCGGCGCCCATCCTCGCGACGCCGGCGGCGACATAGGGGACGTAATTGGTCGCGGCGACCTTCACGAAGACCGGCTTGCCCGTAGCCTCCTTCAGGGCCCAGATCCTCTGCTCCAGGTCCTCGATCGAGTAAATGTCGTGGTGCGGCGCCGGTGATATCGCGTCGACCCCGACCGGGATCCTCCTAGTCCTCGAGATGACCTCTACGACCTTGGTCCCTGGCAGGTGCCCACCTATCCCCGGCTTCGCTCCCTGCCCGATCTTGATGACCGTTCCCATCCCGAGCCTGAGCGCTCCCAGGTCCAGCCCGAACCTCGCCGAGGCCCACTGGACGAAGATCCTCCTGCACCTCCCGACATCGGGGTGGACTCCTCCCTCCCCGATCCCGCAGAGGGTGTAGGTCTCGTCCGCAGCCCTCGCGAGCGCGACGTTAGGGACGCCGCTCAGCGCGCCGAACGACATGTCCCCGAGGTAGAGGGGAGCCGCCATCCAGATCCTCCCGTATCCGATCTCCACTGAGACGTCGAATCCGTCTCCGGGCTCCGTCGCGTCCACCTGGTCCCCGCGGTCCTCGAGCTCCGCCCTGAACTTCACCCTGTCCAAGACCCTCCGCGACCCCTCTTTGCAAGGGTCCCAAACGAACTGAGGCTTTCCAGTTGTCGCCAAAGCTCTAATATGCGTTATACGATCGTCGTTCCAGAACTCGATCGCCTCCCTCTTAGGAAGTCTCAGGTAGCTCGCTACGACCGCCCGTCCTTCCGACACCGATACCGCCTCCTTCACGGCTTATGGACACCCCCTCGCGGCTTCTGTCCGTCCTTTAGCATCGCTGCCGCGCCCCCGTCTGCTGCTATTATATTAACCTTGCCTATTCATATCACCGGCCTGCGATCAAGCCCGGTGCGTTAAGTCTGTGGACACAAATCGTGAAGAGTTCTATAATGGCGTACATTTGAATCGGTAAAGGCGAGTATGCTGTGATCATTAGATAATAAGCACCCATGCGACTTAGCAAATGACATAACAGCACTGGACATCCGTTTAGCGAAGTTCGCGGACTCGGAGGGGCGTATTGAGCGTCCGTGGGTCGCCCTTCAAGGGGCGGGGCGTGCTGCCGACAGTCGACTCAGTTCTCGCTGAGCAGGGGCGGAGGGCGTTCATAGGCCCGAGCGCGTTCAGCGCTCGTCGACACGAAGAGGTCCGCTCGCTCAGTTTTATGTTATTTATCGTCCCAATAGAATGCGGGACCGGATCTGGTGACGCCGCGGCGAACTTATCGCGATCTGTGTGGTCGAGCGTTCGTCATCTGGACGCCTGCGGGGAAGAGGAAGCCCGCAGCGCTGATCGTCGAGATCAACCCGGTCGACGAGTACGGCCTCCCGAAGAAGAGGAGAGGTCTGATAATCAGGACGGTCCCGGAGCTGGAGACGTTCAGGAGGCTGATCAACGACAAGCGGCTCGAGGAGATCGTGTGGGCCGTCGAGCGCCTCAACAAGCCCGGCGGAGAGGTCGAGGAGGAGAAGTTCGAGATCTGAGTTAGGTCTCCGGTGTAGAGGTCGGGGCCGGGGATCCTCGCCGGCCTGAGCGCATCGCTTCGCCTTCTCTACCGCGTGGTCCTTATGGCGCAGTTTGCGAAGTTTAAATTGCGGGCACGAGAGTATATCGGTAGCGGGGTAGGGTAGCCAGGTTAACCCGCCGGGCTCATAACCCGGAGATCGGTGGTTCAAATCCACCCCCCGCTATATGGCATGGTGGCAAAGTGGATCTTCCCGAAGAGAGGAGCGCGAAGCCCTCGTGACGCCTTTCGTCCTTCAGTTTTTAAGTGAGCGGGGCGGAGGATCGGCGGTGCGGGATGCCTAGGGTGAAGAAGATCTCGGAGGTAAAGGAGATACTGCGGAACAAGGAGCAGATCAGGAACATAGGGATCATAGCCCACGTCGACCACGGGAAGACCACGACGACCGACTCGCTGCTGGCGGCGGCGGGCCTCCTCTCTCCGGCGCTCGCGGGGAGGGCGCTGGCCCTCGACTACCTCGAGGAGGAACAGCAGAGGCAGATGACGATCAAGGCCGCGAACATCTCGCTCTACTACGAGATGGACGGGAAGCCCTACGTGATCAACCTGATAGACACACCGGGTCACGTCGACTTCTCGGGGAGGGTCACGAGGGCCCTGAGGGCGATCGACGGTGCGATCGTGGTCGTCGACTCGGTGGAGGGCGTGATGACCCAGACCGAGACGGTCATCAGGCAGGCCCTCGCGGAGAGGGTGAGGCCGGTCCTCTACATCAACAAGATCGACCGATTGATCAAGGAGCTGAGGCTGACTCCAGACAAGATACAGGAGATTATCAGCAGGATCGTGCTGGAGGTCAACAGGCTGATCGAGATGTACGCGGAGCCTCAGTACAGGGACGCTTGGAAGGTCAGCTTCCAGGCCGGGACGGTCGCGATGGGCAGCTCGAAGGACCGGTGGGGCTTTACGCTCCAGCAGGCCCAGAGGAAGGGGATCAAGTTCAGCGACATCGTCAAGGCCTTCAACGAGGGGAACATGGACTGGCTGAGGGAAAACCTGCCCCTTCACGAGGCCGTGCTCGAGATGGTCGTGAGGAACCACCCGTCGCCGAACGTCGCGCAGCGCTACAGGATCCCGAAGATCTGGAAGGGCGACATCGAGTCCGAGGTCGGGAAGGACATGATCGAGTGCAGCGATTCGGGAATTCCAGTCATGATCGTCACGGACGTCAAGGTCGACCCGCAAGCCGGAGTGGTGGCGACGGGCAGGCTCTTCAGTGGTACGATCAAGGACGGTGACGTCGTTAAGCTGGTGGGGAGGAACATCGAGTCGAGGGTTCAGCAGGTCACCGTCTACATGGGCCCGAACAGGGAGATAGTCAACGAGCTCCCCGCGGGCAACATACCGGCGCTCCTCGGGATAGAGGACGCGAGGGCCGGGGACACGATCTCGACGATCGATATGGTTCCGTTCGAGTCGCTGAAGTACGTCTCGGACCCGGTGGTGACGGTCGCGATAGAGCCGAAGCACAGCAGGGACCTCCCTAAGCTCGTCGAGTTCCTGAACAAGCTCACGATCGAGGACCCGACCCTCGTCACGACGATACGCCCCGAGACCGGGGAATACCTGATCAGCGGGATGGGGACCCTCCACCTCGAGATCGCCCTGACCTGGATCCAGAAGGCCGGCCTGGAGGTGGTCGCCGGAAAGCCGATCATCCTCTACAGGGAGTCGGTGCTGAAGCGCGGGAAGGTCTTCGAGGGCAAGTCGCCTAACAAGCACAACAAGATCTACATCTACGTCGAGAAGCTCGAGGACGAGATCGTAGAGCTGATCAGGAGGGGAGAGCTCTTCGAGGAGATGGACAGGAGGACGATCGCGAAGATCCTGAGGGACCACGGGTGGGACTCGGACGAGGCGAGGGGCGTCTGGTCGATCGACCCGAACGGGAACGTCTTCGTCGACATGACCAAGGGCGCCCAGTACCTCCACGAGACGAAGGCCTACATCCTGAGCGGGTTCCAGAGGGTCGTGCAGGAGGGGCCATTAGCTGGCGAGAAGGTCAGGGGCCTCAAGGTTGTCCTGGTCAACGTCGACCTCCACGAGGACCCGGTCCACAGGGGCCTCGCCCAGATAGCGCCCGCGACCTGGAGGTCCATCTACGCCAGCATGCTGACCGCGGAGCCGACGCTGCTGGAGCCGATAATGAGGATCGACGTGAAGGTCCCCCAGGACTTCATGGGCGCGGTGACCTCGATCATCTCGTCGAGGCGCGGCAGGATCGCGAACGTCGTCCAGACCGAGTACGTCACGACCGTGATCGGCGAGATACCCGCTGCCGAGGCCGGAGACCTCGCGGACCAGATGAGGGCCGCTACGATGGGGAAGGCCTTCTGGGGGATGGAGTTCGCCGCCTGGCGCCCCGTGCCGGCCTCGCTCTTCGAGAGGGTCATCACGGAGATCAGGAAGAGGAAGGGGATGCCGCTGAAGCTCCCGACGATCGAGGACTATATCGAGGAGGCCTGAGCGCCCAGGGACTCTAGTGGACCCCTAGGACCTCTCCGGCCTCCCTCAGCACCTCCTCCGCCCACCCCCTCATGCCGTTCTTCACGGGACCGGTCAACTTGCCGTCCCTCAGGACGACGATCTCGTCGGCGAGGTAAGCGGCCTCTATCGGGTCGTGGGTGATGAAGAGCATGGGAACGTCGATCGACATCAGGGCCTCGAGGACCATGGCCTTGTTCGCGAAGTCGAGGTGTGATGTCGGCTCGTCAAGGATCAGGGCCTTCGGCCTCTTCAAGAGGACCGTCGCGAGGTTCAGGAGCTGCCTCTCGCCTCCGGAGAGCCCCTCCTTCCGGAGAAGCCCCTCGAGACCCAGCCTCCCGACGACCCACCTCCAGTCAGAGCCGTGGCGCCTAGCGAAGAGCTCGAGCTGGGACACGGGCCTCAGGGGGAGAGCGACCTGCGTCTGGGGGAGGTAGCTGATCGGCCTCTCCTCGGGAGGGAGGTCCGTGACGTCCTCGCCGCCGACGTAGACCCTGCCCCTCGCGGGCCTGATGAAGCCCATCAGGGACCTCGCGAGGATCGTCTTCCCGGCCCCGTTCCTCCCCAACAGCGCGGTCGTCCCCTTCACACTCAGCTCCCCGACCGATACTGAGCGGCCGTAGGCCTTCACCAGGTAGTCAACGACCTCCAGCGTCTCCGGACCACCTCTCGAGGACGATGGCGACCGCGAGGGCCACGAGCGCGAGGACAAGCGACGCCCCGATCACCGGCCCCGCTCCCCTCCTCAGGAACTCCTCGTAGACGTAGACGCCGACCGTCAACGGCCTGTGGGCGAGGATCAGCAGCGCACCGAGCTCGGAGAAGGACCTGAACCACGTGAGGACGGATGCGGAGACGAGCGCGGTCCTGGTGGACCTGAGCATCATCGCGGCCACCCCTAACCCTCTCATCCCCATCGCCCTGAGGAACTCGACGTAGCAGCTCCCCAGCGACGCGAAGGCTCCCCTCAGGACCGAGAAGCTCATCGGCGTAGAGACCACTATCATCGCCAGCGCCACCGCCGTCGCGGTGTCCGCTAGCCCGGCTCCGAAGACCGCGGGCGCAAGGAGCACCCCGATCGCGGTGTGGGGGACCGAGACCGTGAAGGTCACGACCGGAGCGATGAGCCTCCAGGGAGCTGGGAGCGTCCCGTAGGCGAGGACCACGCCAAGGGGGACGGAGACCGAGGTCGAGACGGTCGCGAGGAGTGCCGTGTTGACCAGTGCCTCGAGGAAGGTGGGCTCGAACTCGGGCCTGTACGTCAGCAGCGCGGGAACCGTGAGTAGAGAAAAGTAGGCCAGCGAGACTCCGAGGCAGAGGGCCTGGACTCTATCCATCCCGGGTCACCAGCCCGAACCTCTCTGCATCGACGGACGTCAAGGCCCTCAGGTAGGAGTCGCCGGCCTCGGTGAAGGAGACCGCGACCGCCTCGAACCTCCTCACATCGACCGCGCCGAGCTCGGTGACCGCGACGAACCTCACCGGTGGATCCCCCAAGAACGTCAGCTCCTCCGGCATCTCGACCACCGCGTACCTCCCCTCGAGCCTCCTCGAGACGACGAAGGGTGAGTGGGCGAAGACGCAGTCGACCGCGCCGTTCTCGAGGAGCAGGAAGGCTCCGGCGAGGTCGTCCCTCACTAGGAAGTTGCCGCTGGGCCTGAAGGACTCCAGCCTCATCACGACCTCACCGCCGTCCGACGAGCGCTCGAACCTGACCGAGAGGGCCCTCTCGAGTTCCACGACGTCGACCGAGTTCCTGGTCACCGCGAGCCAGTAGAGCGCCGCGACCGCCCTGTACCCGATCGGGGCCGTGTTGGGGTCTGCCAGGCCGAACCTGACGCGCCTGAGGTCCATCAGGTCGACCCGATCCCTGCAGAGGAGGAGCAGCCTGAAACCTCCCAGCGGCTCGACCCTCCTGAGGCGCGGGAGGAACTGGACCAGCTCCGCGTCGACGCTCACCAGCGCGTCCGGGATCCTTCCGAGCTGGACCTGCCTGACCGCGGCCACGCTCCCCATCGAGACGACGTCCACCTTCCCGCCCGTGAGCCTCGCCGCCTCCGCCGCGAGCTCGTAGAGCGTCGGCGCCGCGAAGACGACCACCCGCCTCCGATCCGATGAGATGGACGCGAGAGCTGCCAGAGCTGCCGCGACCGCGAGCCCGACCGCAACCGCCGCGACGAACAGCCTCATCCGTAACAACGCCAGCCGGTATTACCGGGGGTAGAAATTTAAGGGTGGAGTAGGGAATTACCCAACGGTACATGACGGTCGCTAAGATCGAGGGCAGATGGGTCGAGGTTGAGCTCCCGAGCGGGGCCGTGAGGCTCAGAAGGGACCTCTTCGAGTTGCTGGACGGGATCAGGAGGTTCGGGTCGGTCTCGAGGGCCTGTGAGGCACTGGGGGTCACGCTGAAGACCGGGCTGGGCTGGATAAGGTCCGCGGAGGCGACGACCGGCCTCAGGCTCGTCGTCAGGTCGCGGGGCGGAAGGGGCGGAGGTGGGGCCCAGCTGACCGAGAGGGGGAGCGAGCTCTTGGTCGCGTACTACGGCGCGATGTCGGTCGTCAGGCCCGGGTTCGTCGCGTCGCTGATCGAGGAGGTGTTCAGCGCTAGGAACAGGCTCACCGGCAGGGTCACCTCCGTGACGAGGAGCGACGTCGTCTCGATGGTCGAGGTGGAGCTCGAGCCCGCGCAGTCCGTGAGGGCGGTCGTCACGACCCAGTCGGTCGAGAGGCTGGGCCTTAGGAAGGGGAGCAGGGTCGCGGTCGTGGTGAAGGCGACAGAGGTCATGCTGATGGCCCTCTGATTCCGCGCCCATCGACAATAAGGAATTTTTGGGATGTGCTCGAAGCGCCCGACTGCTATTGCACGAACATTCACCTCTCCTCATGAATCAGGTGGAACATCGATGTATGTATAGTTGCATGTTCCTCTATCATGGATCCTCGAGCCGAACGAGTTTGTAGTCAGGAAAGGTGAAAAGGTTACGTTCATCATCACAAGCAGCGACGTAGTATACCATGGGTTCAGATGCTCTGTTTACTGCGGAGAGCCGTTGTTCAACTCGGGAACTGGTCATTGGCGCTTGAGTTCCCCCTCCCTCTTTGGTTCTCCATTTCTCCTCTCATCAAATTATTAGTTAATGTGATATGTTTAAGCCCGGGGCGGGACTCGAACCCGCGTGAAGCGGCTCTGCAGGCCGCCGCCTCGCCGCTCGGCCACCCGGGCCCCGAGCTCCAGTTTTCCGGCTGAGCATTTAAGATTGTCCCCGAAGAAGATTTGAATAGACTGCCTCAAGCTGATGGGCGCGCATGGCCGAGAGGAAGGTCCTGCTGGACGAGGACGCGCTCCCGAAGTCGTGGTACAACTTGGTCCCGGACCTCCCGACTCCGCTGCCGCCGCCGATCGACCCGGGCACGAGGGAGCCGGTCGACCCGAAGGCCCTCGAGCGGATCTTCCCGAGGGAGCTGGTGGAGCAGGAGGTCAGCCGGGAGAGGTGGATCCCGATCCCCCAGGAAGTGAGGGAGATCTACAGGATCTGGAGGCCGACGCCGCTCTACAGGGCCGAGAGGCTCGAGGGGTACCTGAGGACGCCCGCGAGGATCTACTTCAAGTACGAGGGCGTCAGCCCTCCGGGGTCCCACAAGCCCAACACCGCTGTCGCGCAGGCCTATTACAACGCGAAGGAGGGCGTCCAGCGGCTCACGACCGAGACCGGCGCTGGCCAGTGGGGCTCAGCGTTAGCTTTCGCGACGATGCTCTTCGGGCTGAGGTGCACGGTCTACATGGTCAGGGCCTCCTACAGGCAGAAGCCCTATAGGTCGCTCCTGATGAGGGTCTGGGGGGCGGAGATCCACCCGAGCCCGAGCGACAGGACCGAGTACGGCCGCAGTCTCCTGAAGTCCGATCCCGAGCATCCGGGGAGCCTGGGGATCGCGATCAGCGAGGCGCTCGAGGACGCCGTGAAGCACGATGACACGAAGTACTCCCTCGGGTCCGTCCTGAACCACGTGCTGATTCACCAGACGGTCATCGGACTCGAGGCGAGGGAGCAGCTCGCGAAGCTCGACGAGTATCCCGACGTGGTCGCCGGTTGCGTCGGAGGCGGGAGCTCGTTCTCTGGGATCTTCTGGCCCTTCTACTACGACGTCCACGTGGCGAAGAGGGCTCCGAAGCGGACGAGGTTCGTCGCGACCGAGCCCACCGCGTGTCCGACGCTCACTAAGGGCGTCTACACCTACGACTACGGCGATACCGCGAAGCTCACACCGCTCCTCCCGATGTACACGCTCGGGTCCGACTTCGTGCCTCCTCCTATCCACGCAGGAGGCCTCAGGTACCACGGGGACGCGCCCACCCTCTGCCTCCTGTTGAGGAAGGGCCTGATCGAGGCCCGCGCCTACAACCAGACCGAGGTCTTCGAGGCTGCGACGCTCTTCGCCAGGACAGAGGGCATCCTGCCCGCACCGGAGTCGGCCCACGCGATCAAGTTCGCTATCGACGAGGCACTCAGGTGCAAGGGGACCGGAGAAGAGGAGGTCATCCTCTTCAACCTCTCCGGACACGGCTACTTCGACCTACAGGCCTACGGCGAGCACCTCGATGGGAGGCTCCAGCCCTACGACTACCCGGAGGAGCAGATCAGGGAGTCCCTGAGGCGACTTGAGCGGGAGCTCCCCTGGGTCAATGGCCTCCCTTACTTGAAGGGCGTCTGAAATCGCGGTGTCTGTTCTATTGACTTAGCTGCGCTAGAAGACGAACGACTCTGGCTCCGCCCTCCTATCCCTTATCCCCAACCAGGAGACCGGGAGCCTTTCACCAGTGTAGAGGACCGCCTCCTCCTCCCCCAGAGCGAGGGACGCGGCGACCCTGCTCATTGCGTCGAACTTCATCACACCACTCCCGCTCCCTCCGGTCACCACGACCAGGTTCATCGACCTGAAGGCGATCGGGTTCTCGTCGATCGTGTTAATCGAGTAACACCCAGCCCACATGCTGGTCGGCCTCACGTCCCTGAGGACCGGGAACACCTTGCTCAGCGTCGGGTAGATGTTGTCGAGGTAGAAACTCTCCTCGGGCGAGAAGTCTATCCCCCATGGCCTGCCGACGTCGTCGCTCATCCCGGTCCAGAGCACTCTCTCCCTCACCCTCGGGACTACGTACGGCCCCCTCGGGAAGAAGGTCATCGGGAGCGAGGAGTACCCGTTGAAGCCCTCTACCTCGAAGAACCTCCTCAGTCCTCCCTTCGCCTCGATCGAGAAGACCTGGCGCTTCTTCGGCTTGACGTGCGAGTCTATCCCTATCGGGTCGAGGAGCTCGTTGATCCAAGCACCCGTCGCTAGAACGACTACGTCCGCCCTTAGCTCTCCCCTGTCGGTCTCGAGGGCCTCGACCCTCTTCTCCTGCCAGGCAAGGGGCTCCCTCGGGTGGCCTATCGAGACGACCGGCCCGAGCCTCAGCCTCCTCACCCGCTCGTTGAACCTCGGCTCGACCCCCGCGTCGAGGACCTCCCTGTGGAGGTAGCCGACCAGCTTCTCGACGTCCAGGTAACCCGACTGGCCGGAGAAGAGCGCTGCCTCGACGTTCCTGAGACCTAGGATCGCCGCCTCCTCGTCTCCGTCGAATTCGAGCCTCATCCAAGGCACGAGCCCCTTGAGCTCGCCTGCGTCGATGAGCCTCGCGTTCCCCCTCCTCACCAGCTCCCTGATGGCCCGCTCGTTCGCCTCGAGCTGCGGTCCGTTCAGGAGGACGAGGTACCCGACGCTGTGCATGCCGAGGTCGACTCCTGACCTCTGGAGGTCGGCGAGGAACGCGACCGTCGACTCGGAGAGCATCCTGTTCAGCTCGGAGGTGAAGAGGCCCTTCCTGAAGCCCCCGACGCTCCTGCCCGTGTTGCCCTGTCCCGGTCCAGGGAGCGAGTCCACGAGCGCGATCCTCCCCGCGCCCCTCCTCGCCAGGTGGTAGGCCGACCCGAGCCCGAAGGCGCCCGCTCCCACGACGACGACGTCGTACCTGTCCAACTCGAGCTCAAACGGACCGCTCGGACTATAAGGTCGTATCCGAAGACCGCTGGCCGCGTCCCCTCCCGGTCGCCGCGATCACGTTTTATAACATCTCACGGGCCGACTCCGTGATGAGACTGGAATGCGACGTCGCGGTAGTCGGCGGCGGGCCAGCTGGAGCCCACACCGCGATGGCGGTCGCGAAGTTCTCTAAGGGGAACGCGAGGGTCCTCCTGATCGACAGGAACACGCGGGAGGAGTTCGGAAAGAAGACGAAGAGCGGTTGGGCCTGCGGCGACGCGGTGAGCAAGAGGAGCCTCGATCACGTGATGAACTCACTCGGCATCAGGTACGAGTGGCCGGAGGTGGAGCACCACGTGGACGGCGTGCTGGTCATCTCCCCCGACCACGAGACGAAAGTCCTCTTCGACGGCGAAGGCTACCTCCTCAACAGGAAGCTTTGGCCTCAGAGGACTCTCAAGCACTTGGAGAGGTTCGGGGTGGAGGTGATGTTCGGGGTGGACGCGAGGTCGCTGATCGCGGAGGACGGCTTCGTCAAGGGGGTCAGGTGCACCTCGCGGGACGGAAGTCCGATCGAGGTCATGGCGAAAGTCGTGGTCGACGCGTCGGGCTCGGCCTCGGTCCTGAGGACCAACCTCCCCATCGCGGCGAAGATGGAGAGGGAGATAGACAAGGAGCACGACATGGAGGGGACTGGGAGATACATCCTCGAGTTCGAGAGGGCCGTCGAGGACCGCACGTGGTTCGACCCAAGGTACTGCATCATCCACCTCGACCAGTTCCTCGCTCCCGGAGGGTATTGCTGGACCTTCCCGAAGGGCGAGAACAAAGTCAACATCGGGTTGGGAGTCCAGAAGGCAGCCCTGGACCGGAGGAACGCGGCCCACGGCCTGAGGGACAACCTGGCCTCGCTGATCGACCAGTACGTCAGGGCTAACAGGGTCATCTCGAACCCCAGGCCCCCCGAGGGCGAGGCGGACAGGGGGAACGTCTACAGCGTCTGGCAGGTCCCCGTTAGGAGGCAGAACGACTGCCTGGTCGGGAACGGCTTCGTCGTGGTCGGAGACGCGGCCTGGATGCCGAGGCCGATCGACGCCGGAGGGATCGGGCCGGCCCTCTACGCCTCCGTGATACTCGGGAGGACGCTGGCCGAGGCGATTGAGGCGAACGACGTCAGCGAGGCCGGGCTCTGGAGCTATAACGTCAACTACGTCCACGAGTACGGCTATCAGATGGCGAGCTTCGAGGTCCTCAGGAGGTACCTCCAGACCCTGCCGAACGACGACATCTCCTTCGGGATGAAGCACTTCCTCTCACAGGACGACATCGAGAGCATCAAGAGGAGGGAGCACCCGAGGTTCCCGCTCCTGACGAACTTCCTGAGGGTCCTCATGGACGGTGAGCTGAGGAAGAGGGTTAGGGAGAGACCTAAGCTCGCGAGGGGTCTGAGCTACGTCGCTGACAAGAGCAGGAGGCTGATCTCGCTCTACCTCGAGTACCCGGAGAGGCCCGAGGGCTTCGAGAGGTGGAGGGCGAGGCTGCTGAGGGAGCTCCGCGAGGCGAACGAGAAGCTGGGGATCGCCTGAAGCTTCAGTGGATCGCGGCCCTTATCCCGAAGGCCGTCCCTAGGGCCTCACCGAAGAGGTAGGTGGCCACCGCGGTGCCCAACAGGAGCGCCGTGTTCTCCAGCGCCTCCCTCCTGAAGCCCAGGTCCTGGACGACCGCGACGTAGTACGAGAACACGGTGGCTAGGAGGACCGCGAAGGCCACGGAGCCCGCGAAGGCCGCCAACATCTCATGGGTAAGGAAGTACGGGAAGGCCAGCAGCACGGTGCTGAGCATGTACGCGAGACCGGTCACGAGCCCTGAGCTGATCGGCCTGTGCCTCAGCTCGCTCTTGGCCTTCAGGTAAGCCGCGACGCCCATCGAGATCGAGGCCGCGAAGCCAACGATCAGGCCCGCGACGCCCGCGACGAGCGTGGAGGCCGTCACGCCCAGGAAGCCCGCGTGGACGCCGGTGATCTCGATGATCGAGTCGGAGAGGCCGAGCGCGACGAACCCGATGTACCTGAGGACTGGCTCGTCGATCTGGGACATGAGGGACTTCTCGTGGACCTCCTCGTCCCTGAGGAACTCCTCGACCTTCTCACGGACCTCGCCGTCGAGCCCCTCGAGGAGCCTCCTGTATCTCGCGACCACCTCGGACTCGTGGCGCTCGAGCAGCTTGATGACGAAGACCACTCCCATCAGCCTCCTGAGGAGCAGTATCAGGAAGAGCCTGAGCCTGAGGCCCCTCATCCTAGCTGAGCCCGCGTAGCCGCTCCAGAACCTGTAGTGCTTCTCCTCCATCTCCGAGAGCCGCTCTAGCAGCTCCCTCCTCTGCCCGTCCCTCTCGGCCCTCGCGAGCTCCCTGTAGACGACGTGGTCGAAGTACTCGTCCTTGCAGAAGAACTCCGCATCCGCGGCCGTTAGACGGTCACTGGTCCCGACGGTGCTCAAGCCCTTCCCTCAAGCCTGGCGGAGAGGTCCTCGAGCTCCAGCCTGATCTCCCTGACCTCGTCCGCGAGCCTCTCCACCGTCCTCCTCAGCTCCTTGAGCTCCGCCTCGAGCTGCGAGAGCCTCCGCCCGAGCTCACCTAGGTCGCCGTTCATCCGGCTCCTCCCCGATCGCGGACCCATAAACCTGATGGCCGTCCAGCACCCAGTCGTGGTCAAAGTCATGCCGGTGGCGTGCCCCCGGTCCGACGGCGGCCCCTCCTCTCAGAGCGGCGTCGAGCTGAGACGCTCTTATCCTCGATGTTCTATAATCACCCGGACTTGACCATCAAGTACGAGTATGTACTTCCGGCACCGGTCGATGAGGTCCGGAGGTTCTTCTACGACCCGCGCAACCTCGAGAGGGTCTGGCCGAGCCAGTTCAGGATCAGGCTCCTGAGCGACCCCACGCCCCTGAGGGAGGGCGCGGAGTACAGGGTGACGGTCCGGCTGTTCAACCAGGAGTTCCCCGCGGCCTTCAGGATCGTCCAGCTCAACGACCTCGGGTCGATCCACGAGACCCACGAGTTCCCCATCGGGAAGCTCTGGCACAGTCAGCGCTTTGAGCCCGCGAGCGGCTCCACTAAGGTTCGCGAGGAGTTCGAGGTCAGGGGCACGCCTCTCAAACCGGTCGCGGAGCTGGTCCTCAGGAGGGCCCTCGACTACAGGGTCGACGCGATCAGGAGCTTCTTTGGCGTCGACGTCAAGCCGGCCTTTAGGGACCCCTTCAGGATACCGTTGGGCCTCGGGAACGCGCTCAGCGCCCTCATGATCTCGCTGGCGTTAGTCCTGGCGTTTATCGACCTGCCCTGGCCCCTCTACCCCGTCGGGAAGTTCGCGGCCTGGTTCCTGCTCTGGTTCTTCACCCACGACTTCATGCACTGGGCCGTCGGGGAGCTGGTGGGCGTGAAGTTCAGCCATTACTTCCTCGGGATCTCCGCGATGGTCAAGGCCCCGTTCTTCCCCTCCAAGCTCAAGCCCTTCGTGCTGGCCCTGGGCATCAAGATCGACAGGAAGAGGAGCACGGCGAGCGACCGGGGCTTCGCGGCGATGTACTTCGCAGGGGCCCTCGCGTCCATGGTCTTCCCCTTCGCGGTGCCGGCGGTCCTCCTTCTCAGGGACCCGAGCGACGCGGTGGGACTGCTCCTGCTCGCGGCCTCGATCGGCAACGCAGCCTTCTCCTCGTACATGAGCACGAAGTTCGGTTGTATCGGCAGGGGCCTCAGGTCGCTCAGGTCGGGTGTTGGGCCGGCTCAGCGGACTAAGTCGTCATCTGGCCGCGAGGACGTTAACATACAGGAACTTCGATCTCAGTAGCGGGGCCCTTGTCGCGGACAGTCAGGGTGAAGGTCGCGGCCACGTTCAGCGACGGCCCGCTTCCCGAGCTCGGGGAGGAGGCGCTCTCCAGGCTCGGGCTCGCCGAGGCGGTGAGGTTGGCGGTCGAGAGGTTCGAGTCGAGGAGGTCACTGGTCGAGAGGTTCGGCGGCGAGGTGCCCTCGGTCCTCCCGGACCCGGTCGTGATCGAGGTCGACTTGGACGCGCTCGGCTCCGCTCTCTCTGAGGTCGGGCTCGTCGGAGGCCTTCCGGTGAGGTTCTCCTACAGAGGGTACGCGATACTGCTGAGCATCGAGGCCGGCTGCGGCTAGACAGTTATCGCCTGGGCCACCTTGCCCTTGAGCGCTGCCCTCGCGGCCGCGAGCCTCGCTATCGGTATCCTGAACGGAGAGCAGCTGACGTAGTTCAGGCCCGCCGAGTGAAAGAACTCGATGCTCTTCGGCTCGCCGCCGTGCTCGCCGCAGATCCCGACCTCCAGCCTCGGGTTTGAAGCCCTCCCCTCCTCGGTCGCGATCCTGACAAGCCTCCCCACGCCCTCTTGGTCCAAGACCTCGAACGGGTTCTCCTTCAGCAGTCCCTTCTCGAGGTACGGCGCGAGGAACTTGGCCTCCGCGTCGTCCCTGCTGAACGCGAAGGTCGTCTGGGTCAGGTCGTTGGTCCCGAAGGAGAAGAAGTCGGCGTGCTTCGCGACCTCCGCCGCCGTGAGCGCCGCCCTCGGCGTCTCGATCATCGTCCCGAACTTGAACGGTATCCTGGTCCCCATCTCCGCGAAGACCCCCTCGGCGGTCTCCTCGACGAGCCTCCTCAGGTAAGCGAGCTCGGAGGCCATCGACGTCTGAGGCACCATGATCTGGACCTCCGCCGTCTCGCCCTCCTCCCTCAAGACCTCTATCGCGGCCCTGAGTATCGCCCTGACCTGCATCCTGTAGATCTCCGGGTACGTGACCGCGAGCCTGCATCCCCTTTGCCCGATCATCGGGTTGTGCTCCCTGAGCTGCTCCACCTTCGCGAGGACCGACTTCCTCTCCGCGAGCTGCTCCTCCGGGACGCCCCTCAGCCTGGCCTCGTAGATCTCGGTGAGGAGGGACTCCATGGGCGGGAGGAACTCGTGGAGCGGGAGGTCGAGCAGCCTCACCGTCACCGGCAGACCCCTCATCACCCTGAAGATCTCCTTGAAGTCGGCCAACTGGAGCGGGAAGAGCTTCTCGAGGGCCCTCTTCCTCTCCTCTTCGGTCGTCGCCATTATCATCTCCCTCACGATCGGGAGCCTCTCGGGCGCGTTGAACATCCTCTCGGTCCTGCAGAGGCCGATCCCCTCGGCCCCGAACTCCCTCGCCCTTCTCGCGGCCTCGGGCGTGTCCGCGTTGGCCCTTACGCCGAGCCTCCTCACCTCGTCGGCCCAGCCGAGCAGCGTCCTCAGCTCCTCGGTCATCTCCGGCTCAACGGTCGGGACCTCCCCCAGCATCACGTTCCCCGTCGACCCGTCGATCGTGATGACGTCGCCCTTCCTCACCACGACCCCGCCCTCGGTCACGAACTGCTCCGCCTCCAGGTCGATCCTGATGCTCTCGCAGCCCACCACTGCGGGCTTTCCCATGCCCCTCGTTACGACCGCGGCGTGGCTCGTCATCCCTCCCCTGCTGGTCAGCACCCCCTGGGCCGCGATGATCCCCTTGATGTCGTCGGGTGTGGTCTCCGGCCTCACGAGTATCACCCTCTCGCCTCGAGAGGACAGCCTGACCGCCTCCTCGACGGTGAAGACGACCTTGCCTGTCGCGACGCCGGGCGATGCGTTGAGCCCCCTGGCGATCGGCTGGACCTTGGCCCGCGGGTCAAGCCTCCTGTGGAGCAAGTGGACGAGCTCGGAGGGCTCGACCCTCACCAGCGCCTCCTCGACCGTTATCAGGCCCTCCCTGACCATGTCGACCGCTATCTTGACCGCGGCCTGGGCGGTCCTCTTGCCGTTCCTCGTCTGGAGGAGGTATAGCTTCCCCGACTCGACGGTGAACTCGAAGTCCTGCATGTCCCTGAAGTGCCTCTCGAGGAGATCCGCGACCTCCATCAGCTTTTTCCTCAGCTCCGGGTCCACGCTCTCGATCGGTAAGGGCGTCCTTATCCCGGCGACCACGTCCTCGCCCTGCGCGTTGGGCAGGTACTCGCCGTAGAGCCTCTTCTCGCCCGTCGACGGGTCCCTGGTGAACCCCACGCCGGTACCTGAGTCGAAGCCCATGTTCCCGAAGACCATCGTCTGGATGTTGACCGCGGTCCCCAGCTCGTCGCTGATCCTGTAGTATCTACGGTACTCTACTGCCCTCGGGTTGTTCCAGGACCTGAAAACCGCCTCGATAGCCATCCTGATCTGCTCCCGTGGGTCCTGAGGGAACTCCTTCCCAGAGTGCTCCTCGATGATCGCCTTGAACTCCTCGACGATCGACTTCAGCGCGCCGACCGAGAGCTCGTGGTCGTGCTTGACTCCCTCCCTTTCCTTGTGCCGCCTGAGCACCGACTCGAACATCTCGCCCGGGATCCCCAGGACTATCCTCCCGAACATCTGGAGGAGCCTTCGGTACGCGTCGTAGGCGAACCTCTCGTTCCCTGTCGCCCTCGCGAGCGCCTTCACCACCTCGTCGTTCATCCCGACATTTAGTATCGTGTCCATCATCCCCGGCATCGAGTATGGCGCGCCGGACCTGACGGAGACCAGTAGCGGCCTCTCCGGGTCACCGAGCCTTTTCCCGGTCTTCGCCTCGAGCTGCTTGAGCTTCTCCGCGACCTGCTCCATCAGCCCCTCGGGCGTTCTGCCTCCGTTCCTGTAGTATTCCTTGCAGGCCTCCGTCGTTATAACGAGTCCAGGAGGGACCGGCAGCCCGGCGGCGCTCATCTCAACTAGACCGTACCCCTTTCCCCCTAACTCGAACCTCGTGAGGCCCTTCGCCTCCTCGAAGAGGTAAACGTACCGCTTTTGCATGGTTCGGGTTATAACAGTTGCTCCCCATCTGAAATATATTGTGGCCAGAAGCGTCGCCTTTTAGACGGAGTCGCATCGTTTTCGCGGACAGCGAAAGGTAAAGACAGCGCCCGGCGCGTTGAAGGTCCGGATGTCGGTCAAGGGTCTGGTCTTGGACCTGGACGGGACGGTCATCTTGGGCTCGAGGCTGGTAGAGCGCGCGGTGGAGTCGATAGCCGCCTGCAGGGACGCGGGTCTGAGGCTGACCTTCCTCACGAACAACTCCACCTACAGCGTCAGGTACGTCCTTTGGAAGCTCCGGTCCCTGGGCCTCGACTGCAGGCTCGAAGAGATTATCACCTCGAGCTACGCGACCGCGAAGTACCTGCTCGAGAACCACGGCGAGGTCAGGGCCTATGTGATCGGCGAAGCGGGGCTGATCGAGGAGCTGGTCAGGTCGGGACACTCGGTGGTTGGAGCTGCGGAGTCGGAGGTCGTCGTGGTAGGGCTCGACAGGAACGTCACCTACTCCAAGCTCGCCGAGGCCTGCAGAGCGGTCCTGAGAGGAGCCGAGTTCGTCGCGACTAACAGGGACAGGTACCTCCCGCTCGAGGACGGTGGCATCCCCGGCGCCGGGTCGATCGTGGCCTTCATCGAGGCGGCGACGAACAGGAGTCCCGTCGTGGTGGGGAAGCCGAACGTCGAGATGCTCGAGTTTGCGATGAGGAGGATGGGGTTGGGGAGAGAGGAGGTGGTGGTGATCGGCGACAACCCGGAGACCGACGCGGAGATGGCAGTCAGGGCAGGAGTGAAGTGCGTGTTGGTGGGCGGTCGGCCGGACCCCAGTCTAGCCGGCAAGGGCGTCGAGTTCTCACCGAGCCTTGCCGAGGCCCTGAACACCCTCCTCAAGCGGGACCCTAGCGATTGACTCGAGCCTCTCCTCGGGGACGTCCAGTGGGTTCGCGAGGAACTCGAGCTCCACTCTCACGAAGTCCCATGGACAACTCCTTGCGACGGAGGCCAGCTGGTCCTCGAGCCTCCCCTTAACCCGGAGCTCCGCATGCTCCCCAGCCGGTAACCTGACCCTCAGGAGGGGCACGGCGCGCTCCATGTCGAGCAGGTATCCCACGTAGCCCTTTAGTGACGAACTGTTGTTCTCCCTGCCCAGCAGCACCAGGACTGGACCGCTGGCGGGCTCGATCGCGTGGGAGTGGAGTACCATCCTGACCTCCCCGAGATGGTTGACCGCTTCCCAGAAGCTCGACGCGACGTACCTGCCGCAGAGGACCCGCTCGGGCAGCGAGGTTCTCCTGAAGGCCTCAGCCATCAGCTCCCGGGTACCGGCCCCGGATTTAACTGAGCGCCGTCGACGCGCCTCGACGCTGAACTGGAAACCGCTGTCGGGGCCGACCCACAACCCGACCCCGCCTGACAGACTACCTCGGAAGAATCTCGATCAGGCAAGCCCCAGCCGGGCCTTGATCTCCGCTATGTCCTTCTCGATGCGGGCGAGCCGCTCGTCCAGGATCGCCTTCAGGTCCTGCCTCATCGCCCTCACCTCCTCGAGCGTCTGCTCGCTCAGCCTCAGAGAGGCGTCCCTGAAGTCACGAAACTCCTGTCTAAATTCCCGGAACTCTTGTCTGAAGTCCTGAAACTCCTGTCTGAAGTCACGAAACTCCTGCCTGAAGTCCCGGAACTCTCCCCAGTAATTCATGAAGACCGACTGCATCGCGCCGAAGCCCTCCTGCAGCTCGTCGGCGAGCCTACCGTAGATCACTCTGAAGGACTTCAGCCCCTTCCTCGGCCTCCTCTCCTTCACCGAGAGGTCCCTGACTAAGGCCGGCGGCGGGGGAGACCTGATCCTCTCGAGGAACTCCTCGACCGACTTCTCCTCGCCCTGGACGAAGACCGAGACCGAGCCGTCCTCCTCGTTCCTGACGAAGCCCGCGAGGCCCAGCTCCTGGGCCGCCTCGAGGACGTGCCTCCTGTACCCGACCCTCTGCACCCTGCCCGTCACGCGGACCTGATAGGCCCTCAACCGCTCGTGACCACGAGGGGCATCCGATAAAGCCTTCACGCCGCCCGCGGGGGGGAGGAATGAATATCCCGAGGGACCGAGGTCTCAGCGCGCTTGAGCCTCAGGGAGCTGCTGGGCGGCGACGCCCTCCTCGCGGAGAGGTGCGTCAGGTGCGGGTTCTGCAACTCGGTCTGCCCGACGAGTCTTGTCAGGTCCGCCTACAGGCCCTCGAGGACCTCACGTGGAAGGATCGTGCTGGTCCAGTCGGCCCTCGAAGGTCACCTTGACGACGTCTTCGACGAGGAGCTCGCGGAGCTCATGGACCTCTGCTTCGGGTGCAACAGGTGCGTGAAGGTCTGTCCAGCCGGCATTCCCATCCCTGACGTCGTCAGGGGGTACAGGCACGCGTACCACAGGGCGGTCGGCGTCCGCCGCGAGGAGGCCCTCGTCCTCGGTTACCACAGGTACGCGCCGCTCCTCTCGAGACTGCCGCGCTCACTGCTCAGAGCCCTCACGAAGAGGCCGAGCAGGGTCCTCCTCGAGTGGGCGATCGGGACGTCGCGGGACGCGCCCCTTCCCCTCCCGGAGGGCGGAAGCCTCGACGACCTTCTGCGCGGGCTCCCCCGCGATCGGGGTGCCGTGAGGTTGGCACTCTTCGCGGACACCTTCTACCGGTACGTGAGGCCCTCTTCGGCCCTCAGGGTCGTCGAGCTGTTATCGCGCAAAGGGGTCTCGGTCTCGCTGCCTCCCCAGAGGGACTCTGGCGTCCTGCTGTACGAGCACGGCTTCCTCGAAGAGCTCAAGGAGGTCGCGGCGGTCAACGCGCTAAGCCTGGCCGAAAGGGTCAGGGATGGTGAGAGGGTGCTCACCTGCTCACCCGCGTCGACGATGATGCTCAGATCGGTCTACCCGAAGGTCCTCGGGACCCGAGAGGCGGAGCTTGTGGCGGAGAACGTCGTCGACGTCAACGAGTTGCTCCTCGAGCTCGCGGAGTCGAGGCCCGGGTCCCTCGCGCCCAGGGCCGAGGAGGTTGTCCTCCACTCGAGCTGCCTCTCGCAGTTCTTGGGGCTCACCGAGAAGATAGCAAGGACCCTGAGGGTTACGGGAGCGTCGGTGCGGGAGGTGAGGGGCGAGTGCTGCGGGATGGGAGGCGTCTGGGGGATGTTCGCGAGGAACAGGGCCGACTCGGTCGAGCTCTGCCGCAGACTGACGGCGGGGATCCGGCAGCCGCTCGTCACCTACAGCGAGACCTGCTACTTGCAGATCGAGTCGGTCCACACTGGCGCGGTCCTCCAGTCCTTCGAGGCCTTCAGATAGGGCGCGGCTCGTGACACGGTGCGGGGGGTGGGATTCGAACCCACGAACCCCTACGGGACAGGGCCCTCAACCCTGCGCCTTTGACCAGGCTTGGCTACCCCCGCTTCACCGTCTCACCGGGCGAGTTCCGAGCCGTCCTATTAGCCTTAATCCCGGAAAGCCGAGCAGCGGGCCGAACCCTTAGCAAGGGATAAAGCGGTGGCGGTCGGATCGGCGGCGTGGGATCGGCTCTCGAGCGGATCGAGAGTGTGCTGAGGACGCCGGACCTCGTCCTCCTCGACCTCTCGCGGGACGATGAACGCGCCCTGGCCCTCTCGAACCTCAGCGGTTCTCATCAGCTCTGGGCCTTCGGGGTGAGGGACGGCGGCGCGAGGCAGGTGACGCACGGCGACCAGAGGGTCACCCACGCAGCGATCGCCCCGGACTCGAGGTCGGTGGCCTTCGCGAGGGACTTCGGCGGCGCCGAGCGGCACCAGCTCTTCTTGACCTCGCTCGAAGGGGAACCCGAGGTGGTTCAAGTCTCCGAGTTCGAGGAGCTGAGGGTCTCGGGCCTCGCGTGGTCGCCGAAGATGGACGAGCTGGCGGTGACCGGGAGCACCAGCAGGTCCAACGTCCTGATTGTCCACGACTTACGGTCGCGCAGTTCCGAGGTCCTCTTCGAGTCGAGGGGCTGGGTCTTCTCCCCAGCTTGGCACGAGAGGGGAGACGTCATCGCGGCCTCCGCGGTCACCACGGAGGTGCCGAGGTCCTCGGAGCTCGTGTTCGTCCACGTCGACGATGGCAGTGCCGAGGTCTTCACGCCTAAGCCCGGCAGCGAGAACGTCGAGCCCCGGTGGCATCCCAGCGATCCGAAGGTCCTCTTCAAGACCAACTCAGCCGGCGAGTACGACATCGCAGTCCATGACCTCGAGTCGGAGTCCACACAGCTCCTCGGGCTCTCAGGTTACGGCGTCGACTTCACCGACTTCGGATGGCTCGGCGAAGGTGGCGACGTCTGGTTCGCTGCGAAGAGGAGGGGCAGGACGAGGCTCTGCGTGAGGAGGCGCGACGGCTCGGTCGAAGAGCTTCCCGCAACGGAAGGCACTTTGAGCGGCGTCTCGTTCGACGGCTCGGGCTCGGTCGGGGCTTTTACCTGGTCCTCGCTCTCGAGGCCTCCAGCCCTCTTCAGGCTCGACGTGAAGTCGCGCTCCGTCTCCGAGGTCTACTCCGTCAAGGCGCCCGAAGGGTTGGAGCTTAGTAGGGCGGAGTTCGTGACCTACAGGTCCTTCGACGGCCTCGAGGTGCCCGCCTTCCTCGTGCTCCATAGCGGCCTCAGGGACAGGAGGGCCTGCGTCGTCTGGGTGCACGGTGGTCCCTGGTCGGAGGTCGCGGACGAGTGGAACGCTGCGATCCAGGCGATCTCGGTCGCGGGCTTCCACGTCCTCTGCCCTAACTTCAGGGGCAGCACAGGGTACGGTGCGGAGTTCGAGCGGATGAACGTCGGCGACCCTGGCGGCAGAGACCTGATGGACGTTCTCCGCGGCGTCGAGTTCCTCCGCAGGGAGGGCCTCCTCGACGACGACAGGGTCGCGATCGTCGGCGCGAGCTATGGCGGCTTCATGGCCTTCCTCGCAATGGTCAAGCACCCGGAGGTCTGGAGGGCCGGCGCGGCGATCGTGGGAGTCACCGACTGGGAGGAGATGTACAGGCTCTCCGACGCGGCCTTCAGGAACTTCATCGAGCAGCTCCTCGGGAAGCCCGAGGCTAGGCCCGAGCTCTTCAGGGACAGGTCGCCGATCAACTTCGTCCACCGGATCAGGGCTCCCATACTGGTCTGGCACAGGGCCAACGACAGCAGGTGCCCGCTTCGGCCGGTGGTTAGGTTCGTGGAGAGGTTGAAGGAGCTCGGGAGGCCGCACGAGTTCCACGTCGTGGAGGGCGAGGGGCACGGACCCCAGCGGCTCGAGAACTTCGTGAGGCAGTACAAGGCCGTGGTGGACTTCCTCCTCAGACACCTATCTTAGGGTACTCCGTTACTTCTCGAGGTCAGGGAAAAATAAAAGAACCCAAGCTCAACCCGATTGGCAGAGCATGTACGCCCTCCCGCCGATCTACGAGCCGGCCAAGGTCGAGGAAGAAGTCGCGAGGTTCTGGAGGGAGCACGACGTGGTCAGGAAGTTCCTCGAGCTGAACAAGGGAGGGCCCGTCTTCTCGTTCCTAGAGGGGCCGCCGACGGTCAACGGGTACATGCACGTCGGGCACGCGAGGGGTAGGGTCTGCAAGGACGTGGTCCTGAGGTTTAAGGCGATGCAGGGGTTCTACGTCTGGAAGAGGGCCGGGTGGGACTGCCAGGGCCTCCCGACGGAGATCGAGGTCGAGAAGGCGCTCGGGATCAGGTCGAAGAAGGACATCGAGGCGATAGGGATGGAGAGGTTCGTCGAGGAGGCGAACAGGCTGGTCGATCATTACATCGGTCACTGGAGGGCCGACTCGGAGAGGCTAGGACTCTGGCTCGACTACGACACCGCCTACGAGACCAGGAACGAGCGGTACATGGAGCACATTTGGTACCTCCTCAAGAAGGCCCATGAGGAGGGCGACCTGGTCGTCAGCTACAAGGTAGTCCCCTTCTGCCCTAGGTGCGAGACCCCCCTCTCCTCCCACGAGGTCTCCCAGGGCTACGAGGAGGTCGAGGACTTCTCGCTGTACGTCCTCTTCCCGATCGAGTCCAAGCCCGGGACCTACGCGGTCATCTGGACGACGACTCCCTGGACGCTGCTGGCCAACGAGGCGATAGCGGTGAACGGCGACGAGGTCTACGTCGAGGTCAGCACCGACCGCGGCAAACTGATCGTCGCGGAGAAGCTGCTCGAACGGGTCAGGAGCGACGCGAGGCTCAGGACAGCGGAAGTGGTGAGGAGGTTCCCGGGCTCCGAGCTCGAGGGCCTGAAGTACGTTCATCCGTTCGCGGAGGAGGTAAGGGTCCACGGTCAGCACAAACACCCCGCGCACTCGATACTCACGGCCGAGTTCGTCTCGATGGAGGAGGGGACAGGGCTCGTCCACATCGCGCCCGGCCACGGCCCCGAGGACTTCGAGCTCGGGAAGAGGCACGGTCTTCCGGTCTTCTGCCCGATCGCCACCAACGGCGCCTTCACGGACGAGGTCGGGCCCTTTTCCGGGAGGGACCACAGGGAGTCCGCGGATGACATCATCCAGCTCCTCTCGAGGAAGGGCCTCCTGCTCCACAGAGGTACGGTCGTCCACAACTACCCTCACTGCTGGAGGTGCGGGACGCCCCTCGTCTACCTCGCGAGCAGGCAGTGGTTCCTCAGGGTCGACCGAATAAAGAGGCTGATGCTCGAGGAGAACAGCAGGGTCAGGTGGGTCCCGGCCTGGGCTGGTTCGGCGAGGTTCAGGGAGTGGCTCGAGAACGCTGAGGACTGGTGCATCTCGAGGACCAAAGTCTGGGGAACCCCTCTGAACGTGTGGACCTGCGAGTCCTGCGGCTCCAGGAGGGTCGTCGGGTCGAAGGCCGAGATTGAGAGGGACGCTACCGAGGTCCCGAGGCCTCTCAGGCTCCACAGGCCGTGGATCGACGCGGTCGTCTTCAGGTGCGAGAGGTGTGGGGGGATGATGAGGAGGGAGCCGTTCGTACTGGACACCTGGCTCGACTCAGGCGTCGCCCACTTCGCTAGCGTAGACTACCTCTCGAACCCAAGCCTTTTCAACAGGCTCTTCCCTTACGACTTCATCACCGAGGCGATCGACCAGACCCGCGGGTGGTTCTACACGCTCCTCTTCACCTCGGCCCTCATCTTCGGCAGGTCGCCCTTCAAGTCGGTCCTGACGCAGAGCCACGTCCTCGATAAGGAGGGGAAGAAGATGTCCAAGAGCAGAGGGAACGTCATCTGGGCCAGGGAGTCGTTCGAGAGGTTCGGGGTCGACAACCTCCGCCTCTACCTTCTCGTCAAGTCTCAGGTCTGGGAGACTATGAACTTCGATCCAGACGAGGTCAGGCAGGTCCAAGCCAATCTCAACGTCCTCTGGAACGTCGTCTCCTTCGCGAAGACCTACTTCGACCTGGACAGGTACGACCCGGAGCGGGAGGGCTACGACGCCTACGAGAGGTTCGCGGAGCCCGAGGACAAGTGGATCGTATCAAGGGTCAACTCGCTGATAAGGTCGGTCACCTCTTCGATCGAGAGGTACGAGCTCACGGATGCCGCGAGGGCGCTGCTGAGGTTCGCGACGGACGAGCTGAGCAGGAGGTACATCAGGGCCGTAAGGAGGAGGTTCTGGGAGGAGACGAGGTCCCCGAAGAAGATCGCCTCCTACGCCGCGACCTACTACGTGCTCGTGAGGTACCTGACGATGCTCTCGGCCTTCGCGCCTTACATCGCAGAGTACCTCTACCAGCGCCTGCGGACGAAGTCCATGCCGGAGAGCGTCTCCCTGACGAAGTGGCCGAGGGTCGAGCCCGAGAAGATCGACCAGGAGCTCGAGGACGCGATGGAGGTGGTCGACGACGTCATCACAGCTTCCCTCAGCGCGAGGCAGAAGGCCGGGTACAAGCTGAGGTGGCCCGTCTCGAGGGTTGTCGTGTCGCCCAACTCCCCGAGGGCCAGGGACTCGATACTCAGGCTCTCAGACTACATCACCAGGATGACGAACGCGATGCGCGTCGAGGTTCTGGAGGTTGGCGAATTGCCCAAGGAGGCGTGGAGGGAGCTCGAGCCCGTCTTTAGCGAGCTGGGGCCGGCCGCGGGCAGGAGGTTCAACGACGTGTTGGCGGCCCTCAAGTCCTCCAAGCCTGTCGAGGTGATCGAGGCGCTCAACTCGAACGGCGAGTGCGTCCTCAACCTCCCCGACGGGTCAGTCTTCGTCCTGAGGCCCGAACACGTGCAGGTCGTCGAGAGGATGCCGGACTGGCTCAAGTCGTCGAGCGGGAGGTTCGCGACCGTCTACGTCGACGCGAGGACAGACGAGGTCCTGAGGTCGATCGCCTTCTCGAACGAGGTGATCAGGCGGGTCCAGGTGATGAGGAAGGAGCTAAGCCTTGAGTTGACCGAGGTCGTCGACTGCAGCGTCTACGTCTCCGACCCACTAAGGGTTGAGGGGCTCAAGTCCTTCGTCGAACACATCGAGGAGGAGACGAGGACGAGGCTCGAGCTCGCAGGCTCCCCGCCCTCGGAGGAGGAGTTCGTCAAGGTCAGCGAGTGGGTAGTCGAGGGCGCGAAGCTCGTAATCGGGCTGGTGAGAAGGAGAGGCGTTGGAGCTGGCTAGGACGCTGAGGGCGGTCGAAGAGCTCTCAGACAGGCATTTCAACGTTCTCCGGGCGATCGAGCGGAGCTCGCTGAGGGGCTCCGCGGCCCTCCCAGAGGCGATCTCGAGGGACCTCGGGCTCTCCGGGGATTACGTCGCGAAGCTGCTGAAGGACCTCCACGGAGCCTCGCTGGTCTGGGCTCCCCACGGGAGGGCTCAGGGATACGTCCTGAACTACGCCGGCCTCGACGCACTCGCCCTCAGGACGATGCTGAGGAGGGGCATCCTGGCCTCGGTCGGCGGAGCGCTCGGGGTCGGGAAGGAGGCCGACGTCTACGAGGCGGTCACCCCAGAGGGCGAGCGGGTCTCCCTGAAGCTGTACAGGGCAGGCAGGACCAGCATGACTAGGTACAGGAGGACGAGGGAGATCCCCTCCGAGCTCGGGAGTTACCTGGCCGCGTCGGTGAGGTTCGCGTCCAACGAAATCAGCGCCCTCAGGACCCTGAGCGCTGCCGGTCTCCCGGTCCCCCGTCCGGTCTACAGGAACAGGCACGCGGTCGTCGCCCAGCTGATCGAGGGCCGCCTGCTGGTGAGGGTCAGGTCGGTCCAGAGGCCGCCGGAGCTGATCCTCGAGGAGCTCCTTAAGTCGATCAAGGACGCCTACGAGGCCGGGGTAATCCACAGGGACCTCAGCGCATACAACGTGATGCTCGACCAAGAGGGGAGGCCCTGGATAATAGACTGGCCGCAGTGGGTCGGCAGGGACCACCCTAACGCCGAGTTCTACCTCAGAAGGGACGTCCAGAACGTCGTCTACTTCTTCGTCAGGCGCTACCACCTCGAGGTCCCTCCGACGATGGTCGAGGACTTCCTGAGCTCGGTCCTCCAGTCGGGCGCCCCGCAGTAAGACCGAGGGACAGTTCGGAAATAATGTTATAAATACGGCCGGGCCGGAGCGGGGGGTAAGCATGGCATCGAAGATTACCGTGGGGCTTGTGCTCTCCGTTCTGGGGCTCGGTGTCGCCCTCGCCCCGACCCTCATCTACCTGATCGCCCTCGGGACGCCTTTGGGGGACGCCCTCGCGGTCGAGGTGATCCCCTCGGTCCCGATCTACCTCCTCCTCTCGATGGCCGGAGTTCCTCCCTCGCTCATAGGCGCCTACACGTTCAGGAAGGGCGTGAGGGAGCTGGTCGCGTCGCAGATCCTAGAGTCGAGACTCGCGGAGGCGGAAGGGGCGGTGTCACTGAAGGGAGTTGTCCGGGAGGCACCCGCCATGTCGGTCGGGCCCAAGCAGTCCCAGCAGGCTACTGCTGGGCGAACGTCGGCCCCGAGCCCATCGGTGAGGTCGGCGCCTCCGGCGAGGCAGAGCAACTCCAGCCCTCCGGCACCTGTGACCAAGCAGTTCTCCGTGAAGACGAGGAGCGAATGGAAGGTGTGTCCCCAGTGCGGGCAGAGCGCGGAGCTCCAGGCCGACTCGTGCGGTTACTGCGGCTACGTGTTCCCCAAGTCTCACGCCGACTCTTGTCCGGTCTGCGGCGCGCCGCTCAGCTACGCTAGGCGGATCTCCGGGAACCTTTACGCGTGCGGTATCTGCTTCAGCGAGCTCGTCAAGGTCGCGTCCTGACTGCCTCGTCCCTCGCTCTCCCACGGGAATACACTTATGAGGATCTGGCGGGCAACTGCGGGTGAGAAGGGAGGTTGTCGTTGCAGACCGGAAGGCCGATCGAGGTGCTGAGGAACTCCGTCAATAAGGAGGTGCGCGTGGTTCTGAAGAACGAGGCGGAGTACGTCGGGAGGCTGATCGAGGTCGACACTTACATGAACCTGGTCTTGGAGCGGGTCGAGGAATACGTCAACGGCAACCGCAGGGCCTCTTACCCGCACCTCCTCATACGCGGCAACAACATCGTTTACGTCGCCGTCGTCGACTCCCTCTGAAGGCTCAGTCGAGGGGGGTAGATCAAAATAGGAGCTATCTCCGGGAGAACGCGTAGAGATGACGATGTCAGGCCGTAACGTCGTCTTCGAGGAGGTGAAGTCCCTGCCAGTGCACAGAAGGGACGCTGAGATCGTCGAGCGGAAGGGATTGGGCCACCCGGACTTCATCATCGACTCGGTCTGTGAGGCGTCGAGCGTGAAGCTCTCGAAGTACTACCTCGAGCGGTTCAACAGGATACTCCACCACAACCTCGACAAGGGCCTCCTCGTCGGAGGGAGGTCGGCCCCGAGGTTCGGGGGAGGAGAGCTCCTCGAGCCGATACTGATCGTGGTCGCGGGGAGGGCGACGACGCAGGTGAACAAGGGCAGCAACAACGAGGAGATACCCGTGGGGGAGATCATCCTGGAGGCGGGAAAGGAGTTCGTCAAGGGGAACTTCAGGTTCCTCGACCCCGATAGGCACGTCATCTTCGACTACAAGGTGAAGCCCGGGAGCGTCGACCTCGTGAGCGTCGTGGAGGCCCGCGAGGAGGTCCCGCTAGCTAACGACACGTCCTTCGGCGTAGGGTTCGCGCCCTTCACGCCCCTCGAGAGACTGGTCCTGATGACCGAGAGGACGATCAACTCGAAGGAGTTCAAGTCGAGGATCAAGGAGAGCGGGGAGGACTGCAAGGTCATGGGCCTGAGAATCGGTAACAAGGTGACGTTGACCGTCGCCAACGGCATCGTCTCCCACCTGACCTATGACCTCGATCACTACGTCAACGTGAAGCAGCAATTGGCCGATGAGGTCGCGGACCTCGCCACCAAGATAGCGCCCGAGTTCGAGGTCACGGTGAACGTCAACACCGCCGACAGGATCTACCCCGGCCAGCCCGAGAGGAGCACCGTTTACCTCACGGTGACGGGGACCTCCGCGGAGCACGGCGACGACGGCAACGCGGGGAGGGGCAATAGGGCCTCGGGGCTGATAACGCCTTTCAGGTACATGTCGATGGAGGCCACCGCGGGGAAGAACCCCATCTCTCACGTCGGGAAGATCTACAACGTCCTCGCGTTCAAGATGGCCAGGAGGATCTATGAGAGCACGGACGCCTTCGATGAGGTCTACGTCAAGCTCCTGTCCCAAATAGGGAAGAGGATCGACCAGCCGCTCTCAGTCACGGTCAGCTACGTCCCCGCGAGGGCCGTCAGGTCGGGCGACGTCTACGAGGTCAACAGCATCGTCAACGAGGAGCTCGACAACGTCACCAGGCTGACGTCGGAGATACTGGAGGGGAAGGTAACGCTCTTCTGAGGTCAGCGGAGGTCCTTGGCGACGTAGGGCCCGAACCTCCTGTACCCAAGCCTGTAGTAGTACTCCCTCACACCGACGCCGCTGATCACCAGCACCCTCCTTCTCCCCTCTGAACCGGCGATCTCCTCTGCCCTCGCCATCAGCTTTGCGCCGATGCCCTTGTGCTGCCATGACACCGGGTCCTTGCGACCGACCGGGACCAACGGGCCGTAGACGTGGAGCTCCCTCACGAGCGCCGCGCCCTCAGTCAGCCCGTTAACGTCCCTCTCCGGGAGCCTGAGCCTCAGGAGTCCGGCCAGTAGCCCACTCTCCGGGTCCTCGTAGGAGAGGAAGAACTCCGTGCCTCCCGAGGCCTCATACCGGAGCTCCGAGACCTCGAAAGTCACCTCGGAAGGGTCTACTCCGTCCCAGGCCTCCGGGTTCCCGACCTCCCTGCACCTCACGCACCTGCACCTCAGGCCCCTGCTCCGCATCCTCGCCTCGACCAGCTGCCTTAGGTTCCCGGGCCACGCGCCGGCGACTGCTGCCTCCTCCGGTATCTCCCTCCTGATCCTGTTCACCCTGACGTAGGGAGGTACGAAGCTCAGCCAGTCCACCAGCAGCTCCACCATCTCCTCGAGGTCGTAGGGCTCGTACTCGCCCCGCGCGTACATCGCGTGAAGCGGCGTCCCGGGCAGGACCATCGTCGGGTAGACCTTAAGCGCGTCGGGCCTGAACCTCGGGTCGTCGAAGAGCTGCCTGAACCACTCCCGGTCCCTCTGGGGCGTGCTCCTTGGGAGGCCCGGCATCACGTGGTAGGTCACCTTAAAGGCCCTGTCCCTCAGGTCCGCGGTCGCGTAGGCGACGTCCTGGACCGTATGGCCCCTCCTCACGATCCGGTAGACTTCGTCGTCGAGCGCCTGTACGCCTATCTCGACCCTCGTGACGCCCATCCGGAGTAGCTCGTCGCCGACGCTCCCCTTCGCCCAATCGGGCTTCGTCTCGACGGTAATCCCCGAGACCCGGGGCATCGCGCTCTCGGCCCTCTCGAGCGCCTCCCTTAGCGAGGTGGAGGGGCCGTGGAGTCCGTCGAGCGCCTCCTTGATCGCCCTCCTCTGGAACTCGAGGGGAGCCGCGGTGAACGTCCCGCCGATGAAGATCAGCTCGACCTTGTCGACCCGATGGCCCATACTCCCCAGCTTGGAGGCCTGGGCCTCGACCTGGAGCCTGACGTCATAGCCGATCGACCTCGCGAAGTCGACCCACGCCTCCCTTCCCGTGTAGCTCTGGGGAACTCCGGTGCTTCCTCCTCCCGGGCAGTAGACGCAGCGACCGTGGGGGCAGAGGAAGAGCGGAAGGACCACCGTGATGACCGAGACGCCTGACCTCGTCTTCACCGGCTTCGCCCTGAGCGCCTCCGCGATCTCCCGGTGGCCCATCTCGATCAGCGCGCGGACGACCTCTGCGTCCGACGGGACGAAGCCCGCCCTCAGCGACTTCGCGACCTCGACTTTGACCCTGTTCGCCTCGGACTTGTCTGTGACTCCCCTCCTCGCGATCTCCGCGGCCACTGTCCTCGCGAGGCCCGCTGCCGTCCCGCTCATGCCCCGAGAGGCGCGCCGTACCTGCCCTCGTACGCCAGCTCCCGTAACGGCCTCCTGCTCTTCCTACCGACCAGCCTCCTATCGGGGTAGCCGAAGCCGACGATCAGGTCGATCGAGCGCCCCTCCGGTATGCCGTACCTCTCCCTGATAGCCCTCTCGTCGAAGCCCGTCGTGATGCAGGAGACTATTCCCCTGCTCCAGGCCTCGAGCTGCATGTTGGTGAGGGCCCTGCCGGCGTCGAGCTTGTGGTAGGGATAGGAGGGGTCAGTCGTCACGATCACCGCGAACGCTGCCCCAGCCAACCACCTGCCGCTCGGAGAGTGGTCCGCGAGCCACTTCAGCTCCTCCCTGCCCTCGACCAGCACGAACCTCCAGTGCTGGGCGTTCTTCCCGCTCCCCGCCCACCTCGCTGCGTCGAGTATCGCGATCACATCCTCCCTCGGGACGGGCCTCTCCGCGAAGCTCCTCCAGTCGAGCCTCCTCCGGATCGCCTCCGAGACCGTCTGGGGCATTCCGTTGGGGCCTTCGCCCCTCCGGATTTATCTCCTACTCCCCCGCGCGGACCCGGACTGCCCGTTCCTCTTCGCGCCGTGAACGGTTTATGAGGTTCTACAGCGCGACGGATCGTGAAATGTCGCTTGCCCCGGGCTTCCCGACGTTACTCCTGATGGTCGCGGTCCCCCTGGGCTTCGCGCCCCTCGCCCTGATCTACGGGAGGGTCGCGGGCTGGAGGGCCTCCGCGGCGATCTCCTCGGTCACGCTGGCCGTGCCGTTCGCCCTCACGCTCCTTCACCTCCCCGACGTCCTGGCGGGCAGGGTGGTCGAAGAGTCGATACCGTGGCTCCCGCAGCTCGGCCTCACGCTCGGCTTCAGGCTCGACGGCCTCAGCTACTTCTTCCTCCTCCTGATCACGCTCGTCGGGTTCCTCTCCAGCGTCTACTCGTGGAGGTACATGGAGAAGGAGAGGGCCCTGGAGGTGTACTACCCGCTCCTGATGCTCTTTGTCGGGGGGATGATCGGGGTCGTGCTGGTCACGAACCTCTTCCTGTTCTACATCTTCTGGGAGGTCATGCTGATACCGAGCTACTTCCTCATCGCCTACTGGGGTACAGGGAACGCGAGGGTGATCGGGTTCAAGTACTTCGCGATGACCCACGCAGGAGCGCTCTCCCTGCTCGCGGGGATCATCTGGCTCAACGCCCTCTACGGCAACGTAGAGTTCTCGACGATCGAGAGGATGGCGGCCGCGAGCCCGAGGCCTGAGCTGGTAACGATATCCGCGCTGATTCTCGTGGGGGCCGCGGTCAAGATGGCCCTCTTCCCCGTTCACACTTGGCTCCCCGACGCCCACGCCGAGGCCCCGACCCCGATAAGCGTCCTGCTGAGCGGCGTGATGATCAAGACCGGCGCCTATGCCTTCGCGAGGATCGTGATCGGAATGCTGGGCGACGCGTTCAGGGTCTACTCCGACGTGGTCGCGCTCCTCTCGGTCGTTACCATGATCTGGGGTGGCGCGATGGCGCTGGTCCAGACCGACATAAAGAGGATACTCGCGTACAGCTCCGTCAGCCAGATCGGGTACATCTCCTTCGGCCTCTCGGTCTTCATACCGCTCGGCGTCAACGGCGGCCTACTTCAGGTCTTCACCCACGGGCTCGCGAAGTCGCTGCTCTTCATGACCGCAGGAGTGATAATCCACTCGGTGGGGGAGAGGGACATCAGGAAGTTAGGAGGCCTTATCGGCGCGATGCCCTTCACCGCGGTCGCCTTCCTCGTGGGCGGCCTCTCGATCGCCGGCACCCCGCCCCTCGCGGGCTTCTTCAGCGAGCTGGTGATCTTCCTTGGAGGCTTCCAGGCCGGACTGTGGACCCTGACCTTCGTCGCGATCCTCGCGACGGCGATAACCCTCGGGTACTACACCAGGACCTTCATGTACGTCTTCCAGGTCGGAGAGTACAGGCACACCCACGACGCGCCGATCAGCATGGCCGTTCCGATGGCAGTACTCCTCGCGCTGATAGCCTCGTTCGGGCTCTACCTGCCCCAGGTCCAGTCCCTGATCCTCTATTGGTTGGGCGCCTAGAGAAGACGCTCGGGTTTCAGGCCCTATAGTGCCTTCACTCCGTTACGTGGGTCCCTCTTCACCCTGTTGAACTCCTCGAGGATCTTCCTGAAGACTGGGCCGGGACGGCCGTCGTTGATCGGGAGTTTGTTCACGAACCCTATCGGCACCAGCTCCGCTCCCGTGCCGGTGACGAAGGCCTCGTCGGCGATCATCAGCTCGACCGGTGTGAGGTCCCGCTCGATCACGGGTATCCCGAGCCTCGCGGCGATCTCCATCACGACCGCCCTCGTTATCCCGGGGAGGATGCCCGCGGTGACAGGCGGCGTGTAGAGCTTCCCGTCCCGCACGATGAAGAGGTTCGCGCCTGTGGCCTCGGAGAGGAAGCCTCGGCTGTCGAGCATGATCGCGTCGTCGGCGCCAGCCTCAATCGCTTCGATCTTCGCGAGGATCGAGTTGAGGTAGTTGAGGGACTTGACCTCGTGGCTCGTGGCGTAGACCGGGTCCCTTCTCGTCGAGCTGATGATCACCGATACACCGAACTCCCTCTCGCCCTTCCCCAGTATCGGCTCCAGGTGCTCGACGATGATGATCACGCTCGGCCTCCCGCACTTCCTCGGGTCCAGGCCCAGGTCGCCGACGCCCCTCGTGACCACTAGCCTGATGTACGCGTCCCTGAAGCCGTTGGCCCTGACTGTCCTCACGACCTCGCCGATCATCGTCTCCTTGTCCATCGGTATTCTGATCCTGAGGACCTTCGCGGAATTGTAGAGCCTGTCGATGTGCTCCTTGAGCTTGAAGACCACACCGTCGTAGACCCTGATCCCCTCGAAGACGCCGTCTCCGTAAAGGAGTCCGTGGTCGAAGACCGAGACCTTCGCTTGGGACTTGGGGTAGAACTCGCCGTCGATGTAGACGAGCGGTTCGCGCTGCTCGCTCATCGCCCTTGAGATCGCCGGGGACTCAATATGTGTTTACGCGTCCCCTCTCCGGACCAGCGGGATCAGCCCGAAGCCCGTGCGGCCCTCCTCGAGGACCTGCCTGATCGCATCAACCATCGCACTGACGTCGAGCCCCCTGTACTCCCGGATCTCCGACGCCTCGAGCCTCCCGAGGGCCCTCCTGAGGAGCCTGAAGTATCCCTCCCGGTCGCCGGTCTGGAGCTTGACGTGTGCCGCCGCGATCAGGATCAGCCCGTTGAGCAGGGCCCTCTCCTGGCCCCCGGACTTCCTCCAGAGCGACTCGAGGGCCTCGTGGGCCTCCCAGTACCTCCTCTCGGTGTAAAGCCTTACCGCCCTCTCGAAGGGGTCCGCGCCGGGCTCCTCGACCCCAACCTCGACGCAGTGCTGGACCTCGCCGAGCTTTCCGAGCACCTCGAGGGCCTCGGAGATCGCCTCCGTCCTCAGGTCCACCTCGACCCTCGCGTCGGAGATCCTCACCTCGATGACCTGAGCGCTGGTCCCGCTCAGGAGCGACCTCACCTCGGAGAGGAGGGCCTGGTGGTCCGACGGATCAGCCCCTAGGATTGAGAGGCCTATCAGGTAACGCCTCGGACGCGGAGCTCGGGTCATTCGAACGGCTGGAGCACCTGGCCGACCGGCTTGACGCCCCTCCTCGCGAGCCTCTTCACTACCCTCCTCCTGAGCGGGTCGGGGATCCTCAGCTGCCGGTCGTTGTAGACGGACGGGTGGTAAGGGTCGACCGCGATCACCTCGAACCATTGGTAGAGGCTGTCCGACGTGAGGAGGTATCCTCCCAGGACGTGGAGGTTCGGGTACCTCCTCTTGACCCTTGAGATCGCCTCCTCGAGCGCCGTGACGTTTACCTTGTGCTTCACGACGCCCAGCGCCTTCGGCCTCCTCCCGGAGTTCGGCCTCGGCCTCGCGAAACCTCCCCTCCTCACCCTGACCCTCAGGACGACGAAGCCCTGCTTCGCCCTGTAGCCGATCCGCCTCGCCCTGTCGAGCCTGAGCGGCCTCTCGACCCTCACGACCGACGGCTCCCTCCTCCACCCGATCCGCCTCTCCCTCAGGAGCCTCACCAGCTCCTCCGGCCTCTCCCTCCAGAGCTCGTTGAGCCTCGCGTAGGCGGCGGGCATCGGCGTCATTCGACGTCGGCTTCTTAAAAGTATAGCGACGCGACGGCCGGTCTACCGACGCGGGAGCAGGGCACTACCGACTGACCTAATCGCCTCTTCCGGGTCCTTGCCGAGGGGGTAACCGAGGCAGACCAAAGTAACCCCGGACTTCGATATCTCGCGCAGCTGCTGCTCGAGCTCCTCGACGGTCCCGAAGAACGCGAACCTCCTAGCGACCTCCTCGGCCATGTCGGAGGGCCCCCGGAGCGCCTCCTCCACTGAAGCGACGTCGAGCCCCGCGTGCCTGAGCATCGGCGAGTTCCCGACCAATTGGACCAAGTACTCCCTCAGGACTGGGAGGAGGGCCGAGAGCGCCTCTCTTCTATCTTCTGAGACGTAACAGAACGGCCTCGCGACCAGCTCGAAGCCCTCAGGGTCCGAGGAGGCCGAGGCCCTAGCCTCCCTCGCGGTCGTCGCCATCAACCTCGCGTACTCCGGGTCCCAGAGGTTGTCGACCACGATGCCCGAGACGAAGCGCAGCGAAGCAGCGATCGCGCAGAGCCTCGTCCCTGAGGTCCCGACGTAGAGCCTCGGAGTCTTCCCGACGGCCCAGCCCAGCGCCGGAGGGCTCGGGTCGCCGGCCAGGAGACCGTTAAGGGCCTTCAGGTACGCGACGAACTCGCTGACGCTCGGCCTCTTTCTCCCGATCAGCTCCCCGAAGGCTCCCCTCGAGACGCCGAGCACCGCCCTGCTCCCCGCGACCTCGCTCAGCGCGGCCGCGAACCTCGCGAGGACCACCGGCACGTAGGCGAACGCCGGCACGGTCACCGGGCCCACTCGGACCATCGAGGTCTCCCTAGCCACGAGGAAAGCCGACGCCCATGCCGGCCTGTGGGGCAGATGTTCGTAGAGGTGGACCGAGTCGAACCCGAGCCTCTCCGCGAGCGAGGCGAGGCGCACCAGCTCGGCGTGAGGCCTGTCGCCCTCGAGGACTATCCCGAGGGAGGGTAGCCCCGAGTGCTTACCCGCGGTCAAGCCTGCCCGGGTTCACGCGGCCTCGATGGGGTTATTAAATCCGGCACGGAGCTGGCGCGAGGATGCCCGAGGAGAGGGCGAAGGACGAGTACGTGATCAGGGCTCCGAGGTACTTCGGCGAGCGGGAGCTGGGTTACACCTACGCCGACGACCCTGCTAAACTGATCGGGAGGACGGTCACGGTCAGTCTTTACACGCTCACCGACGACATCACTAAGCAGTACATGCTGGTGAAGTTCAGGGTGGTGCGGGTCAACGGCAGGTACGCCGAGACCGTCTTCTACGGCCACGAGTACGGGAGGGAATTCCTCAGGAGCCTGATCAGGAGGGGTACGACGATGGTCGAAGGGGTCTTCGACGTCACCACGCTGGACGGGTTCGGGCTGAGGGTCTACGGCGTCGTCTTCACCAACAGGCGAATAAGGCGCGGGAAGATCGTGGACATCAGGAGGACGATGCGCTCGGTCTTCGAGGACGCGGCCTCGAGGCTCAACCACGACCAGTTCGCGATCGAGATGGTGTTGGGGAAGATGGGCTCGGACGTCGTCAACCAGGTCAAGAGGATCCTGATACCAAGGCACGTCGGGGTATGTAAGTCCAAGGTCGTCGCGCTCCCGAACTGGGTCTACACTTCTCCTGAGCCTCCAGCGAGGGCCGCGGAGGCCGTTAGGACCTAAACGCCTGACCCGAACCTCCTGAGGTAGTAGCCCTCCTCCCGCTTCTCGACCAGCCCGCGGACCCCTTCGCTCCGGATCCTCGACTTGAGCTCCTCTGCCTCCCTCTCGGTCAGCTCTCCCCTCTCCAGGAGGTAGTCGACCACGCTGATCGCCTCCTCGTTGCTGGAACACCTAGAGAGGTAGTCGATGGGGCCGGGCATGAAGCCCCTGAGCGCGTCGACCCTCGCCCTGAGTTGCGGCCTCGACCTGAGCTCCCCGGAGAGGTGCGGGAAGACCTTCTCGAAGTCCTCGAGGTTCCACTCGCTCACGCCCTTTCACGTTCTACCCCGGATATTAGAGGGTTCAGCGGTCAACCGGCCGACGGTTCGCGCAGTATTAATCGGGTCGGCGGACCGCGTCGGGCCGGAAGCCGCTTGAGGGCGATGGCGACGACGTTCACCGGGCTCGAGGACGTCGCGGCGTCCGAAGTCGAGTCGCTGCTAGGGAGGAGGGCCGAGCTGGACGTCTCGAAGGTGGTCGTCGAGTGTGACAAGAGGGAGTTGGTGAGGCTCGTCCTGGCCTCCCGTGGGATAAACAAGGTCTTCCTTGAGCTCGTCGACGCGACCGTCTCCGGGCTGAGGGAGGTCGGCGACATAGTGAGGTCCCTGGACCTGAGGGGTGTCGTCTCGCAGGACCAGAGCTTCGCGGTCAGGGCGGAGAGGGTAGGGACGCATGACTTCACGAGCATGGACGTGGCCGCTGAGGTCGGGGCCGCCGTGATCCAGTCCTACCTGGAGGCGACCGGCGTGAGGTTGAGGGTGGACCTGAACGATCCGGACGTCGAGCTCTTCGCGCTCCTCAGGGACGACCGGTTCACGCTCGGGGTCAACCTGGTCGGGAGGTCGCTCCAGAGGAGGTTCTACAGGGCCTCTGGCCACAGGACCGCCCTCCCCGCCACCCTCGCGTACCTCATGGTCAGGTTCTCCGGCTGGACGCCCGAAAGGGCCCTGATCGACCCCTTCTGCGGCACCGCGACGATACCGATCGAGGCCGCGCTGGCCGGGCTCGACGTCTGCCCCACGGTCTACAGGGACCCGAGGGACCTCGCGCTGACGAGGCTCAGGCTCTTCGAGGAGGAGCTAGTGGAGTCGGTGAGGTCGGAGCTCATCGGGTCCGAGCGGAGGGAGAGGGAGCTCAGGGTGATCGGGTCTGACGTCTCACCCAGAGCCCTCGAGGCCGCGAAGAGGAACGTGGAGGCAGCTGGCCTATCGGGTAAGGTGTTGCTGGAGATGTTGGACGCTCAGCGGTTTGAGCTCTGGCCGAAGCTCGGGGAGCTCGGAGCCGATGCGCTCGTCGTGACCGACCCTCCCTTCGGGATCAGGAGCGGGCCCTCCGACCCCTACGAGTTCTACGTCAGGTCCTTCTCCTCGATCAGGAGGGGGCTGCGCTGCGGGACGCTGGTGGCCATCTTCAGCAAGCACGTGGTCGCGACGAGGGCCCTCGCTGAGGCCGGGTGGAGCGTCACAGCATCGAGGAGGGTGAAGTACGGTCACCTGGAGGTCCTGCTGGTAAGGGCCGAGGCCTAGCTCAGTCCATCCTCGGGGCTATCAGGTAGTCGACTCTGCCCCCCGAGAGCGGGAAGCTCAGCTTGATCGGCCTGTTGTTGCTGAGGTGGACGGTCATCTCGTCGGAGAGCTGCTTCGCAGGCTTCACGATCTTCTCCAGATACGCGATGCTGAAGGAGGCCGAGACGTCTGACCTCGCGTCGACCTCGTAGAGCGCAGCGCCCCCCTTCACGAACTTGTGTTGGGACGACTTCGCCTCTCCCTTGGCCAGGATGATCAAAGCGTCGGGCCTGATTGTGATCCTGACAGCGTCCGAGATCGCCTTCGCGTCCTCGATCGCCTCGTAGAACTCGTCCGAGGAGACCCTTGCCCAGGCCTCGAAGCTGAGGTTCGGGGGGTTGATGGTCCCGCCCATCGGCTCGAGGGTGTTGACCACGAAGTCCCTCTCCTTCCCTCCCCTGACGTCGACCAGCGAGAGGGTGAGCCTCCTGACGTCGTCGTCATAGGAGAGGACGAGGGCCTCGTTCTTCCTAGCCCTCCTGAGGAGCTTCACGAGTTCCTCTACGTTCAGCGTGATCTCGACCTCCTTCGTCACCTTATACTCCTCCGCAGCCTCCCTTCTCAGCTCCATGTCGACCAAGGAGATGTGGGCCGGGTCCATCGCGGTCAACCTCACCGACTCCGGCGAGACCTTGAAGGTCCCCTCCTCGATCACCGCGGTTATGGCCCTCAGCACGTCGGTCACGTAGTCGGCGTTCGGGAACCTCAGGTGGACTACCTCCATCCCGTCACCGCATAGGGCACAGTCCGTAAAGAGGTTATCAAGGCTAGCGGCCTCTCTGTGCAGGAACTTCCTCGGCCAGTGTCCCGAGTACTACGCGGCGATGAAGTCCGGTATGGAGGAGATCTCGAGGAGCGCGTCGCAGTAGTAGCACTGGACGTACCCCTGCTCCTTGAGCACCCTGAACCTCCTCACGACCGGCTCCCTCTTGGCGTTCGAGATGCAGGTGACCTCGGGGCACCTGACCTTCCCCACCAGCTCCTCAGGCAGGTTCGGGACGTACTTCTGGACCTTCCAGTCCCGGATGAAGTTGATGGTCGCGGTGGGGAAGAGCAGCTTGATCAACGCCGCGTCAGGCTCCTTAATGTAATAATGGTAGAGCTTGATCACGTCCTTCCTCCCGTACTTCCTGCTCGGGACGCTCTTCAGCACGATCACCGAGACGTCGGGGTCCTTCGTCAGCGACTCGGCCTCGATCAGCTTCAAGACCTGGTCGGCCTTCCAGCTCGGGATGTGGTCGATGACGGTCCCCCAGTCGATCTTCCTGACGAGGAGCTGCTCCTCCCCGCTCATCCGGCATCACCCAAGACCAGCGCGTAGAGCGCCATCCTGACGGGGAGCCCGTAGCTGGCCTGGTCGAAGTACCAGGCGTGCGGCGTCCTGTCGATCTCGGCGTCGAGCTCATCGACCCTCGGGAGCGGGTGCATCACACCCAGCGTCGGCCTCGCGTGCCTCAGCATCCCCATGTCGACCCTGTAGCTCCCCTTCAGCCTCTCGTACTCTGACGGGTCCGGGAACCTCTCCTTCTGGAGCCTGGTCACATAGAGGACGTCGAGCCTCGAGACCGCGTCCGGGATCTCCTGCTGCCTCGTGACCTTCGTGTAGCTCACGGCCCTCTCCCTAAGGAAGAGCTCGACCTCCTGCCTCACCTGCAGCGCGGGCGGGGCGATGAAGGTCAGCTCGACTCCGTCGAAGTTCGAGATCAGGTAGGCCAGCGAAGGTACGGTCCTCGAGAACTTCAGGTCCCCGAGCATTCCGAGCGACGTCCCGTCGACCTTGCCCCTCTTCTTCAGGATCGTGTAGACGTCGAGGAGCGCCTGGGTCGGGTGCTCCTGGCTCCCGGACCCCGCGTTGATCACCGGAGCGGAGATCACGTCGGCCGCGAACCTCGCAGCTCCCCTCGCCGGGTGGCGCATCACGACGCAGTCGACCCCGTAGCCCTCAAGCATCTTGAGGGTGTCGTAGAGGGTCTCGCCCTTGCTGAGCGAGGTCATCTCGGGCTCGTTCAGCGGCAGCACGTCACCTCCCAGCCTCCTCGCGGCGATGTAGAAGCTCGAGAAGGTCCTAGTCGAGGGCTCCACGAAGAGCAGCGCGACCCTCTTCCCTCTCAGGACGCCCGAGAACCGGCCGGGGTCCGCCTCCACCTCCCTCGCGACCTCGAAGATCAGCTCCGCATCCTCCCTGGTCAGGTCCTTCGCGCTGACGACGTCCCTTCCCCTGAGCTCGCCCCTCGGGAGAGCTCCGGCCCCACGTTCGCCGGACACGAGAACCCGCCTCGCGTATTGAGGAGCCTCGTAAAAAGCGTTGACCGCACTCGACGGGAGTAGAGGGCGTCCGTATCGTTCGGGTCCGACGCGGCTCGGTCGGGATGATCAGTCCGGAGCGGGACGCTGTGCTCTCGTCAAGGCCTGCTGAACCGCGGAGGGCCCCGCTGATTGGCCCCAGCCTCGTGGAAACCGAACCTCGTGAGGGGCCAGAGGGCGTCGGGCGATCCGGCGGAGCAGAGGTCACGATGTCCGGACGTCGCGGGGGGAACAGGGGACGAAGAGGTTTTTGAGTGGGCTGTCACGGCCGGATCCCGATGGGGCTGCTGAAGGTCGGGCTGATCCTCTTCTTCGCGATCGCCGGCCTCGGGACCGGTCTGATCGTCGGAGGCTACCTCACCAGCAACGCGGCGATGATGAGCTGGGGCCTAGTCCTGGCCTTCGTCAGCGTGGTCCCCCTCCTGGGCTCGGCGCTCTCCAACTGAAGACCCGCTTCCGCCAAAACAGGAACTCGGTCAGTACTGTCCGGCCTTGACTGTCTCGAGCAGGGAGATGGCCAGCCAGAGCTGCGTCCTGGTATAAGAGGGGATGTTCCCGTCCGAGAGGACCTCCTCGATCATCTCGATCGCGTTCGCGGCCCTGACAGAGGGCGAGTATTTCTCGTTGAAAAGCTCGTCCATCGCGCCCTTCACGGCCTTCCTGAGGTTCCGGGGGGCGGTGTTGTCGTTCGCGATCGTCTCGAGTATCTGGGCTATCCTCTTCCTCTTCTCCTCCCACGACCACCCTCCCGACTCCACGGCCCTCCCCCTTCCACCCGGGACCCGGGGCTTACGGTATTAAGATTTGCAGTGGGCTGCTCGGCGCGAAGGGCCGAGTTCTACCTGACAGGACATCCAGGTAAGCGCGAGATCACCTTAGCCGTCTCCACGTTCCTCCTCCAGCTCTCCTCGTCCCTGACCGCGACGATTATCACGCTCACGCTGTCAAGCATCACCGGCCTGTAGGCCGTGTGCCTCAGGACCTCGTCCGCGAACTTCTTCAGCTCCTCGAACCTCGGCGAGGCCGACTGGTCGAGCCTCTGCCTCGACTGACCGAGCCACGCATAGCCCTTGAACTCGAGGAAGTTCGGCCTAAACCTGTTCACGATCCCCGCGTAGCCTTCGGGGTCCTTCATGTTGAGGCCCTTGACGAGCGTGAGCCTGATCACCGTCCTGCTCCCCCTCCTCTCGAACTCGCCGAGCAGGGAGAGGCTCTCCATCACCCTCTCGTAGGCGTCGGGGACCACAGACTTCGTCACCCTCACGTACTCCTCCGGGTTCGTGGCGTAGACGCTGACGAAGAGGTTCGTCGGTATCGCGCCCTTCTCCAGCATCTCCCTCAACCTGTGGGGCATCGTGCCGTTGGTGACGAGGAAGGTCGTCATGCCCCTCGAGTTGATCTCCTTGATCAGGTCCGCGATCATAGGGTATAGGGTCGGCTCGCCGTCCAGCGAGATCGCGACGTGGGCCGGCCTCATCGCGAGCCTGAAGTAGGCCTTGTCGGTCCTCGGGTTCCCTCCGAACCCCGAGAGGAGCTCCCTCTGGGCCCTCAACATCTCGTCTACGATGGTCTTGGGGTCGTCCCAATCGGTGCCGTGGGCCTTGTGCCTGAATGGCCCGAAAGGCCTCCAGCACCAGGGGCACCCGAAGTTGCAGAAGTCGAGCGTCGGGGTCATCTGAATGCACCTACCGGAGTCGATCCCGTAGATCGACTTGTAGCAGTTCCTCTCCCCCCTCAGCCTCGACTTCGTCCACCTGCAGACCTCGACCGCGCTGTGATTGTGCTCTCCCAGGACCCTGTAACCCGCCCTCCTGTACCTCTCGAGCCTCCCCTCGTCCAACTTCACGAACTGAACGCCCGCCTCGGCTCCGTCGGCCATGCTCCCACCTCGTCACCGAGAGGCCGCCATAAGAGTTTGGGACCTATCCGGGTGCGCGCTAGAGGATCTCGAGCTTCCTGAGGAGCGGCTCGATGTCCGCAGCAGGCCTGAGGGACCTGTCCCTGATCGGCGAAACGGACGGGGGCGAGAGCCTGTAGCTCGGGGCGAGCGACGCGATCCTCTCGTCGTAGGTGGGGACGAACGGGTTCCGGTAGAAGACGCCGATCGGTATCCTGTCGCCGAACTCGTAGGCCTTCGCGATCGCCGCAGCCGTCTTCGCGATCACCTCCTCTTCGGTGCCCTCCTTCACCACACCGTCGTACCCGGTCTCCTCGAGCTTGTAGACCCTGGGCATCGGCTTCCCGGTCGCCGGGTCGACGCGGTCCTCCCCGCTGTACCACTCCTTGGTATGGACGTCGTTGTAGGTCGGGCACGGCTGGAGGACCTCGATCATCGAAGTCCCCCTGTGCTGGATCGCCTGCTTGATCAGGTCCTTCAGGTGCTTGGTGTCGTACGCGTATCCCCTCGCGACGAAGGTGTATCCGGAGACGATCGCCAGCGCCACCGGGTTCACGGCGTCGTTGATGTTAGGCCTCGCGAGGGCCTTCGTCTTCATCCCCCTCCTCATCGTCGGCGAGGCCTGGCCCTTCGTGAGGCCGTAGACCTCGTTGTTGTGGATGACGTAGGTGATGTCGACGTTCCTTCTTCCCGCGTTGACGAAGTGTCCCGCCCCGATCCCGAGGCCGTCGCCATCGCCGGAGATCGCGAGGACCGTGAGGCTCGGGTTCGCGACCTTGGCCCCGATCGCGAAGGGCAGGGGCCTGCCGTGGACCGTGTGGATGCCGTAGGCGTTGACGTAGTGTGGCAGCTTCCCGGAGCACCCTATCCCTGAGAAGATTGCGACCCTGTGAGGCGGGATTTGGAGCTCCATCAGGGCCATCTGGATCGATGCGAGGATCCCGAAGTCGCCGCATCCCGGGCACCAGTCATTCGTTATTCCGACCCTGTAGCTCGCGAGCGTGTACCTCTGGGGTACGGTCATCCCTTGAGGACTCGATCTCCTAGTTCGCCTAATATATCATACCCTACTACCCGGGTGAAGTCGGAACCTCGGGCGCGTCTCCGGTCCGTTCTCCGCAAGGTATTTAGCGGGAGGGAGGGATTAGAGTAGGTCGGAGAAGTTTGTACTACATCGAGCCCTCCGAGGTCGTCAAGCTGACCGAGGTCTTCGGGGGAGAGGAGGCGACTAAGGTCGTCAAGCTGCTCCTGGAGGAGCCCGGACTCTCCGACGAGGAGTTGGCGGAGAGGCTGGGGGTCGACGTCAAGCAGGTCAGGAAGACGCTCCACAGGCTACTGGAGCTCTCTCTGGTGACCTATACGGTCAGCTTCGAGAAGGAGAACGGCAAGAGGACCTTCAGATGGCGGCTCCAGCTCGAGCAGGTGGTCAGCACGGTCCGCGGCCAGGCGATCAGGATCATCGAGAGGTTGAAGATGCTGAGGGAGTTCTACTCCACTAACGTCGTCTACTGGTGCGGGAACGCGAGCTGCAGGAAGCTGGACTTCTCGATCGCCGTCGACCACTTCTTCAAGTGCCCGTACTGCGGGAACCAGCTCCAGCCCTACGACCCCTCCGAGATGCTGAAGGCAATCGACGAGAAGATAGCGGAGCTGAGCAGGCTCCTGAGATGAGAAGGATAACGGTCCTGAGGCTCTTCCACAGGGTCGGTAGGGACGACAGGGTCACCGTCCACGTTGCGCTCACCGCGAGGGCCTTCGGCGCTTCCGGGGTCATGATCTCTGGCGACAGAGACGACGGGCTAATCGGTTCGATCAGGAGGGTGACCGAGCAGTGGGGAGGGCCCTTCGAGGTCGACTTCGTCGAGGACTGGGAGGGATACATCAGGGATCGGAAGGCCGCGGGCGACGTCCTGGTCCACCTGACGATGTACGGCGTGAGCCTCCTCGACGTCCTCGGGGAGCTCCGGAACCAGCTCGATCAGAGGGACATGGTCGTCGTGGTGGGGGCCAGCAAGGTCCCGAGGGTCGTCTACGAGCTGGCAGACTACAACGTCGCGATCGGGAACCAGCCCCACAGCGAGGTCGCCGCGCTCGCCGTCTTCCTCGACAGGCTCCTCGAGGGCCGCGTCTTCAAGGTCGAGTTCGAGGGTGCGATGCTGAAGGTCATCCCTGATCCCAGGGGAAAGCGGGTGTTGAGGCTGAGGGGAGGTAACCTTAAGAGCGAAGCGTGGGATGGGGACGGGCGGGGCCGTGGTCTAGTGGTATGACGCCGCCCTCACACGGCGGAGGTCGCCGGTTCGAGTCCGGCCGGCCCCACGCGTCCTGCTGACCTCGGGGCCCGAACGGAAGGGGGAGCGACGAAGTCCCACGTAGACCTCCGACAGCCCATGTGACGAGCGCGACGACCGTCGATCCTCGACCCCGGGAGGCCTCCAGCGAACGCCCTCATGCGCCCGGCGACTCTCGGACCCCTCTGTTGAAGGCCGCATCGCGGATAGCTACACCTAAATGAGGCCGACAGGACCTGATCGCGGGGAATGGGGAAGAGGAAGATCATCTCGGAGCCGAAGGAGCTCGAGGAGATGCCGGAGCTGGGAGCGGGAGACCTCTACGGCGTCGTCGTGAAGCTGATGGGTTACGACAACGTCCTCGTCGAGTGCTCGGACGGGAAGCAGAGGCTCTGCAGGATCAGGGGCCAGCTGAAGAGGAGGATCTGGATAAAGGAGGGCGACCTAGTCGCGGTCAGCCCGTGGGACTTCCAGAGCGACCGGAGGGGGGACATCTGGTGGAGGTTCACGAAGAATCAGGCGCTCGAGCTGGCCAAGAAGGGCGTCCTCCCGGAGTTCCTGAGGGAGAAGATAGAGAAGTGAGGTTTCAGGGGATTAAGCGTCCCGTCGCGCGGGACCCCTCTCGCGTCCCCGTTCGCTCCCCCCGACCCTCGGGTCTGCCGAAGCGTTCGCCGCCTTCCACCCCGGGTGGTGGTGACGCGCCCACGAGAGGTCTACCTTCCCGTCCGTGAAGATGGCCCTGAGGGCCTGCCAGTTGACCGGGTTGACCGCGAGGAGGAAGTGGCCAGCGAGCGGGACGCTGACCATCAGGAATCCGATGTCGTGGAGCATCAACAGCACGAACTTGTACGTCGGCCCCAGGTCCGCGAAGACCATCAGTACGCCCGAGAGGCCGAGCAGGACGAGGCCGAAGTGCACCGACATGAGGAACAGCTTCTCCATTGGGTGGTGGAACCCTATGACCGGGTACTCGCGGCTGAGCCCGAACCAGTGGAGCGCCACCCGGACGGCTTGCTTCACCTCGTCCCATGAAGGCCACCACCACTCATCTCCCCGGGCAGCGATGCCCCTCACGAAGACGAGCGGTATAGCGGCCCCTAAGAAGACCGTCGTCACGTAGTAGTGGAGGAACTCCCTCACCGCCTCGCCCCCGAGTAGGTCGTCGATGGGCTTGAACAGCCTTCCGTCCAGCACCGGGAGGCCCGACACGAAGCCGGCGGTCACGCCAATCACCATGAGCCAGTGGGCGATCCTGGCGGTCCTGTTCCACCTGAGGACTCGCTCACCTCTCACCCTCCTTCACCTCCTTCCTTCTGGACTTCCTCGCCTCCCTGATGATGTGGACGAGCCCGAGGACGACCGCGGCCGCCATAGCCAGCTCCGCCAGCGGCCTGACGAGGCTTTCCTTTAGGAGGCTCCAGTCCCTGCCGGCCAACCCGAACGAGTATTCGCCCCTCGTCGGGTAGTTGACGAGCTCGTAGCCTCCCTTTCGCGGGACGAAGAAGAGCTTCGGACTGGTCTGGAAGTCCGGTCTCGGGCCTATGGCCACCCCGGCCCTCACGAGCCTCGAGACCTCGTTTTTGGGGTCGTCGAGGTCGCCGAAGACCCTCGCGCCGAAAGCGCAGGCCTCGATGCAGGCCGGAGTCCAGAGCTTACCATCCTCAGTCCTCCTGTGGTAGCAGAACGTGCACCTGTCCGGCACTCCGCGCCTCACGGCGTACCGGTGGCTAGGCTTTCGGGCCCCAGCCACCGGGAAGTTGATCACTCCGTACGGGCAGGCGTCCCCGCAGAGGCCACACCCGATGCAGAGCTCCCTGTTCACCAGCACCACTCCCTCCTCGGTCCTGAACGTCGCGCCGGTCGGGCAGACGGCGGCGCAGGGCGGCGAGTCGCATTGGACGCACTGCCTGAAGACCCTCCTGAGGAAGTCTTGGGTCCCGACCATCACCGGCACGGTCCTCGAGTACTTGGCCGCGTTCAGGTCTAGCACCGGCCCTCCGTTCAACGTCGTGGCGTTCTCAAGGAGGCAGGCGGCGACACAGGCCCTGCACCCTATGCACCTGTTCAGGTCGATGACCATCGCGGGCTTCATGCCCTCCACCTCCTCAGCTTGACCCGGAAGTCGTATAGCGCCGCGCTCCCGTAGCCGTCGACGATCTGGAAGTCCGAGAGGAAGTTGGTGTTCAGGCCGGACTTCGGCATGCCGTCGAACTTCACCGCGCCTCCCTCGTGGGCCCCCGGGTTCAGGCCGTGGACTCCGCAGACGACGTCGTCACCGACCAAGTCCGAGACCCTCACCCTCACGGTCAGCTCCTTGCCGTTCGCGACCAACACGGCCAGGTCTCCGTCCTTAAGTCCCAGCCTGCTCGCCCTCTTGCGACTGATGAAGACGCCGTCCTCACCTCCGAGCCTGAGGAGTTCCACGACCTCGGGCGTGTCGCGGGTCCACGTGTTAATCGCGATCAGTGGGTGCTGGTAATCGACCGGTACGAACTCATCCTCTCCGAGCTCGCCGCCCTCGAGCCAACGCGGCGGAATCCAGCTGGGCAGCGGGTTCAGGTTGTGGGGCTTGCCGAGGTACTCGCCGAACTTCTCGAGGGCCTTGAGGTTGATCAGCTCTATCTCCCCGGTCTCGGTGGGCAGGACCCCGGCCTCCCCTAGCGGCTCGTATACGGCCTCGTTGAACGCGGAGATCACCCCCTGTTCGGAGAGCCTCCTGTAATCGACCTCGAGGAGCTTGCACTGCTCCCTCCAGACCTCCTCAGGGTTGAGGAGCATCTCAGCCCTCGCGGCCTTCTCGGGGAAGAGGCGCTTGACCAGCTCGTAGACGATCTCGGCGACGCTCTTCGCGTCCACGTCCTCAGGGGGATCGACGGCCTTCCTCGACAGGGCCAGCTGTCCGATGTGGGTCTTGGAGACCTGACAGACGGTCGCGTTGTCCGTCTCGAAGAAGAACTTCGTCGGCAGCACGACGTCTGCGTACTTCGCGGTCTCGTTCCACGTGGTGTCCATCACCAGGACGAAGTCGAGCTTCTTCAGGGCCTCTACGACGGTGCTGTCGGAGGGCACGTGCGCGACGAGATTCTGCCAGAGTATCACCGCGGCCCTTATCGGGTAGGGCCGCTCCTCGAGGATGCTCCTGATGGCGAGCATCGAGAACGACGACTCGGAGGCCAGCGGGTAGCCGTGCCTCCTCCAGTAGGACGGGACGCTCTCAACACTTCCCCGCGACAACCTTGAACCCACCCTCTGGGAGAGGGGTTGGAACGGGGAGCTTCCTCGACCACGCCACACCGCCCTTGCTCCCCCAGGAGCCGATCAGGACGTTGACGAGCGCGTTGACGCGGTGGAGCATCGGCTCGTTGCGGTACCTGACCGATTTGTAGCCGGGATCGACGAAGCCCCTTGAACCGTAACCGGCGAGCGTCCTCGCAACCCACCTTATCTCGCCGGCGGGAACGCCGCTGACCGACTCGGCCCACTCGGGAGTGTACCTCTCTAGCGCGGTGCCGAGTGTCCGGAGAGCGGTGACCACCCGCTTGCCTTCGAATATCCCGGAGAAGTCCAGCTTCGCCCTCTTCGCCTCGCTCCTGAACCGATACATCTTGTCGACGTCGCAGTAGACCAGGTAGTCCAGCTTGCCCGCCCTCTCGCCGCTCTCTATCCTCCTTAGCTTGACGGGCTTCATCGAGTCGGCGTAGAAGAGCATGCCGGCGGTCGTGTACCTGTTGAGGTAGTCCGAGTTGTACCATTTGTTGACGATTATCTCCCTGGCTATCGCCAGCGATACCGCCAGGTCCGTGCCAGGCCTGACTAGGTAGTACCTCTCCGCGACCTCGCATACCTCGCTGTACCTGACGTCGAAGACGACCAGCCTCAGCCCCCTCGAGACGGCCTCGGAGAGGGTCTTGGTCCAGGGCGCGGCAACGGTGCCCCCGTAGGGATTCCTTCCCATGAGGACCACGAACTGGGCGTGTTCGTAGTCGGGGTAGGTGGCCCCCGGCCCGACAGTCCTCCCGAAGAGAAACCAGCGCCCCGCTGCAGAACTGTGGAAGCAGGTGTCAGCGTGGTCCGTGACGTTCGGCGTCCCGAAGAGCCTCATGAACTCGTCCATCAGGGGAGCTTCCCAGCCCTGGTGAGAGAAGACCAGCACCTGGTGCGGCGCCGACGCGTACTTCCTGAGGTTCTCGGCGACATAGTCGAGGGCCTCGTCCCAGCTGACTGGCCTGAACGATCCGCTGCCGCGCGGCCCGTCCCGTATCATCGGTCTCTTGATCCTGTTGGGGTGGCGGTGAGCGTAGGGGATCGCGTAGACCTTCCCGCAGACGGCGTAGTACTGTGACCTCCCGGGCTCGGCGTTGAAGGAGACTCCGACTATCGTGTCGCCATTAAGGACCTTCAGCCTGACGGGACAGCCCTGACCGCAGACAGCGCAGGCTCCAGGGACCCACTTGGCCTCGCCCTTGAGGCCCTCGTCGCCGGAGACGTCGCTGGTTCGTGAGGGGAGTGAACGCAACAAAAAGAAGACTGGAACGGAGGACGAGGCGGCCGCGACACCAGCGAGTAGCGCACGCCGACTGATCGTCGCCTTCATCGACTACACCCGTACTCTACTTCTCCACCGGGTATCCTCTCGCTGCCCAGTCGTCGAACCCGCCCCTGAGGTTCAGGACGTTCTCATAACCTAAGACCCTCAGCATTATCATGGCCATGGCCGAGCGTATCCCGACCTTGCAGTACACGACCACCGTGGTCTCCTTGGGTATCTTGTCGATGTGCTTAGGCACCTCGCTGAGCCTTATGTGGATCGCGCCGGGTATTCGGCCAGCGTCCCACTCGGCCCTCTCACGTACGTCGACCACGACGATCCTCTCTCCAGCGTCGAGCTTCTCCTTCAGGTCCTTCGCGTCAATGAACCACCAGCGTCCGACAGGTATCTGGGTAGCGACTTTGTCGACGGCCTGATGGAGTATCTTGAACGTGTCGACCTTCTGCTCGACGGTGACCGTCACAACCCGTTCAACGGTGAAGGTCCTGAACTCGGTGACCGGCCTCTCCTGCACGACCGTCTTAGTGACCGGCTCTACTGGCATCAGAGCGGGCCTCGCCACAAGCCCCGCTGCGAGTCCGACTAGTAGTCCAACGACGATTAGGGCGGAGGCCAGGACCCCTACTTTCATTCGATCCACCCTCGTTAGATAATTGATTCTCGTAGAATAATAATATGACTTCTACGTAGAAAATGTTAGACAGATGTATGCAAATCTACACATCAGTTGAGAAGAGTACCGTGATCAAATCGGCGCGTGATAACCGTGTCGCTGACGAAGGCCCTCTGCGACGACAGACGGTAATAGGTCACGGTTAGATCAATCAACTGGAAATAGAGTGACATGAGCAGTTCACTGACCACCGTGCACGGGATCAATTCATTAGGGAACGGCCCACGCCGTTGACCTAGATGCGTCAAGCGGGAACTAAGGCGGATATAGGACCCCTGAGAGGTTCGGGTGTGGCGAAGGAGGTTGCGCTAGGCACAGAGAGGTTCCTGCTGCTGAGTTGGGACGACATCGTCGAGGAGGTCGAGGAGCTCGCGGCGAAGGTCACCGGGTCCGGCTACCGGCCCGAGGCGATCGTCGGGATACTGAGGGGAGGGCTATTCGTCGCGAACCTGCTCTCGGACGTGTTGGACGTCGAGGAAGTGGTTCCTCTGGGCATAAGGAGCTACGTCGGGGTGAAGGAGCGTAGCGCCCCGGTCGTCTACCACAAGCCAGGAATGGACTCCCTGAACGGCAGGAAGGTGCTGCTCGTGGACGACGTCTCCGACGAGGGCAAGACCCTGCAGGTCGCGACGTCCCTGATCACCGGGTCCTCGAGGCCTGCGGAGCTCAGGAGCGCTGTCCTCCACATCAAGCCCTGGACCAAGTTCGTCCCCGACTACTTCGTCCTTCAGACGTCTCATTGGATCCTCTACCCCTGGAGCAGGTACGAGAGCCTCAGGAACCTCTGGAGGCAGATGTCGGGGCACATGTCGGGTGAGCTGCTGATCGAGAAGCTCTCTGAGCTCGTAGGGATGGACAGGGAGAGGGTAAGGGCCGTGGTCACCGCCTCCGCGCCCTGACGTCCTGCACTCGGTTGCCGAGGGGGAGGGCGGGCACAGGATTAAGGCTCACCTCCGCTGGGACAGCTGGAAGAAATGGCAAAGTTCTACGTCGAGAGCTACGGCTGCGCGGCCAACCTCCACGACGCCGAGATCATGAGGGGCATACTTGGCGAGGAGGGGCACGTCGAGGTCCAGGACCCGAGGGAGGCCGACTTCCTCCTGATCAACACCTGCACGGTCAAGACGCCCACCGCGAACAGGATGGTCCACCGGATATCCGTCCTCTCGAGGGCCGGGAAGCCGCTCGTCGTGGCCGGGTGCTTCGCGAAGGCCCAGCCCGAGACCGTCGCGAGGGTAAGCCCGAAGGCCTCGATGATCGGCCCGAACGCGGTCCACAGGATCGGGGAGGTCGTCAGGGAGGCCCTCGCTGGGAGGAGGGCGGTCGTGCTGGAGGACGGGATGGTCGAGAAGCCTGTCCTGCCCCACGTCAGGACGAACCCGGTGGTGGAGGTGGTCGAAGTCGCCAGCGGCTGCCTCTCCTCCTGCACCTTCTGCCAGACGAAGGTCGCGAGGGGGACGCTCTTCAGCTACAGGCCATCGGTGATCAGGGAGGCGGTGGAGAGGGCGGTCAGGAGCGGCGCTAAGGAGGTCTGGTTGACATCGCAGGACATGTCCGCGTACGGGAGGGACATCGGGACGAACCTCGCGGAGCTGCTGGAGGGCGTGACGTCGTCGGTCGAAGGCGACTACGCGATCAGGGTCGGGATGATGAACCCGCTCCACTTCAGGAGGCTCGAGCTCGATGACCTGGTAAGGGCCTACGGGGACGCCCACGTCTTCAAGTTCCTCCACCTCTGCGTCCAAAGCGGGAGCGACGACGTGCTAAGGGAGATGAGGCGCGGCTACGCAGTCGCGGACTTCACCCACTACGTTAGGACGTTCAGAGGGGCCTTCCCGAGCCTGACCTTGATGACCGACGTGATAGTCGGGTACCCGACCGAGGACGAGGAGGACTTCGAGGCGACGGTCAGGCTGATGGAGGAGGTGAGGCCCGACTTCGTGAACATCTCGAGGTTCTACCCCAGGCCTAAGACCGAGGCCGCGAGGCTGAGGCCCCTGCCGGACGCTGTCGTCAACAGGAGGAGCAGAGAGATCACGGAGGTCTGCTCGAGGATCTCGAGGGAGAGGATGGAAGAGATGGTCGGCTGGGAGGGGCCTGCGTTGGTCGATGAGGTGGGACCGAAGGGCGAGCCGATAGCCAGGAACCTCGACTACAGGCCGATCGCGATCCCGGACGCCGACGGGAGGACCTTGCTCGGGGAGTGGATTGAGGTCGAGGTGGTCGGTGCGAGGACGCACTGTCTGGTCGGGAGGACGAAAGGTCCGGCCGAGAGCCCGGTCACGCGACGTAGGTGAGGTTCTCGTCGTCGAACTCCCTCACGATCGTGGGCTCCGCATGGCCTGACCGTTCCTGAACGGCGAGGGCTCTCGCCTCCTCCTCACCGAGCGGCCTCGCCGCGAACCTGTACGCCGGGTGGTCCTCCCCGAACTCGGACCTGACGATCTCGGCCACCAGCCTGCGGGTCTCGGACTCGTCGAGGAAACCGAGGGAGTGGAGGTACTCGTGGAGGAGGACCGTGAACAGGTAGGACTTGACCTCCGTCTGGGATGCTCCCTGTCCGACCAGGGCCGTGATCGCCCTCCTGTTCAGGACGATGAAGTTCGACCCGACGCCGTGGTAGGCGAGGACGAAGGCCGGCTCGTCGGCCAGCACCAGCATCAGCCCCGCCCTCCTCAATCCCAACCTCCTCTCGACGACCCTCTTCACCAGCGCGAAGACCCCCTTGAAGCCCTCAGCCCTCTCGAGCTCCGACCTCGCGTCCACCGCTAGCACCGAACGACGGCTCCCTCATAACCGTTGGCAGCCCAATCGGGAAGTTGATCGCCTGTGGACGTCTGGTGCGCCCTTCGGGTCGAAGCTCGCGAACACGTCTTGGGCAAAACCCTAATACTGGGGAGGGGGATCGTGGGCTCGAGATGTCTTCAAGCGAGCTGCCGATGAACGTCCAGCAGCAGCTAGCCAGGCTTCAACAGCTCCAGCAGACCCTCGCGGCCCTCCTCTCGGAGAAGCAGAGGATCCAGTCGGAGCTGGAGGAGATCAAGCTCGCGCTGGAGGAGCTCTCGAAAGTCGACGAGTCGGTGATCGTGTACAAGGCGGTGGGGCCGCTGCTGATCCAGACCGCGAAGGAGAAGGTGATCAGCGAGCTCTCCGAGAAGAGGGACCTCAACGACACGAGGCTCAAGGTCCTCGAGAAGCAGGAGGCGAGGACGAGGAGCCAGATCGCGACGCTCCAGAAGGAGATACAGATGAGCCTGGGGTCCGGTCGGTCAGAGGAGGCGTGAGCGCCCGGTCGGCGGCGCGCGAGGATCTCATCAGGTCCCCCGAGTTCATCGGGAGGCTCTGGGAACGGCTCAGGTCGCTGAGGGGCTCGAGGGTCACGGTCCTCACCCACGTTGGGGGCGATCCGGACTCGCTCGCCTCCTCGATGGCCCTGAAGTCGCTCCTCGAGAGGACGGTCGGGTGCTCGGAGGTCCACGTTCACGTCCCGGGAGAGGTCTCAGACTCGGCCGCGAGGTTCGCGTCGGCCTTCGGGATCGAGCTCACTGCTGAGCTCCCCGACTCGGACCACTACGTCGCGGTCGACGTGGGGTCGCCATCGCAGCTCGGAGAGACCCTCGCGAGGGCCGCGGGCAGGCTGACCGTGATCGACCACCACCAGCCCCAGCGTCCTTTCGAGTCGGCCGACGTCTTCGCAGACCCGGGCTACAGGTCGTGCTCCGAGGTCGTCCTAGACCTCTGCGTCTTCGCCGGCCACGATCCAAGCCCCGACGAGGCGACCGCCCTCTACTTCGGGACTTACTACGACACGGTGAGGCTCGCGACCGCTGACGCGCTGACCCTCAGGAAGGTCGGGCTTCTGGGCGAGCTCGGCGCGGAGCCGGGCGCGGTGGCCGAGAGGCTCGAGGTCCCGCCCGACTACTCGGAGAGGATCGCGAGGTTGAAGGGGATCAAGAGGGCGAGGCTCTACAGGTGCGAGAACGTGATAATCGCCCTGACCAGGGTCAGCGCCTTCAGGCCCTCGGTCGCCAGGGTCCTGCTAGCCGCTGGCGCAGGGATAGCGGTCGTCGGCGACGAGCGCGACGGCCTATCTGAGCTGACGTTCAGGGTCGCGTCCGAGGTCGTCTCGACCTACTCCTTCAACGTCGTGAGGGACCTGGTCAACCCGCTGATAGAGAGGTACGGCGGTGCTGGAGGGGGACACGCGGCCGCTGCGAGGGCGAGGGTCAACGTCGGGCTCGAGGAGGCCTTCAGGAGATGCGTCGAGCTGATCGGGGGGATGCTCGGATACAACCCGACGCCGGTGGAGGAGTGATGCCGGTAATCGAGGTGAAGGGACTCAGGTTCAGGTACGAGGGCTCCGAGGCCTGGTCGCTGGACGGAGTGGACCTCGAGGTCTCCGAGGGCGAGCTCGTGCTGGTCGTTGGGCCCACCGGTTCCGGCAAGTCGACCCTACTGAGGGCCGTCGTGGGGCTGATCCCGCACTTCTATAGGGGCGATTACCAGGGCTCGGTGAGGGTCTGCGGCCTCGACGTCGCCGAGACGCCGGTCCACGTGATCGCGACGAAGGTCGGGATGGTCTTCCAGAACCCAGAGACGCAGCTCTTCTCGACGACGGTCGAGGCCGAGGTCGCCTTCCCTCTCGAGAACCTCGGCGTGCCCAGGGACGAGATGCTCGCGAGGGTCGAGGAGGCCTTGAGGGCCACGGGCATGGCCGAGCTGAGGAAGAAGAATCCCGCGGAGCTCTCAGGAGGCCAGAAGCAGAGGCTCGCGATCGCCTCGATAATCGCGATGAGGCCAGAGGTCCTCCTCCTCGACGAGCCGACGTCGATGCTCGACCCGGTCTCGGCGCAGGAGATACTCGAGTTCGTGGTGGGGTACTGCAGGTCCGAAGGGAAGACGATGCTGGTCTCGGAGCACAGGCTTGACCTACTGGTCCCGGTGGTGGACAGGATCGTCGTCTTCTCCGAAGGCAGGATCGCCTTCGACGGGAGCCCCCAGCACTTCTTCCTCAGGCACACGGGCGCTGAGTTCGGGATCAAGCCCCCCAGGGTCCCGGAGGTCTATCACAGGGCGGTCGCGGCCTCCGGCTCGGGCGGGTGCGAGAGGGTGCCGCTCACGGCCGGCGAGCTGGTCGAGCTGGTCTCCTCCGGTGATCCCTGATGCTGGAGGCCGTGGACGTTCGGTACGAGTACCCGAGCGGGAAGGTGGCCCTGGACGGCGTAAACCTCCAGGTGAGGGGGGGCGAGGTGCTGGCCCTGATGGGAAGCAACGGCGCCGGGAAGACCACGCTGATGAAGGTCCTCGTGGGCCTTCTGAAGCCGAGGAGCGGCAAGGTCCTCCTCGACGGCAGGGACGTCCACTCGATGCCCACGAAGGAGGTCTCGAGGGCGGTCGGTTACGTCCCTCAAATAGCCGACAGCCTCTTCTTCCTCGAGAGCGTCTGGGAGGAGATGAACTACGCCCTCAGGAACTTCGGGATCGGGGACGCTGAACGCCGGGTCGAGTCCCTCCTCGAGAGGTTCGGGCTCGGTGGCCTCAGGGACAGGTCGCCCTTCTCGCTGAGCGGCGGTCAGAAGAAGAGGCTCGCGATCGCGGTCGTCCTCGCGTGGGACCCGAAGTACCTCCTCCTCGACGAGCCGACGCTGGGCCAGGACAAGGCCGGGAGGGAGGCGATCGCCGAGACGATCGAGTCGATCAGGGGAGAGGGAAGGGGAGTGGTGGTAGCGACCCACGACGTCGAGTTCGTCTCCGAGCTGGATCCTCGAGTGGCCGTCCTGAGCTCGGGGAGGGTGCTGGCCTCGGGCCCCGCATCCGAGGTCCTCTCCGACGAAGGGCTCCTGAGGGCCGCGAACCTCCTCCCTCCCCAGTCGGTCGTGATATCGAGGCGTCTAGCCCACCTGGGCGTCCCGACCACCCATAGGGTCGACGAGCTGGTCTCGAGCGTCGCGCGCATCCTGAGGTGCAAGTCCCGTGTCGGTGAACGTGGCTGACCTCCTGAGGTACAGGGAAGTCGACTCGGCCCTGATCAGACTGGACCCGAGGGTGAAGCTCCTGATCGCGGTCTACCTCTTCGCCTCGACCCTGATCTACGACAGGCCTCCCCTCCTCAGCATCTCGGTCTCCGCGGCGGTCCTCTCCGTCGTTGCGCTCGCGCTTCGGGCCATCGGCGCCGCGAGAAGGCTCCTGAGGACGATCAGGGCGCTCTCTTTCTTCCTGGCCTTCGTGGTGCTGCTCAACGCGCTCGGGTTCATCACTCAGGGCATGAACCCCCTGAGCAGGGAGTTCGCGCTGCTGAACGCATCCCAGCTGATGAGGTTCGTCGCGGCGATCGTCTCCTTCTCGTTCTTCCTCCTGACCGTCTCGCCGGAGGCCATGGCTGCCACCCTCAGGTCCCTCAGGATGCCACAGGACTACGCCTTTGCGATGACCGCCGCGATAAGGTTCGCGCCCCTCTTCCTCGAGGAGATCCAAGAGGTGATCGACTCGCAGAGGCTGCGGGGCGTCGACTACACCACCAGGAACCCGGTCAAGAGGTTCAGGAACTACGTGAGGGCCTTCGTGCCCGTCGTGATCAACGCGCTGAAGAGGTCCTTCGAGATGGCCGAGGCCCTCGAGGTGAAGTGCTACGGCGCGGTCAAGGAGAGGACCAGCTTCTACGTCCTGAGGCCGACGCGGAGGGACTTCGCGGTCCTCGCGGCCTCGACCGTGACCTTCGCCGCCCTGATCGCCATCAGGCTCTCGCTCTGAGCCGGTGCTCGACGACCTGATGGAGGTCGTTGAGGAGGGCCGCGATGGTGGGCTCGCCCGCTCCGTGGCCGATCAGCGTCAGGTCTCCCGCGATACTGAACCTGAACGTGACCGCGTTAAGCATCCCGTGGACGCAGAGGGGGTCGTTGGCCTTCACGAGCCTCGGGCCGACCGAGAGCCTCCCCTCCCCGTCGACGGACCCGATCAGCTTGACCGACATGTTGGACTCCTTGGCTGCCGCGACCGCCTCCTGCGTGACCTTGGAGATCCCTACGACCTTGACGTCGCTGAGGCCCTTGTTCAACCCCATCAGGGAGTTCGCCAGGATCAAGAGCTTCAGGGCGGTGTCGTAGCCGTTGACGTCCAGCGAGGGGTCCCTCTCCGCGATCCCGAGGTTCTGGGCCTCCCTGAGCGCCAGCTCGAAGGTCAGACCCTCGAACTGCATCCTGCTGAGGATGTAATTGGTGGTCCCGTTCAGGATCCCCTTGATCGAGAGGAGGTCGTCGCCGCGCGTGCAGAGCCTCCTTAGCGTTATCAGCGGTATTCCCCCTCCCACGGTCGCGTCGAAGAGCAGGAGCGAGCCCGTCGACCTCGAGAGCTCCGCCAGCTCGGCGTAGTGGAGCGCGATCGGCGCCTTGTTGGCCGTGACGACGTCGATCCCGTTCTCCAGGGCCGACCTGATGTTGCTGAGGCCCGGTTCCGCGCTGGGGAGGTTGGTCGGCGTCAGCTCCACCAGGACGTCGAAGGCCCGCTCCCTGATCAGCGAGGTCGAGCTCCCCCTGACGAAGGCCGCTGAGTCCCGGACCTCCCCCGCGATCTCATCCCGGGTCAGTCCCTCCTCTCTGTAAAGGTAGCCCGACGACCTCGCCACCCCGACGAGCCTCGCTCCCGGGACCCTGCCCTCGGTCAAGCTCGTAGCGAGCAGCCTCCCCAGGAACCCGTAGCCGTTGACGAAGACCCTCAGGCCCAGCGCCTCACACCTCCGGGATCGCGAGAGCCCCGTGCATCTCCGCGATCGCCTGAAGGTCCTCCTCCAGCTCCCTCACCCTCCCCGTTGGGACCTCCAGGAGCAGCCTGACGGTGAGACCCTCGCCGAAGCCCCTCGCGGACGACTCGATGACCCTGTAGCCCCTCGACTCGAGCTCGGAGAGGAGAGAGTCTAGCCTAACGCCCCCGACGACGATTGCGGTCACCATCCGCCTCTCGAGGCTCTCCGCGCCCATCACGGGGACCCCGACCCCCTCGATCCCCCTCCTAGCCCTCTCGAGGCTCTGGGCGTCGGGGAACTCGACGTTGATGCTGACGGGCACGTACCCAGAGGTTATGCTCTCCCTGTTGTGGACGATCGAGATGATGTTGCCGCCCGCGAGGGCTATCTGCTCGAGGACCTTCAGGAGCGTCCCGGGCCTGTCGACCAGCGCGCAGGTGAGCCTGACCCTCTGCCTCATTCTCCCACCCCAGAGATCTGCAGAGCGTTCCCCGCTCCTATAGGCGTTACCGGCGAGACGCTGCGGCCCCTCAATCGACCCTCGGGTAAGCTAGTGCCCTGCTCAGCCATTCCTTCAGCTCTGAGACACGGACCCTCACCTGCTGCGTCGTGTCCCTGTCCCTGACCGTGACCGTGTCGTCCTCGAGGGTCTGGTAGTCGACCGTGACGCAGTAGGGGACGCCGATCTCGTCGAGCATGTGGTACCTCTTCCCGATCGCGTCCTTCGGCTCGTAGACAGCGTCGAAGTCGACCCTGAGGCCCTCGTAGATCTCCCAGGCCCTCTCGGGGAGGCCGTCCCTCTCTACGAGCGGGAGGACCGCGACCTGGACCGGCGCGAGGAACTTGGGCACCCTCAGGACCCTCCTCTTGGGCTCCTTCGCGTACCCGAGCTCCATCAAGACGTAGACGCTCCTGTCGACGCCCATCGAGAGCTCGAAGACGTGCGGCAGGACCTTCCTGTTCCGGTTCAGGACCGTGAGGTCCTTCCCGCTGACCTTCATGTGTCCCGAGAGGTCGTAGTCGCCCCTGTAGTTGCACGCGACCAGCTCGATCCAACCCAGCGAGGTCAAGACCTCGAGGTCCCAGGCCTCCCTCGCGTAGAAGGCCTTCTCGTCCTCGCCGAGCCTCCTGAGCCTTATCCTCGACCTCTCAACGCCCAGGACCTCGTAGAACCTCTGGATCAGGGCGAGGTAATAGGCGGGTAGCCAATGGGATACGATCCCCCTCCTCAGCGCATCCTCGGCGGTGACCTCGGTGAAGTTCCCGTGTTCGTCCCCGAACCTCAGGACGTAGTCCTTCAACCTCCTCCACCTGACCGGATCGACCTCGTCCTCGGGATCGAAGAAGACCTCGACCTCGGCCTGGTAGAACTCCCTGAGCCTCAGGAGGCTCTGCCTTGGAGCGATCTCGTTCCTGAAGCTCTTCCCGAACTGGCAGAGGGGCAGCGGGAGCCTCGACCAGCCTGTCTTGTAGGTCCTGATGAAGTCGACGAATAGGGACTGACAGGTCTCGGGCCTCAGGTAGGCCTCCTCGCCCTCGCCCCCGACGCTGACCCCAAACATCATGTTGAACCTCTCGACACCGCTGAGCTCGCCGCCGCACCTCTGGCACCTGATCCCGTGCTCGAGGATGAGCGCGTAGATCTCCTCGTCCCTGAGCCTCTCCGGAACTATCTTCCCGGTTGCCTCCTGGACCAGCCTGTCGGCCCTGTAGATCGCGCCGCAGGACCTGCACTTGGTGACCGGGTCCGCGAAGGACGCGAGGTGCCCCGAGGCGACGAAGACCCTCTTAGCCATGATCACGGAGCCGTCGAGCTCTACCATGCCGTCGTACCTGACGACGTACCGCCTCCAGGCCTCGACGAACCTGTTCCTCAGCCCTAACCCGAGCGGGCCGTAGTCCCAGAAGCCTGCAGGGGCGTCGTCGTAGATCTCGCATGAGGGGAAGAAGAAGCCCCTCCGCAGGGAGAGGTCGATCAGCTCGTCGTAGACCCTGTCGGACATCGCCGATCCGGAGCGTCAGGCCGTCATAGAAAAACCCATCAGGAGAGAGGGGTCCCGCAGGTGGGACACTTGCCCCCAAGGTCCCTCCAGGTCTCGACGCACTCCCTGTGCATCGGCTCGCCGCAGCCCGGGCAGGTCCTCAGCGACGCGGGCTGTATGATTTCGCCGCAGATCACGCATACCCTCCTGGTCGCCTGCTGCTGGGAGGCCGGAGGCCTCGTCGACGGTGTGAAGACCTGCTGGACTTCCTGCTGCGCCTGAGCCCCTAAGCCGGGGAAGGCCTCATCGGACTCGCCCCTCAGGAGCTCGTCGAAGACCTCCTCCTCGGACTCGGACTGCTCGAACGGCGTCGAGGCCGCTCCGCCAACCGCTGCCTCCACCCCCAGCGGGGCGTAGGGCTGGTAGGCAGAGGGTTGGGTCTCGGGACGGAGGGCCACGAGTCCGATCATCGTGGATATCGCGCCGCCGCCGGCCATCGCGACCCCGGTGAAGAGCGCCGCGATCGCCCCGACCTCGGTCCTGAAGTCGACGTGGAGCGAGGGGAGGACGTAGAGGACGGAGTAGAGCGGCGAGAGGATCGCGAGGACGGCACCGCTCAGCGCGAAGGCCGGGACCGCGAACCTGAGGACCCTTATGTTCGTGGAGACCGAGGCCAGGACCCCTGAAGCCCCGGCGAGGGCCGCGGCCAGCATCGAGAGGGTGAAACTGAGGGGCAGGTCGTAACCTTGGACGCCCTCGGTCATCACGTTGTCGTAGAGGAGGGAGACCCAGTCGAGGAGGAGGGTCAGGACGTGGACCGCGCCCAAGACCGCTATAAGCGCCCCGACCCTTATCAGCCTGACCAGCGCGTCCCTCACGTCCGTACCGGTCACAAGCATGACGAACCGCCTGGCGGAGCTGCTCCTCGACCTTATTTAAGCGTATTGAAAGACAGGGCGTCGGGGATCTCGGAGGTCGGATCGGGACAGGGACGTCAGGGCTGCTCCTTCACCGTCTCGAAGACGAAGCAGGTCTCGGTCCTGGCGACGTTCTTCAACGGCCTGAGCCTGTCTATCACCAGCTTGCCGACGTCCTCGACCGAAGAGCCCCTCACCTTCAGGATCATGTCCCACTGACCGCTGACGAGGTGGACCTCGAAGACCTCGGGGAACTTGGCGATCTGGGCCGCGAGCTCCCGCTGGGAGACGTCCATCGTCGGCGCGAAGGAGACCAGGACGAACGCGGTCGTCCCGCTCCCGATCTTCGAGTAGTCCGGTATCGCGGTGAAGGACCTGATGTAGCCCTCCTCGATCAGCCTCCTGACCCTCTCCTGGACCGTCGTCCTCGGGAGGTTCAGCTCGCTGGCCAGGTCGGTGAAAGTCTTCCTGGCGTCCCTCCTCAGCGCCTCGAGGATCTTGACGTCCCTCTCGTCCAACGCCGGCACGCGGTCCCTCCCGCTTCCCGTTATTTAGCTCGGGGAGATAATCGATTGCCTAACACCAATTTAGGCAAGTTTTTATCCCGATCGGATCGCTCTCTGGAGAGTTGGCCCGGATAAGGGACGTCGCGATACTGGGATACGGAGGCTACGTCCCGAGGCTGAGGATAAAGGCGGCGGAGATCGCGAGGGTCTGGGGTAGGGAGGAGGACGCGCTCCCGGTGAGGGAGAAGTCGGTCAACGAGCTCGACGAGGACGCGATCACGATGGCGATCGAGGCCGCGAGGTACGCGATGAGGAGGGCCGGGATCGACGCTTCGGAGATAGGGGCCGTCAACGTCGGCTCCGAGTCCCATCCCTACGCGGTGAAGCCCTCCGGGACCGTGGTGGCCGAGGCGCTGGGCATCCCTCCCAACCACCTCGCTGCCGACCTGGAGTTCGCCTGCAAGGCGGGGACCGAGGCCCTCCAGATGATCTCGGGGCTGGTCTCGGCGGGCATCATCAAGGCAGGCCTCGCGATCGGGGCCGACACGGCCCAGGGCAGGCCCGGCGACGCGCTCGAGTTCACCGCCGCCGCGGGTGCGGCCGCCTTCGTAGTGGGGAGGGCTGGCAACGGTGAGGTCGCGACGATAGAGTACGCCAGGAGCTACGTCACCGACACGCCCGACTTCTGGAGGAGGGCCCACGAGCGCTACCCCTCCCACACCTTCAGGTTCACCGGCGAGCCTGCGTACTTCCACCACACCCTCTCCGCGGTGAAGGGGCTCCTTGAGGAGGCGGGGCTGAAGGTCTCCGACGTCGACTACTTCGTCTTCCACCAGCCGAACTACAAGTTCCCGTTCGCTGCGGCAAAGGTCCTCGGGGTCCCGAAGGAGAAGGTCGAGCTCGGGGTGGTGACGCACCTGATCGGGAACACCTACGCCGCTAGCTCGATGATGGGGCTGGTGAGGGTCCTCGACGCCGCCAAGCCCGGTCAGCGGATCGTCCTCACGTCGTTCGGCTCCGGAGCGGGGAGCGACTCCTTCCTGATCGAGACGAAGGAGGGGCTGCTCGAAAGGAGGCCGAGGGCGCCGCTGCTCGAGGCGCTGATCAAGAGGGCGAAGTACGTCGATTACGCCACCTATCTGCGGCACAGGGACAAGATCCGCGGTGCCTGAGGGATGAGGAGCGTCCACGTCGTCGGCGTGGGGTACACGAAGGTTGGCGAGCACTGGGACAAGTCGCTCACCGACCTAATGGCCGAGGCCTCCCTCGCTGCGATCGAGGACGCGGGGGTCGAGAGGGTCGACGGCGTCTACGTAGCGTGCTCCTTCTGTGAGGTCACGTCCAACCAGGCCGGGATCTCCGCGCTGGTCGCGGAGGCGCTCGGCCTCAGAAGCGTCTACGGAGTTAGGGTCGAAGGAGGCGAAGCCTCTGGGCTGGCGGCGCTAATGGAGGCCTACGCTGCGGTCGCATCGGGCCTCGCGGACTTCGCGCTGGTCGTCGGGGGCGAGAAGCTCTCCGACCTGCTCCCGGACGAGTTCAACTCTGTCCACTCGATGACGCTCCCCTACGAGACGATAGGGTACGCGGGAATAACGCCCGCTTCGGTCGCGGCCCTCCTTTACAGGACTTACCTCGAGAGGTACGAGATGCCGCAGGAGCTCGTCGCCCAGTTCCCGGTCTTGATGCACAGCAATGCGGAAGGCGTGGGTCACGCGCAGTTCCCGTTCAAGGTGAGGCTCGAGGACGTCCTCGGGTCGCCGGAGGTAGCGCCGCCGCTCAGGAGGCTTGAGTGCTTCGCGCCCGGAGACGGCGCGGCGGCGGTGGTCCTGGCTTCGGGGGACGCTGAGAGGAAGCGGGCGTCCGGTCAGGCGGTCAGGATAGGCGGTATCAGCCTGAGGACCGACTACGTCTCGCCATTCGACAGGGAGGACCCGCTCTTCATGACGTCGGTCGCGCTCTCGGTCGATGAGGCCCTTCTCAGGAGCGGGATCTCGAGGGGGGATTTGGACGTCCTGGAGCTCCACGACTCCTTCTCGGTCATGGTGCCCCTGATACTCGAGAGTGGGGGGTTCTCGAGGAGGTCCGAGAGCGGCCAGGACCTGAAGTCCGGGAAGTACGAGCTCGGCGGGGACCTCCCGATCAACGCCTTCGGAGGCCTCAAGGCGAGGGGACACCCGATCGGGGCCACCGCGCTCTATCAGGTCGCTGAGGTCTACATGCAGCTGACCGGGAGGGCCGGGAAGAGGCAGGTCGACAACGCGAGGGCAGGTGCCGTGATCTCTGTCTCGGGTTTCGGCGCGCTGGCCGGGACTGCGGTCCTTCTCGCGGGTGATCAGGATTGAGGTTCGACTTCAGGCCCCAAAACCACTGGAGGCACAGGAGGTTCAGGTACAGGGCGGAGGTCCTGAGGTGCGCGAACTGCGGGACCGTGAACACGACGTCGAGGACCGTCTGCAGGAGGTGCAGGTCGAGGAACCTCTTGAGGGAGGAGCTCCCCGAGAGGGGGAGGCTAGTCGCGTTCACGGTGGTGAGGTCCCCCACGGAGGAACACAAGGAGCTGGCGCCCTACGTGGTCGGGCTCGTCGAGTTCGAGGACGGGACGAGGGTCGTGACGCCGATAACCGACGCTGACCCCGAAGAGCTCAGGCCCGGGACGACGGTGGAGAGGGTCGTGAGGAAGATCGCCCACGACGGCGACGCGGGGATCATCGTCTACGGGTTCAAGTACAGACCGGCCATCTCGTAGCTCCCGGGACGCGACGCGGACCTCTGGGCCGTCGGTGCGAGTAGCTGAGTTCGGGTAATCACTGACCTCCTATGGGATCGTTCAGATGACCTGGCTCGTCAACTCCGCGAAGTGGGTCGAGGAGGTGGTCCTCGAGAACGGGCTGAGGAGGGCGCTCCAAGGCCCGGAGAAGCTCCTCGGGGAGATAGGCGTGAGGGAGGGGATGGTGCTCCTGGACGTCGGTTGCGGGTACGGTTACCTCTCGATCCCAGCGGCGAAGACGGTCGGGTCCACGGGGCTCGTCTACGCGGTCGATAACGACGAACGCAAAGTCATGAGGCTCGCGAGGAAGGCCGAGGTGATGGGGCTCAAGAACCTGAGGCCGATCAGGTCCGAGGCCTGGAGGCTCGACGGGGTGCCGCGGGAGGGCGTCGACGTGGCGGTAATGCTCTACAGCCTTCACCACTTCGAGAGGGTCCGCGAGTCGCTCGAAGAGGCCTGGAGGAGGTTGAAGAGGGGAGGGAGGCTCTTCGTCTACGAGCCGATCAAGAGCAGGTTCGCGGGGCACGGGACAGTCGCGGACGAGGTACTCGAGCTGGGCTCGGAGCTGGGGTACGAAGTTGGGTCCCTGAGGAGGGGAGTACTCACTTACCGGCTCGAGCTGGTGAGGCCCTGAGGAGGCGAACGTGGCCCTTCGCGCCGACCCGCCGGAGAAGGTTCAAGAGATCCGCGGGAGCTGTGGAGGAGGGCCCGTGGCCTAGCATGGACAGGGCGCCGGCCTCCGGAGCCGGAGGTCCCGGGTTCGAGTCCCGGCGGGCCCGTCGATGAACGCGAGGACGAATCACCGCGGGTCTAGGGTCGCTGAGGTTCGAGAGCGGTTCGTCCCGAGAACGTATTTTAGGTAGCGCCTAAAATTTGCCGGGCGCGATGGACCACAGGGAGATTGCGAAGGAGCTCGAGCAGATGCTGAACCTCGAGAGGCCGCTGGTAGCGATCTCATTCAGGGAGGATAGCAAGAGGGGGCTGAACAGGTTCGACGGCACCGTCTCCGCGAGCTGCGTCTTCTGGACTCAGGCCTTGAACAAGTCCTTCGCGACCTCGAAGGAGCAGCACATGAACTGCAGCATAGGCTCGGTGACGCACGGATTCAGGAGGCATGAGGAGATAGCTCCGGGCTGCGGGCTGGAGGACGTCGAGGCGTTCCTAGAGCTGGGCTGGGTGACGAAGGAGGAAGTCGCGGGTCTCCCGTCCTACGTCCACGGCAGCAACACCGTCTCCTACGGGCCCATGAGGGAGGTCGAATTCGAGCCCGACGTCTGTTGCCTTTTCTGCAACGCGGAGCAGGCGCTCTTCCTGATGACCGCGACCGACCACGCGATCGTCGGGAAGCCCGCGTGTGCGGCGATGGCGAAGGCCCTGAACGAGAAGAGGACCGTGATCAGCATGGGGTGCACCGCGAGCAGGACGAGGGCGGGCTACGGCCCCGACGAGCTGGTCGCCTTCATCCCAGCCGAAAGGCTGGAGGAGGTCGTGAGGTCGCTCCGCAGGGTCGTCGGGACCGAGAGGAAGGTCGCAGCCCTCGCGAGGGCGAAGTGAGCATCGAGCGCCCGCAGCCGTCGCGTGAGTCGCTAGAACCCCGATCCTTTTTTCCGTTGACCTCTTTTGCACCAACTCAGCCTCGGTGGGGCGGGGTGCGGGGCTCAACCGTTTTTACCTCGAGGGACTCCATATGTCCAGGTGTTGCTCTAATGGCCTACCAGGTCAAGGTGGGCGTCACGACCTTCCAGGGCGACGTAGAGGAGCACCTGCTCGCGCTGAGGGAGGCTATGAGGAGGCTCAATGTGAAGGGCGAGGTGGTGACCGCGAAGCTCCCGGAGGAGATCGAGCAGCTCGACGCGGTCGTCATCCCGGGAGGCGAGAGCACGGTGATGGGCAGGCTCGCCCAGCGGTCGAGGTCCCTGGACGTCCTCAGGAGGAGGATCCTCGAGGGCCTCCCGGTCCTCGGGACCTGCGCAGGCCTGATCTTCCTCGCGAGCAGGGTCTATGACAGGGTCGTCGGCGAGACGCGGCAGCCGATCCTCGGGGTCCTCGACGTCACGGTCGAGCGGAACTCCTACGGCAGGCAGAGGGACTCCTTCGAGGTCCAGATAACGGTGCCCAAGCTCGGAAGGGAGGGCTTCAGGGCGGTCTTCATCAGGGCTCCATCGATCGTCGAGGTGGGGCCGGAGGTTGAAGTGCTCGCGAGGTACCAGGAGAGGCCGGTCGCGGTCAGGCAGGGCCCTATCTACGGGACGACCTTCCACCCGGAGCTCTCCGGCGACACGGCGTTCCACGAGGCCCTCATCGAGGAGGCGGTCAGGTTCAGCAAGCGGTGACCCCTTGGACCTGAGGAGCTCTCGCGGCAAGACTTTTATCGGTTCCTGAAGGGCCGATGGCGTGGTCAACTACTGGCTGATGACCGCGAAGGACCACAGGGGACGCGATGGCAAGCCCATCCCCGCGAGGGCGATCGTCGAGAGGAGGGTCGCGAACGGCATATGGTTCGTCTCCTACAGGAACCCCTACCTCAGGAAGGTCAGCCCGGGAGACCTCGGGATAATGCTCGCGCTCGGAAAGGAGAGGAAGGAGTTTCTCGGGGACTGCAAAATAGTCGGCGGGCCTCATCCGGTCGACGCCGCGCGGGCGGCGCTGGTCGAGGGCCCCCGTCCTCGGCGCTCACACACTACCTCACGATCGAGGGGAGGCTCTGGCCCCAGCCGAAGGACCTGATGGACTACGTTGGGAGGCTGAGCTTCGTCGGCGAGCCCTCAAGGTGGTACGTGTACTTCCAGGGAGGCCTGAAGCCGCTGACCGAGGCCGACGTCGCGGTCCTACTCTCCCGCTAGGGCGCGACCAGGTAGGGCCTGACGTACTTCTCGAATAGCCTCCTCTTCTCGGGCTGGGAGAGCTCCACGTACCCCGTGGCCGGAGAGATGTAGGCGACCTCGATACTGTCCCCGCTCCCTATGTCCCTCCTTATCGCGACCGCGACCGCCTTGTACGCCAGCTCGATCGCCTCGTCGAGGCCCATCCCGTCCCTGAACTCGGACTCGAGGACGCCCAGCGCGATCGGGGAGCCCGAGCCGGTGCTGACGACCCTCTCATCGGTTATCCCGCCCAGCGGATCGATGTTGAAGATGTGGGGCCCGGTCTCGTCGTAGCCCCCGATCAGGAGCTGGGTCTGATAGGGGAAGAACCTGTAGTAGAACATGTAGGTCGAGAGGAGCGTCGCCGCGGCCCTCACCTGCATCTGCTTGCCGTGGACGACCTGGTAGTGCCTGACGTTCGCCCTCAGCAGGTCGACCAGGGCCTGAGCGTCCGCAACCCTTCCAGCTATAGTCATGGCCATGTTGTCTGCCACCTTGTGGATCTTCTTGGCGCGCTTGTGGGCGATGAAGAAGCCCGCGGTGGCCCTCGTGTCGGTCGCGAAGACCACGAGGTCGTTCACCGTGAAGGCGAGCGTCGTCGTCCCGGTCTTCAGCGTCTGCAGTCCGGCGTTCGCACTGAGGCTCGGCATCGCTCAGTCGTCTGCTGCACTGTAACTAAAAGGTGTCTGCGATAGGGGCCTCCCGTCCGTCGGACACCTAGAGCCGTTCTTCCCGGCCAAGTGAGGACATAAGAGCCGCGCGAGTACCGAACGAGGGCGAACAGAGTAACTTCGGCTAATTTCTGCGTCGGCTGTCGTCACGAGATGAAGTGCGGCGAACCGCTGCAACGGTGATGTCGCGATCCTAGCGCGCCGTGGGGTGATCGAATGGGTTGCTCAGTCAGATCTCGGAGCCGGAAGGGGGGCCGTAGGTGCGGGACCGAAGTCGACGCGCCTTGCTCAGCGCCTCGCGATTTCGACCGCGAGTAGTTCGAGGAGTCACGCGATTCGTCCCGTGCTAACGCCCCCTCACGATTACGTTTAAGACGTAATCGTCGATTTCATCGCCGGGCCCGTAGCTCAGCGGTAGAGCGCCCGGCTGTTAGGCTCGAGCGGTCACTGAGACCGGAAGGTCGTGGGTTCGATTCCCACCGGGCCCGTCGGGTCAGTGATTCTCGGTCCGCGAGAGAGTGCTCTAGGATCAGTTTCAATCGGTCCCTGCAGGCATGACGCCCGACCTGAGCACCTTCCTCGTCAGATACACAGCAGACCCGAGTGCGCCGGACTCAGCGGCATGAAATCCCCTTGCTCCGGCGATCAGCATGACGTCACCTTCTCCCGGGCCGAGCTCGTTCAGCAACTTCCTCGCGAACTCGGGGTGCTCCTCGGAGACGTCGCTGACCTCGGGCATCATGACCCTCCCCGAGACGTAGCTGAGGACCATCGCGGCCTCCGCTCCGTACCTGATCGCCGCGTCGCGCTCGTCGAGGCCCCTCCCAACGTGTCCCGATGCCCTCCTTACGACGACGCCCACGCTGTATTCGTACCTCCAGACCTCCTCGAGCCCGATTAGTCTCGGTTCGGTCATCAACTCCGACAGCTTCCGGAGGAACTCCCTGCCTTGGTCGCTCAGGTGGCATCCCGACCTGATCACGTTCACCAGCCCCCGCTGGGCCAGCCTCCTGATGATCGTCCTTGCGGTCCCCTCTCCGACTCCGAGCCTCGCGCCCAGAGCCGACCTGCTGATCATGCTCACCCTGTTGAGCGCGAAGAGGGCCCTCAGGTAGATCACGGGACCGACAGCGAGGCCCTGGACTAACCTGCCAGCTCCCTCGAGGAGGAGCAGAAGGTCCTGGGACCTCTCGGCCCTCAAGCCCTCTAAATTCATTTCTGCCCGTCGGTAGTTAAGTTTTTGTCGCCGTCCTCGCCTTCCAAGCGGTTCTAAAGCAAGGCGACCTGCGGCTCGATTGGGGTCCTTAGGCTGTAGATCGCCGGGCACCGGTCCTTGGCCTCCTCCACCAGCCGCTCCATCGCCTCCCTCGGCGCGTCGCCGGACAGTCTGACCTCGAACCTCACTGACCTGACGATCGGCCGGTCCTGTATCCCCAGCGGCTTAGAGAAGTCGACCTCGCAGGACCCCTTGACCTCAGCGGCTGTTAGCCTCACGCCCTTCTCGGCCGCGATCCCGACGAGCGTCGCCATGAAGCACGAGGTCATCCCGACCAAGCAGTAGTGCATCGGGCCCGGCCTGCTCCCGCTCCCCCCGAGGAAGCTCGGCGAGTCGACCTCGATCCTGAACTCCCCCGACTCGGCCTTGCACCTCGCGACGAACTGAACGTCGCTCGGCTCTGTCACCCACTGTCCGCTCACCTCGATGTTCCTGACTGCTTTCCCCGGGTCAGACTTCAGCAGCTCGACGGTCTTGGAGACCCTCTCGAGGTCGACGTTGTTGAACCTCATGCCCCCTAGGGGGCACCGCCGCACTATAAACGTGCGACCACGACTCGTGAACTTAATAGACTGCCTGTCGGGTCGGGGCTGAGGGTTGAGCTCGGAGGCCGGGAGGATCGCCCTCCACCCGATCGAGGCGAGGGTGCTCTGGGCGCTCTCCTCGGGAGAGAGGCTCAGCTTCGGCGAGGTCTCGAGGAGGACGGGCCTCGACCGGGGAGCGGTCGCGAAGTCGGTCGAGAGGCTCGCGTCGAAGGGGCTGGTCAGCGTCAGCGAGGTCACCGTGAGGACCGTCGCGGAGCTGAGCGGCGAGGGCCTCGAGTACAGCACGAAGGGCCTTCCCGAGAGGAGGCTGGTGGACTTCCTGAGGTCGAAGGGAGGCAGGGCGAGCCTTACGGAGCTCCGCTCGATCGAGGGGACGGACGAGGAGAGGGTGAGGATCGGCGTCCTTTGGGCGAAGAAGCAGGGTTGGGTCGAGGTCGCGAAGGAGGGCGACGAGACCTACGTCGAGCTGGTCAGCTACCCCGACTACAGGACGGAGGAGGAGATGGTGCTGGAGGCGCTGAGGTCAGGCCCCAGAAGCCTGGAGGAGCTAGGGGCGCTCGCGGGCGCAGCTGCGAGGCTCTCGAGGAGGGCCGGGCTCGTGAAGCTAAGGGAGGAGAGGGAGCACGTCGTCGAGGCGACCCGCGAGGGGTTGCTGGTCGCGAAGTCCGTCGAGCAGCCGGTCGACGCGGTGAGCCAGCTCACGCCCGAGCTGATCAAGACCGGGAGGTGGAGGTCGGTCCACCTGATCAGGTACGACGTCCTCGCGCCGGTCAAGCCGGTCTTCGCCGCAAGGGAGCACCCCCTCACCTCGCTGATCAGGAGGGTCAGGGAGGCCTTCGTCGAGCTGGGGTTCGAGGAGGTCCAGGGCCCACTTGTCGAGCTGGCGTTCTGGAACTTCGACGCCCTCTTCCAGCCCCAGGACCACCCCGCGAGGGAGATGCACGATACCTTCTACCTCGAGTGGCCCTCGACCGGCAGGCTCCCCGAGGACCTGGTGGGTAAGGTAAAGGAGGCCCACGAGACAGGAGGCGACACAGGGTCCAAGGGGTGGAGGTACAGGTGGAGCGCTGATGAGGCCTCGAGGCTCGTCCTCAGGACCCACACCACCGCGACCACGATCAGGTACCTCGCGGAGCGCAGGGAGCCACCGGTCAAGGTCTTCTCGGTCGACAGGATCTTCAGGAACGAGAGGGTCAACTGGAAGAGGCTCGCGGAGTTCCACCAGATCGAGGGGATCCTGATGGACCGCGGCGTCGGGCTCAGGCACCTGATGGGGATAATCAGGGAGTTCTACGCGAGGCTGGGGCTGAAGGAGGTCAGGTTCAGGCCGAGCTACTTCCCTTACACGGAGCCCTCCGCCGAAGTCGACGTCTACTTCAGGGACCTCGAGAGGTGGGTCGAGCTAGGAGGCATGGGCGTCTTCAGGCCAGAGGTCACGAGGCCGCTCGGCGTCAAGTACCCGGTCCTCGCGTGGGGCCTGGGGCTCGAGAGGCTCGCCCTCATCGTGCACGGCCTCGAGGACATCAGGACCTTCTACCTGAACGACCTCTCCTGGATCAGGTCCGCGAGCACCTTCGCGGTCAGGTGACCCAGTTTGCCGGCGATAACCGTCAGGGCCAGCAAGCTCAGCCGGATGGTCGGGATGGACCTCACTCCGGATCAGGTCGCGGAGCTCCTCGCGAGGCTCGGCGTCTCGGTCGACGAGGTGGCTGGGGACGAGGTCAAGGCCGAGTACAACCCCAACAGGCCGGACTTCTCATCACACGCCGGGCTTGCTAGAGCCCTAAAGGGCCTGCTCGGGATCGAGGTGGGGCTCTACAGGGTCAGGGCGAGGAGGTCGGGTTGGAGGTTGATCGTCGATCACAGCGTGAAGCCGGTGAGGCCCTACGCGGTCGGCGCGATCGTGAGGGGCCTCGGGCTCACGGAGGATGACCTCGTCGAGCTGATCGCCGTCCAGGAGGACCTCCACTGGGTCCTCGGGAGAAACAGGAGGAAGGTCGCGATAGGGATCCACGACCTCTCCAGAGTCAGGCCACCGGTCCGGTACATCGCAAGGCCCTTGGACGAGGTGAGGTTCGTCCCGCTCCACGGCACCGTCCCGATGACTTGCGCGGAGATCCTCGAGAGGCTCCCCACCGGGAGGGCCTACGGCGACCTGGTGAGGCACACGGGCCTGGCGCCTCTGATCCTTGACGGCAGGGGCGAGGTGATGTCGTTCCCGCCGGTGATCAACTCCTCGCTCACCGAGGTGACAGCGTCGACCCGAGACGTCTTCATCGACGTGACCGGTACCGACCCCGAGGCGATAGGCCGGGCCCTGAACGTCCTCGTCTCGCACCTTCACGACCTCGGCGGAAGGGTCTACACCGTCGAGGTGGTCGACGGCAGGAGGAGGTTCGAGTCGCCTGACCTCAGGCCGACGAGGTGGAAGGTGGACCTCGGGACGGTCGCGGAGGCGCTCGGCGTGGAGCTGAGCGGGAGGGAGGTCGTCGGGGCGCTGAGGAGGATGAGGTTCGGAGCCACGCTGAGAAGGGGAAAAGTCCTCGTCGAGGCCCCGCCCCACAGGACCGACCTGCTTCATCCAGTTGACATCGCGGAGGAGGTGGCGATCGCGGTCTGGGACAGGCTCGAGCCGGAGGTCCCGAAGACCCACGGCTTCGGCTCGGTCCTCCGCAGGACCCGCGTCGAGGAGGTCCTCAGGTCGATGATGGTAGGCCTCGGGTTCACGGAGGTCATCAACACGGTACTCGCTAACCGATCGGTCCTGAGGAGGTTCCTCCCTCCCGACTCGCCCGGTCCCGTGAGGCTCCTCAACCCAGCCTCCTCGGAGTACGACTCGCTGAGGACGACGCTGATCCCGGGGCTGTTGAACAACCTCGCCGCGAACAGGCACAACCCCTATCCGCAGAGGCTCTTCGAGCTTGGGGACATCGTCCTCCACGACGACTCGAGACCGGAGATGGCGAAGAGGTCCCTGAGGCTCGCCTGCGCGTCGAGCCACTCCCAGGCTTCCTACACCGAGGTCAAGTCGGTCTTCGAGGAGGTCTCGAGGTTCCTCAAGGTCGAGCTCGTTCCCACGGAGAGGGACTATCCGTTCCTGATCGGCGGGAGGTCCGTGGCCCTAACCAACAAGGGCGTCGAGGTGGGGCTCGCAGGGGAGGTGCACCCATCGGTGCTGGAGGAGTTCGGGATCGAGATGCCTACGGTCATCATGGAGCTGGACGTCGAGTCCCTCGGTCTCCTCTAAAAATCGACTGAACTCAATTGTTGTATATCTTCTGCGATAAGCAGTCTAAGTAAAGAATAATGTAAAGTGGTCTCAGGCCCTGATGAGCCGTCTGTGCTCCTTCATCATGCACCTGTCCCAGACGATCGTGACTCCGTGTTTCCTCGCGATCTCAACGGCCTCCGGGTGGTAGATCCCTTCCTGGAGCCAGATGGCCTTCGGGTTCAGCTTGACTGCCTCCCTGACGACCTCTGGGACCTCCTCGGAGGGTCTGAAGACGTCGACCACGTCGACGGGCCCTTTGACCTCGGCCAACGACTTGTGGACCTTGAGGCCGAGGATCTCGTCAGCGGTCGGGTTCACCGGAATCACCTCGTAGCCCTTGTCGAGGAGGTACTTGGGGACGTAGTGGGCCGGCTTAGCAGGGTCCCTCGACATCCCGACGACCACGACCCTCCTCATCGAGAGTATCCTCCTGACCTCCTCGTCCGAGAGCCCGTCCTTCGGGATCGACATCGCACTTACTCCCTGAGGGCCTGGATAAAACGGTTGGCGCGCCGCTCTTCCACCGTCTCAGACCTGAAGGACGTTGATGGTCCTGGTCAGCGAGGAGTGGACCCTGTAGGCATACCTCTCGACGACCATGGGGCCCTCGAGGACCGCCGGAGCCCTGCGGCCGAGCGGGTAGGCGACGACGATCCTCCTGCCCCTCTCGAGGAGCTCTGCTAGTTCCGAGAGGACCCCGTCGACGAGGTCCTCGAGGGAGGGGCCGATCACCCGAGTCGACTTACCGTAGGGAGGGTCAGTCGCGACGCCGCCGACTCCTCCCCTCACGGGCAACGACGTCGAGTCCCCCGCTATCACGCCGGCCCTGTCGGACAGTCCGAACGCCTTCAGGTTCCTCAGCGATCCCCTCGCGATCCAGGTCCTCACCTCTATCCCGACCGCGTCGTAGCCGAGCGACGCCGCCTCCATCAATACTGCGCCGGTCCCCGAGAACGGGTCCAGGATCCTCGAGCCCAAAGGCGTCCTGCTGAGGTTCACCATCGCCCTCGCCTCCTTGGGCTGGAGAGTAGAGGGTAGCCTGAAGGGCCTGTTCACCGGCGCCCTGCTCGCTAGCCCCGCGCCGTCCCTCACGCCCACGACCGGCCCTCCGGCGACGAGCCTCTCGGTGACGTAGACCCTGAAGACGGACCTGGGGGACTTCAGGTCGACCCTGAGACCGGGTCTCGACCTCTCGACCGCTGAAGCGGCCCAGCGCTCGACCTCGACCCTCGACGGCGCCTCCGCTCCGGCGAGCTTCACGACCCTGACCGCGTACGGCTCCTCGATCACCTCCAACGCAGAGGGGTCCACCTCGACCTCTGACCCGATCAGCTCGGGCCCGACGGCGATCGCGAGTCCGATCACCTCCTTCACGAACGCGCACCTCCTCGCCGCCTCCCGCGCCCTCTCCTCGGTAGCCTCGAAGGACGCGAGCCTCTCGCAGAGGAGCGCCGGCTCGCCCTTCACGCCCAGGACGTCGAGGACGGCCCTCAGCTCGCCGAGTCCGAGCTCGGGGTGGTCTCCCGAGAGGAGGGCGACGTACTTCCCGGTCCTCACGCTGTCATCGGCCTCAGGGCCTCTGTGAGGGCTCCCGCGACAGAGATCCTCGAGTGCTCCGAAGTGACGGTGTCGGTCGAGTGGACGGCCGAGGCGCCGCTCTCAACGATCCTCCTCGCCGCGTCTCCGACGAAGAGGCCGTGGACGCATGCTACGACGACCTCCGACGCCCCGAGGGACCTGAGCGCCCTGACCGCCTCGACCATCGTCCCGCCAGTGCTGACGATGTCGTCGATCAGTAGGACCCTCCGGCCCTCGACTCGGGCCTCGGGGACGATCACCTCCACCCTGCCCGTCACCGGGTCCCTGCTGCTGGTCAAGCTGGTCCACTGCGCGCCGATCGCCTCGCCAGCAGCTCTAGCCATCCTCTCGCCCTTCTTCCCGGGAGAGGCGACGAGGTCGAACCTCCCGTGGAACCTCGCGGCCCCCCTCGCGACCTCGGCGGTCACGTCGACCGCGACGGACCTCATGTCCTCCCGTTCCAGCGCCCAGGGGGAGTGCGGGTTCACCGTGACGAGCGTCCCGACGCCGGAGTCGGCCATGAGCCCGAGGAGCTGCCTGAGGCTCACGACCTCCCCTCTCAGGAACTCCCTGTCCTGCCTCGCATAGGCCAGATACGGCACGACCGCGATCACCTCCGATGCCCCCCTCTCCCTCAGCGTCCTTGAGAGCATCAGTAGCTGGAGCGCGTGGACGTCCTGAGGCGGGTGGGTCCCCTGGAAGAGGACCGCGGTCTTCCCGCTGACGTCGCACTCGAGCCGCAGGTAGGACTCGCCGTCCGGGAAGAACCTGTGCTGGACCTCCACCGCCTCGAGGCCCAGCGCCGACGCGACCCTCCTCGAGAGGTGGACCGACGCCGGCCCCGCGACGACGATTACGGAGCCCATCCGCCGGCAACGTCCGCTGGAGGCTATTCAACCTCTTCCGGCACGGTCCCACTTTTTAGGAGGCGGGAGGCGGTCGGGCCGATGGGCGCTGGAGACCTCTTGAGGAGGCTAAGGGGGATCTTCGCCGAGAGCCCGCAGAACTTCGGGTGGTTCGAGGACGGGATAGCTGCCTCCGGCAGGCCCGTCAACAGGTCCCAGCTCCTGTACGTCGCGAGCAGGGGCGTGGACGCGGTCCTATCGCTCACCGAGGACCCGATACCGGACGAGCTGCTCGAGGGGTTGGGGCTCGAGTACCATCACGTCCCGATGAGGAACCACGAGATGCCCCCGGCCGGGGACCTCCTCAGGGCCGTCAAGACGATCAGGGACATCAGGTCGAGGGGGAAGAGGGTGCTGGTCCACTGCGCCGCCGGGAAGGGCAGGACTGGGACGGTCCTCGCGGCGTACCTGATGGCCACGAAGGGGGTCGCGGCCGAGGAGGCGATAGCGCGCGTCAGGTCCCTGAGGAGGGGCTCGATCGAGGAGGTCCAGGAGAGGGGGCTGAAGGGGCTGGAGCAGGTCCTCAGGGGCGCGCTCGCGGACCGGTGACCCCAGAGAGCAGGGGGCTCGGACTGCCCATCGGCGCCTCACCGCTCGGCATGGACGTTGCTCCTCACCGCCCCGCTTCTCAGTCGGCCCGCTGAGGATTTAGGCCTGACGGCCCACTCGTAATCGGTCGGTCGGGTCCTAGGTCAGACCTGAATCGCTGCCTCTACCGCATGCTGCTCAAGCTTAATCCGTGAATGCCGCCGTCTGCCTGTGACTTGAGGTACACCGACCAGCTCGAGGTCACGCTGATCGACTTCGGCCCCAAGTCGAGGGTCGACGGCATCCAGCTGGGACCCGACGAGGTGATCGCGATCGAGGGTGTCGGGACCTTCTCAATCGTGGACCTCGCGAGAAACGCCTTCGAGCTGGTCGCGAAGGGGAAGGACCTGAGGAAGTTCGCGGCGAAGGTCCACTTCGAGTCGACGAGGAGGGGGCACGCTTCGCTCACGACGTCGTTCATTCCGTTCCTCGAGGTCCGGTGGTGCTCGAGGGCGCTCTCGATGCTGGCGCTCAGCACCAGGTTCGGGAGCTTCCTCCAGGAGAGCCAGAGGAGGTCGCCGGTGACTGAGGAGAAGACGCTGGTCCCCGCGGAGGTCCGGGGCACGGGGCTTGAGAGCGAGGTCGTGAGGGGGCTCCGAAGGGCCTTCGCAGAGTACTCGAGGCTCGTGGGAGAGGGCGTCGCCATCGAGGACGCGAGGTACGTCCTCCCGCTCGCGACCGCCACGTCGTTCTTCTCCGCCTCCTCTTTTGAGTCCGCTGTCTACCTGATCAGGAAGGCGCAACAGGGCATCGGGATCGTGACGGAGGAGCTGAGGGCCTTCGCATCGGCGCTGATGAGAGGGCTCGAGTCCGCGGCACCGCTGACCGTGAGGTCGAGGCTCTCCTTCTCAGGGAGATGGACCGAATACGCGCTCCTCGACCCGATGAGGGAGCCCGACGGTCTTCTAGATAGGGTCTCCGGAGGCCTGGTCCCGCAGGACGCTGAGCTCCTCGAGCTGAGGGCGCTCAAGGGCGTCGACGAAGTCCTCGCGGAGAGACCAGACCTCGCGCCCCACGTTCAAGGGCTCGTCGAGGCAGTGGTCTTGGAGGCCCCTTCCCTCGCGGCCTACCACCAGTCGATCAGGCACAGGACGGTCCCGACCGCGGTCGAGTCGGTCCTCGAGGCCTCCTCGAGGGCGATCAGGGACCCGCAGAGGAACGTCGTCGTGCCACCGGATCTCAGGTCCTCGGAGTCGAGGTCGTCCGACTTCATCGACGTCTGCGTTGAGGCGCTCGAGCTCCACGAGAGGGTCAAGGAGGAGGCAGGGGCCGCGGCCTCGGTCTACCTCGTCCCCCAATCAGTCAGGATACGGACCGTCAGGGTCTACGACCTCTTCAACCTCCTCAGCCCGATGGGGTTCGTCGCGACGAGGACCTGCAGCGCAGCACAGTGGGAGGAGAGGTCGATAGCCTACAGGGTCTGGAGGGAGGTGGAGAGGGCCGCGCCCCGGCTGGGATCGTTGATCGGTGAGAAGTGCAAGCACCTCGGGTACTGCCCGGAGAGGGAGTGGTGCCCAATCATACTGAAGTACTTCAGGTACTCGGACGAGGAGCACGCACTCCGCAACAGGCCGCCCTAGCAACCCCGAGGACAAGGTGATAACGGCCCGAGCCCCAAGACCTTCGGGCTGACCCTTGCCCGAGCGTTTGGCGGTCGTAGGAGGGGGAGTCGTCGGGAGCTTCGCGGCGATGGCGGCCGCGCTCGACGGGCTCGACGTGACGGTCATCGACCCGAGGGGCCCGATGGGCGGAGCTGCTTCGAGGTCCGCGGGCGTGGTCACGGTCCAGCTCGAGGACAGGGACGACGTCCTCCTCGTGCTCGAGAGCCTCAGGTTGATCGAGGGCGTGGCGAGGGCCTCTGCGGTCAGGACGGGGTTCCTTCAGATCGGGAGGGAGGAGGACCTGAGGGACTCGGTCGAGGCGATGAGGGCCGCTGACGTGAGGTACGAGCTGCTCTCGCCGGACGACGTGAAGCACAGGTGGCCGGAGCTCCGGGTCAACGAGGGCGAGCTCTCCGTCTACACGGACTTGGACCTCGCGGTCGAGCCGACAGTCCTCGCGTCCGAGGTTGAGGCGAGGCTGAAGGAACTAGGAGTGAAGGTGCTGAGGGGCGAGGTCACCTCAATCAGGGTATCCGGAGGGTCGGCGACAGGGGTCTCGCTCGCGAACGGTGAGCTGCTCCGCACGGACTCGGTGATCCTCGCGGCCGGCGCCCACAACAGGGACCTCTTGGGCAAGCTGGGGCTGAGCCTCAGGGTCGCGGTCATCACCTGCTACGCGTACCGCTTCGACCTCGGGAGGGACCTGGGCCTTCCGTGCTTCTCCGATGAACGCCGCCACTCCTATTGGAGGCCCTGGGGCTCAGAGATGGTGGGAGGGGGTTACGACGCCGAGTGGTCCGACAGGCCGGTCTACGAGCACCGGGAGCCTCCCCGCACCTACGTCGAGAGGTCGCTCAGGATGCTCACGTACAGGCTCAGGGCCCAAGTCAGCCCGGTTTACGTCCGCAGCGTCAACGGCCCCTGCGAGATCACCGGGGACTACGAGCCGTACCTCGGGGAGGTCGAAGGGATCTCGAACCTCGTCGTCGCGGGCGGGCTGAGAGGCTACGGTCTGATGCGGGGCCCGAGGCTCGGGGAGCTCGCGTACGCGGTCTCGACCGGAAAGGGCTTTCCGCCCGTCGTCGAGAAGTACGACCTCCGGAGGCTCCTGACGCCCCTCGACGCACGTTAGATTTGCTTTATTAGTGGAGCTTGCTTTCATTTTAAGCGTGGGCATGCCTCTCCAAGCCCCTTCGCTCAAGGGCCATGAGTTCTTAGCGGAGGTCCTCAGGAGGGTCAAGGAGAGCGTAGAGGTCACGCGCGTCGGGGACGACTACTACGAGTTCCTGAAGTACCCCAAGGTCCAGCTCACCGTCTCGATACCGGTGAAGATGCGGGACGGCTCGGTCAAGACCTTCGTAGGGTACAGGGTCCAGCACAACAACGCCAGGGGCCCATACAAGGGCGGGATCAGGTACTACCCGACCACCGACCTCGACGAGGTGACCGCGCTCGCGATGCTGATGACCTACAAGTGCGCGGTCGTGGATCTCCCCTACGGCGGCGCGAAGGGAGGAGTCCAGTGCAACCCGAAGGAGCTGAACAGGGACGAGCTCGAGCGGATCACGAGGAGGTACACCTACATGATCGCGGACATCATCGGCCCCTACAAGGACATCCCGGCCCCCGACGTCTACACCGACGCGCAGGTGATGGCCTGGCTGATGGACACGTACTCCCAGATCGTCGGGAAGCTCACGCCAGAGGTCGTGACCGGGAAGCCGGTGGCGCTCGGCGGTAGCGAGGGCAGGGAGGAGGCGACGGGCCTGGGCGTCGCGATAGGAGCGAGGGAGGCCGTAAAGGCCCTGAACATGGGCATGAAGGGGATCAGGGTCGCGGTGGAGGGCTTCGGGAACGTCGGGAGCTACGCGGCCCTTTACCTCCACAGCTGGGGGGCGAAAGTGGTCGCGGTCAGCGACAGCAAGGGAGCCGTCTACAAACCCGAGGGCCTGAACGTGCCCGCCCTGATCGAGCACAAGAGGAGGACCGGAACCGTGCTGGGCTTCGACGGTGCCAAGGCCATCACCCACGAGGAGCTCCTCCACCTCGACGTCGAGGTCCTGATACCCTCGGCCATCGAGGGGACCATAAACGCGAAGACCGTCGACGGGATCAAGGCGAAGGTCATCAGCGAGGGAGCGAACGGCCCGACCACCTCCGACGCTGACGGGGTCCTGAGGGAGAAGGGGGTCTTCGTGGTGCCGGACATCCTCGCGAACGCCGGTGGTGTGACCGTCAGCTACTTCGAGTGGGTCCAGAACCTGAAGCGCGAGAAGTGGCCGAAGGAAGAGGTCCTCTCGAGGATGGAGGCGAAGCTGGTGAAGGCGTTCCAGGACGTGATCGGAACCGCGAGGAAGTACGAGGTCGACAACAGGTCCGCGGCCTTCTGCCTGTCTGTCGAGAGGGTCTGCGAGGCGATCAGGCTGCTCGGGATCTGGCCGTAGCCGGTCACCGGTCGAAGGCGATCGATGCGTACCCGACCACTGAGGACCTGTCTCCGCTCGTGTCACCGCTCGTGGCGTATTTCAGCAGCCTCGTTTTGGCGAAGGACTTCAGCTTGGCGTAGTACATCACCGCGGCTATCGGACCGTAGCCGCAGAGCGTCGCGTCGACCTCCCTCATGGTCCTGTAGAACCCGTCGACGTCGAGGTTCAGGATCCTCGAAATGACGGCTGAGTCCCTCCTGACCGCCTCCTCGTGGGGCTCGTAGTGGGTGAAGTCGCTGCTCGCTATCACCGCGACCTCCTCTGGCCGTTCTATCGCCTCCGCGAGGGCCCTCCCGACCTCGACCGCGGCCTCTTTCGTCTGGTCGAGCATGCAGACCGGCACTAACTTGACTCCCTCGCCGTAGACGAACTGGATGAAGGGGACCTGCACCTCTATCGAGTGCTCCCTCTCGTGGCTGACCTCGTCGAGGGTGAAGATGTCCGACGCGGCCGCGAGCCTCGAGACGAGCTCGCCGTCGATCTCGATGTCCCCGAGCGGCGTGGACCACCTTCCCCCCGGATAGATCGATACGTCCGAGCCTATGCCGTAGTGGTTCGGCCCTACCACCAGGACCGTCCTCGGCCTCCTTCTCTTGGAGAGCTCCAGGTAGCCGTGGGCCGCGACGGGGCCAGAGTAAACGTAGCCCGCGTGGGGGGAGATCAGGACCGGCGCCGGGTCGCCCGAAGTCGGAGGCCTCTCGGCGAGCCTGCCGGGGCCATGGGGCGAGAGGAAGCAGGACCTTATCTCCTCCAGGAGCGACTCCCGAGTCCCCGCGTAGAAGAACGAGGCGACTGCTGGCCTCCTCCTCATCGACGTTAAACGACCTCCTCTAGGGATAAGCCTTGACCTCCGATCCGCCCGCCTTTGGGGTCGCCGCTTTTGGGAACGGGGGCTGTGAGGGCGACGTACCCGAGGAGCGCAACCAGCAGCATGAGGCCGACCGAGATCGCGTAGACGCTCCAGGCTATCAGGACCTCCCTCTCCACGAGCCTCACCAGCCCCGTCATCACGCCGGTGTAGAACGCGACACCGAGGATCCCGCCGGCCATCATCAGCGCTCCTACCATCCTGACCATGAACGCCAAGTCCCCTCGGCCCAGACCGCTCTCGTGGAGAGATAGAGGTTTCCCGGAGGGGCAGACCGTGCGGTGCTGATCGGTTTTTATCCTGAGGGCCCGGAAAGCAGGGGGATGAAGGCGAAGAACTTCAGGGCGATCGAGAGGCCCTACACGCGGGCCGACATGATAGCGGGCGCTCCGCAGCCGAGGATCGCGAAGTACGACTACGGCTCCTGGAGGGAGAACTACGAGTACAGGCTGGACCTAATAGCGAACACCGACTGTCAGATACGGGACGTGGCCCTGGAGTCCTCGAGGGTCGCCGCCGGGAAGTTCCTCAGCTCGAAGATCGGGAACGACTTCTACCTCGTGATCAGGGCCCACCCGCACCACGTCCTGAGGGAGAACAAGCTGATCTTCGGGGCCCACGCCGACAGGCTCCAGGAGGGGATGAGCAGGGCCTTCGGGAGGCCGGTGGGAAGGGCCGCGCAGGTCTTCGCGGGGAAGGAGGTGATGAGCCTCTACGTCGACGGCAAGAACCTCGAGCTCGGGAAGGAGGCGCTGAGGATCGCCGCGAGCAAGCTCCCGAAGGACTACAGGGTCGTCGTGACCAAGCTGGCAGAGGCCCAGCAGCCCCACTGACGGCTTCGCGTATGGGTTTATGAGATTCCGGCAGGGCGGTCCTGCGGGTTGAAGCCCGACATCCTGGCAGACCCCGTGATAAAGCACGCGAGGACCGATTACGTCGTCCTCGACGAGAACACGTCCGTCTCGGATGCGGTCAGGACGATGCGTGAGAGGGGCGTGACCAGCGTCCTCGTCTCGAAGGGGGGGAAGGCGGTCGGGATCGTGACCGAGAGGGACGTGCTCTACAGGGTGGTCGCGGAGGGGAAGGACCCGAGGAGGGTGAAGCTCGGCGAGATCAAGTCCTCCCCGCTCGTCACCATCACCCCCGACAGGAAGGTCAGCGACGCGATAGCGGTCATGTCCCAGAAGGGGATAAGGAGGATAGTGGTGATGGAGGGCGACAGAGTCCTCGGGGTCCTCACGACCGTGGCGCTCGCCGGTGAGCTGGTCGAGAAGTCCCTGCTCCCGGAGCTGGAGGAGGAGAAGGGCATCACCTGCCCCTACTGCGGCTCTACGCTGAAGGACGCGAAGGAGCTCTCCAAGCACATCGACAGGGTCCACATCAGCGAGATGCTTCGCGGCGAGACCGGGAAGTGGTGACCTCCTGAAGCTTCAGGCCCTGCGGGACAAAAATTATCACTTGGCTCGGGCCTCTCGGCTCCGTGGAGCTCAGGTGGTTCGTCGCGGCCCTCCTCGCCCTCCTCTTCTGGGGGACATGGGGCCTCCTCGGAAGGGTGCTCTCCCAGCAGCTCGGATGGCGGGAGATGACGGCCCTCGCGGCGCTCGGTCAGATCCTCGCGAGCACGGGCTTCATCCTGATCACGCGGCCCGCGGTATTCCAGTCGCTGTCCCTCGCGGCGCTGGGCCTCGTCGCAGGGGCCCTCGGCTTCCTCGGCGCGGCCATGTTCTACGTCGCCCTCGAGGCGAACCCCTCCTCGATCGTCGTGGTGACCACCTCGCTCTACCCCATGGTCACGGTCGTGCTGGCCCTCGTCCTCTTAGGGGAGGTCCCTAACCCCCGCCAGCTCATAGCCCTGGCCTTCGCGGTGACCGCGTTGGTCCTCTTCGCCACCTCGTGACCTGAGCAGGCGCTCGGGAAGCTAACCCTTTATGACCGACCGGCCCGAAGGTGGGGGCTGAATCCCGAATGTCGGAGGAACAAGGGACGTACAAGCGGGAAGTGGGGTGGTTCGGTTCCTTCTCGATGGGGTACGGCGACGTCGGGGCCGACATCTTCATCGCGCTCGGCGTCACGATGCTGTACGCGGGAGGGGCCGCGCCGCTGGCCTTCCTAATCGGGTCGCTGGCCTACGTCGCGATAGCTCTCTCGTACGGCGAGCTCGCGCCTGCGTACCCCTACGCCGGAGGCGTCCACGTCTACGCGCTCAGGGCCTGGAACACCTTACTGAGCTTCGTGGCCGGCTGGGCGCTGATGCTCGACTACCTCCTCTGCATCTCCCTCTTCGCGACCGCCTCCGCTGGCTACCTCCACTTCATCTTCCCAGAGCTCGAGGCCCTCTCGCTCGACCTCGGGACGGTGAAGTTCGGCTCCTTAGGCTTGACCTCTGCGCTACTGGTCGCGTTCCTCCTGGCCCTCAACTACGTGGGGATCAAGTACTCCGCGGGCCTTATCTCCGTAATAGTCGCCTTCAGCATAGCGGTCCAAGCCGTAATCTTCCTCGTGGGCTACCTCACCTCGTTCGACCCCGAGCGCTTCGCCGAGCAGGTCACGAGGTGGGGGAGCGGGGACTTCCTTCCCGAAGTCGAGTACGTGCCCTTCTTCGACGTTCAGACCAACAACTTCCTATACGGCGTGACGATCGCGATGGCCTCGTTCATCGGCGTCGAGTCGATCGCCCAGGCCGCGGAGGAGACGAGGGCCCCTCACAGGTGGATCCCGAGGGCCGCGAAGCTCGCGGCCCTCCTAGTCCCCCTCTCCGTGCTCCTGATGAGCGTCCTCGCGATAGGCGTGACAGAGGTTGAGACCATCGTCGATTCGATCGAGAACCCTGTGGCCGCGCTCGTGAGCAGGTTCAAGGTCCTCGGGGAGGAGCTCGCGTTGGTCGTCGCGGTCACGGCGATGATCATGTCGCTGGCCTCCTCCAACACCGGCGTGATAGGCGTCTCCAGATTGACCGCCTCGATGGGGAAGCTCTCGCTCCTCCCGCACTGGCTCTACAGGCTCCACCCGAGGTTCGGGACGCCGACGAGGACCATCCTGCTCTTCGGAGGGATCGGGCTGGCCCTCACGCTCCCCGGCGACATACCGCTCCTCGCTAGCCTCTACAACTTCGGCGCAATGGTCGGGTACATCATGCTGCTCCTCTCTGTCATGGCGCTCAGGTACAAGGAGCGGAACGTCTACAGGCCTTGGCAGCTGAGACCCGCCGTCGTCGTCAGGTGGAAGGGCAAGGAGCTCGAGGTCCCCGTCCTGGTGGCGCTCGGCCTGGCAGTGACCACCGCCATCTTCGGACTCTACCTCCTCCTCCACCCGCTGGGGAGGCTGCTCGGAACGGTCTGGATGGCGGTCGGGGTATTGGGTTACGCCGTTTACCGCAGGAGGGTGTTGGGGCTCGCGGTCGTCGACACCAGCGAGCGGGAGATGGTGATCCCTGCTGGATACAGGATGAGCCTAACGGTCTTCGTCAGGCCCTTCGAGAGCCCGGAGACGGTCGTCAGGACGATAACCTCTTACACCGACACGAGGTTCGAGATCAAGATGGTCAGCGTCATCGAGAGGGAGATGGCCGGCGAGGCTGAGCCGGACACGAAGGCGGTGGAGCGCCAGCTTGAGCGGGTTGCCTCCAAGCTGAGGTCGAAGGGCTACTCCGTGACCTACGAGGTCAAGATCGGGGACTTCGAGGAGGCGGCGGTCAGGGAGCTGACTTCGGGGAACGCGGACTTCGTCGTCTACCTGGTCAGGGGCTTCGAGAAGGCCTCGGTCCTGAAGGCCTCCGCCCACAGCGAGAGGATCCACTCGGTGCTCTCCAGGTTCCCCGGGAGGGTCGTCCTCCTCAAGAAGGCCGTCTGAGCCTTTCAGGCTCATCCTTAAAACTAGACCGGAGAGTTGAGGTGGGACTCGGAGTTGGCTGGGGTAAAGGCGCTGGTCCACCTCTTCGTTGAGCCAGGCCGCCTCGAGGCAGTCGGCGAGGCGCTCTCGAGGTTCGACGAGGTGACGGACGTCTACGAGGTGACCGGGGAGTACGACATCGTCGCGATCGTGAATGCCACGGACGTCACCTCGTTCAGGAGGTTCATCTCCGAAAAGCTGCTCACGATTCCCGGGATAAGGAGCGCAGTCTCCTCGATAGTGCTGCACGTCTACAAGAAGGGCGGAAAGGTCACGTACGAGTAATGGCTCTGCACTTTCTCCTACCTCCCCCTCTTGGCTGATAGCTCGGCGGTTCCTCCGACGCAGGCGTGAGCCTGGAGTCGACGCGCCCCGAGTCTTCCTGTTTGCGGACTGGGTTCCATGGGCGTCCGAGGTGTCGCATCCATGGACCTTGAGGTCCGCAGTGGTGCCGGATGGTCTAGGGTCACTTCCAGGGTCGTCAGCCTCTCCCACGAAGTCCGCGGAAACCAGCTCGAGTCGCTCGAGATCACGCTGCTCGACGAGGACGCGGCGGTAGGGCACCAGGTGCGGTACCTGCAGGGAGGGGTCCCGAGGTTCGAGGGCTTCGTGGTCAACGTCCGCAGGTCGGCGAGCAGCAAGTCCGGTCGACTGACGGTCTGTCAGGCCCTTTCCGAGCTCGTCCTGTGGGACCGACACGTCGTCTTCAGGGAGTACGCCGCCGGAACCCGTGCGGGCGCGATCGTTAAGGACTTGGCGAGGCTTGAGAGCGGCGTCGACGTCGCTAACGTCGACGAGTCGGAACACGCCAGCTCTTCTAGCCCCATGGGCCATCCAGAACGAGTCCGCGCTCAAGGTCATGACTGCTGTGTCCCGCGGCACCAACTACTACCTCAGGATGAAGCCCGGCCGGAAGTTGTACTTCAAGCCGAAGGCTCCGGGCGCACCCGTGGCCACCATCGACAGCCGCGTCGTGACCGCGACCGAGTACAGCGAGGATCGGTGGCGCCTGAGGGACCGGGTCATCGTCGTGGGCGCCGGCGGCCAGGTGATGGCGGACGTGAGCGAGGGCGGGGGCGAACTTCCGGTCGTCGTGCACGACCCCTTCCTCACCTCCACCGCCGAGGCCCAGCGCCGCGCGAGGATCAGGCTGGCCCTCAACCGGGAATACGGCCGGCAGCTCAGGCTCACCGTGCGCCGCGATTTCGTCGAGCGGAGCCAGATAGACCTGTTCAGCATGGTGAGGATCGACCTGCCGGAGCTGGGGCTCTCGGGCGTCGACATGCACGTCGTAGGCATCAGGTATGCGCCTCCTGATCCGCACGTCGTGCTGGAGGTGGGCGGGAGGCTCGAGCTCCTCGAGGACTACTTGAGCGAGGCCATCGGTGGGGACGTAACGGCGCGGTTCGGCAAAGCGATCGGCACGGACGAGCTCGCGTCGATGAGGTCCACCCTCTACCACACGCAAAGGGTCGTCGCCGCCGTCGGCTACCGATTCGTCACCTACGTCAATAAGAGGCCGATAACGTTCCACAGGGGCGCGAACGTCAGGCTGAACGATGTCACCGGCGAGGTCGAGCTCGCCTCCGGTAGTATCAACGGTTGGTTCGAGGTCGACTTCGTCCCGCCTTCCGAGCTCTTCGCCTGCTGGTGCTACGCCAGCTGGGTCAGCTACCCCGGCGACGGCGAGGTCGTCGTCGAGCTCAAGAACGCCTCCGGCGAGGTCCTCAGGTCGCTCAGGGACCTGAGGCTCCCGGGTTGGGCGTTGGCGAAGAGGGCCTACCTCAGGAGGTGGCCAGGCAGGGTGCACACGATGACCAGACACCCGGCGTTCTCTCTCTGGGGCTCGAGTCAGGGCGCGCGGGTGATCGGCGCGAGGATGGGCTACCTCGTCGGGTCCTGCGTCAGGCTCGAGCCGTTGAGCTATGGGACCCCTGGCGAGATATTCTATCCGGCTTCGAGGGACCTGAACTTGGAAGCGGGCTGGGTCAGAAGGATGAACTTCTACCTCTGTCCCCTCGACGACGGCGTCACCTGCAGGGTCAGGCTTTACCACGACGCGAGCAACTACCGCGAGGTCTCGGTCGTCGCCCAGAGGGCAAATGAATGGACGATGTATTCTGTGAACGTCGGGACGATGACGGTCGTGGGTAACCCGACGAGGGTCAACTGGATCGGCTTCTCCTCCGCTTACCCGCTCCTGATCGACAGCGATTACGTCCTTCACGAGCTGGGGCGCGAGAGACTTACGGTCCGCTTCAACCTCTCGAGGCCTTCTGCTACGTCGACGAGCCCTAGAATATCACTCTTGACGGTCACGTATGAGGAGAGGGCGGCGTGAGCTATGGTTGAATACCTGATACTCGGGTGGAATAAGGCGGTTCCAATAATCTGGGAGTCAGGGAGGGTAATCACCACGCCCTCGCAGACGCTCACCATCACAGGAGTGCCGAACACCACTTATATCGCGCCGCAGCCTAACACCGCATCGAGGAATACTTCCATAACCAATAACAATCAGAGGGTCGCCGTTTCCTTTAGAACGCCTACCCAGCCCACGAACCTACCTAGCGGGGCCACACCGTTGCCTCCAGCGTTAACTGGGGCGGCCTTCTGGTTCAACTCGTCCCAGCCTCCTCCATACGTGATAGAACTTTGGAACGCCGATAGCACCGGAAGACCGGTGAGCAAAATACAGGACTTAATCACTGACGCGCCGTTCACGGCTCCGTATAGTAACGCTCCCGTTTTGAATTGGGACACTAACTACTCGATTGTCCTGAGACCCAATCTGCCGAGTGGTTCTTCAGAAATAATACTTTTTGGCTCTTCGAGCACGTTCTCTCCATCGGTCTGGCTTTCGTCAAACGGCGGTAGCTCCTGGTCGCTTTTTGCTACTGGGCTTATATCTGGAGAAATACGGGTTCAATACGCACTGAGGGTCAATTACGAGCTCCATCTCAGCCGCCCTAATGAGGCCGCGAATTATTACCTCAACCGGTCGTTTTGGGGGGCATCCAATCCATCAGTCGCTAGAGATTATGTGAACGGCGTCCAGCACAACATAAATCAACCGTTACCTCAAGATTTCTCAGGCCGTTACACTTATTCTGCCGATGTAGCGACTAGCAGTAGTGGTGACCTATCACTGACCTATTCTCATAATTTGCGGTATGATAAGAACCCCATCACGATGGACATGTTCAACGCGGTAGAGGCCTACTTGAGCAGAATCGAGTTCTTGGACACGGCGACCAGTAACTCGGTAGAGCTGAACGACAGCCACGATCAGATCTTCACGGGCTCCGGAGGGACCGCGATCACCTTCGACCCGATGGTGTGGGTTTGGCAGGTCCGGGTCCTCACGGGTAGGGTCAGGTGCCTCTTCATGGTGTTCGAGTGATGCCGGAGATACGCGAGACCGACTCGGAGACCGGCCTCTCGGTCGACGTCGCGAGGAGGCTGAGGGAGCTAGAGGCCAGGGCACGCGTGATCAAGCTCGACAGCGAGGGGCGCGTCTCGATCGGCGACGCTCAGGACTTCCCGCTCGAGGTGGTCACGGCCGAGCTGACGGTCGTCTCGAGGCGTGGCGCGAAGCAAAACGTGAGGGCCCTGGAGGAGCGTGATCTCGAGGTCCAGCTGCCGGAGCCGAAGCGTTATGAGATCGGCGGGAAGACCCTGATCGGGTTCCTCGAGGACGAGCTCCCGGAGGCCGTGAGGACCGAGGGCGGCTACAGCCTGATCGCGCTGATCGCGTTATTGGTTCATAAGGTGAACAGACTCGAGAGAGTTGTCCAGGAGCTCAGGGAAATCCACGCGCAGCGAGCTGAATGAGGGTCCAGGCGACTCGCTGCTTGGTCCTACCGTTCATATAGTGGCGCGGTGCTAGAGTCGCTGAGGACGAGCCGGGGTGCCCTAGCCCGGTAGGGGGGTGGCCTGCTAAGCCACTGGGCCGATGAGGCCCGCGCGGGTTCAAATCCCGCCCCCGGCGAACCAGAAGGGATCTCTTCCAAAAACTTCGTCTTACTGAAATTGTGTAAAGCTAGAGACACTAGCGCGTTATCGACGGTAAATCAGCCGTCCTTCACTTCAGAATCTCTCCGGTCTGGACGTACCAGAGCAAAAGGTCAAGGGCCTCGGGTCTAATCCCCAAGTCTTCAGCCCAAAGGAGGAACTCCCTCTCGAGCTCGAGGTATCTCCTTCTGGTCATGGTCCTCGGAACCGACACCAGCCTACCAGCGAGGACCATCCACTTCAGTATGTGTCGGTCGAGCACGGCGAGTCCCTCGAACCCCACGTTCCTAAGGAGGTGCGAGGCCTCCTTGAGTCCTATGCCCCAC